>CAYWCJ010000061.1:0-16851 GCA_964456595.1 uncultured Gemmatimonas sp. | reverse complement strand
GCGCGAGCGGCGGCGGTGGGATGCCGGGCGGGCAGTCGGCCGGCGGACGTGGCCCGACGCCTCCTGCGCAGCCCGATTCGGTGCCGGTCATTCGCGCCGATTTCGAGACGCGCAAGGCCGACACGCTCGCATGGGTCAAGGTCCCGCGCACCGACATCACCATGTCGCAAACCGACGATGGTGGCATGCGCATGATCGCCAGGATCAATCCGCTGCCGCAGGGCGACGACTGGGCGCTGATGTCCGACGGTACACTCGCGGTCGTGCGTGTGCTCGACTATCACGTGGATTACTTCGCGCCTGATGGCTCCCACACCTCGAGCCCCAAGTTGCCGTTCGATTGGAAGCGAATCACGGACGAGGAGAAGACGAAGCTCATTGATTCGCTCAAGGTCACGGCCAAGGAAGCAAGCGATCGCGCGGCCGCGCAGCAGGCACAGGGCGGTGGCCGGGGGTTCCGTGCCTCGTTCGAGCCGGTGAGCGCCGACAAGCTTCCCGACTACGTGCCGCCCATTCGTCCGGGTACCACGCTCGCGGATCACGACGGCAACATCTGGATACTTCCTGCGACGTCGTCCATTGCGGCACAGTTGGCGCAGCAGGCAGCCGGATTCGGTGGTGGCGGTCGTGGCGGCATGCCGGGCATGGGTGGCGCGGGAGGCCCGCCAGGTGCAGGCGCCGGTATTGGCGCACGTCAGCCGGCGACCGCAGGGGCCGGTCGCACGGCAGCCGGTGCGGCGGGCGCCGCAGGCGCCACACGCCCCGACTCCGCCGCGGGTGGGCGCGGTGGTGCCGGCTTTGCGGGGTTCACACCACCGACGTTCCAGTTCGTCTACGACGTCGTAAATGGAAGGGGCGAGCTCGTGGAGCGCATCAAGCTGCCGCCGAACCGCACGATCGTTGGCTTCGGCCCGGGTGGTGTCGTGTTCCTGAGCGCGCGCGAAGGACGCAACGTGTTCATCGAGAAGGTGCGTCGCGTGGTGAGCAACTAGGCGAGCAACCAGGCGAGCAACCAGGCGAGCAACCAAGCGAGCAACCAGGCCAGCAACCAGGCTCCCATTAACACCGCCGTGTAGCGCTTACTCGACTGCATACGAACGGGGGAATCGCTCAGGCGACGCCCCCGTTCGTCTTTGCTCAGCTGCCCGGAACCGATCGGCGATCGATTACCCGTGATTCCACGCGTGCGGCCCGGCCAACAACACCGCCGGAGACACCGCCTCGCCAAACTTCTTGATGTTTTCGCGGAACATCTCGGCCAGCTTGTGTGCCTGCGCATCGTATTCCGCGCCGTTCACCCAGCAGTCGCGTGGCTCGAGCACCTCGCTCGGCACACCTTCGACGACGGTCGGGATGTTGAGGCCAAAGATCGGATCGGTCTTCGTGCTGGACTTGGCCAATGTGCCGTTGAGCGCCGCACGCACCATCGCACGCGTGTACGACAGCTTCATGCGCTTGCCCACACCGTACGCGCCGCCGGTCCATCCCGTGTTGACCAACCACACCTGCGCATTGTGCTCGCGCAGCAGTTCGCCGAGCATGTGCGCGTACTTGGTTGGATGCCACACCAGAAACACGGCGCCGAAGCACGCGCTGAACGTTGCTTGCGGTTCGTTCACACCCGTCTCCGTGCCTGCGACCTTGGCCGTGTAGCCGGAGAGGAAATAGAACATCGCCTGATCCGGCGTGAGCTTTGAAATCGGCGGCAGCACACCAAACGCATCGGCGGTGAGAAACACGACGTTCTTCGGATGACCACCGCGCCCGCTCGGCACGTGATTCCTGATATAGTGCAGCGGGTATGACGCGCGCGTGTTCTCGGTGATCGACTGATTGCCGAAGTCCACGGTGCGCGACGGCTCGTTGAGCACGACGTTCTCGAGCACCGTGCCGAACATCTGCGTCGTCTGATAAATGTCCGGCTCGTTCTCCGCAGACAGGTTGATCACCTTGGCGTAGCAGCCGCCTTCGAAGTTGAAGGTGCCTTCGCTCGACCAGCCGTGCTCGTCGTCGCCGATGAGACCGCGCTCGGGGTCGGCGGACAACGTCGTTTTGCCCGTGCCCGACAATCCGAAAAAGAGCGCCGTGTCTCCCGTGGGCCCGATGTTGGCCGAACAGTGCATGGAGAGCACGCCGTGCTTGGGGAGGAGGTAGTTCATCACGGTGAACATCGCCTTCTTCAGTTCACCGGCGTAGCGCGTGCCGCCAATGAGAATCACGCGCTCCGACAGGTTGAGCACAATGAACGTGCCCGTGCGCGTGCCATGCTTCGCTGGATCGGCCTTGAACTCGGGTGCGTGATACACCGTGAAGTTGGGCGCGAATGTCGCGAGCTCCTCGATCGCCGGACGGATGAACATGTTGCGCACGAAGTTCGCATGCCATGCGTTCGGCAGCACGTAGCGCACGTTCAAGCGCGTGGACGGATCGGCGCCGCAGTACAGATCCTGCACGAACAATTCGTCGAGTCCGTTCAGGTACTGCTGCACGTCGGCCTTGAGCAACGCGTAGTGGGCGGGATCGATCGGCTGATTGACCTTGCCCCAGTCGACATCCGTGTTCGAATTGTCGTCGCGCACGACGAACTTGTCGTTGGGGGAGCGACCCGTATGCGGCGACGTCACCGCGACAAACGGGCCCATCTCCGCCAGCTGTCCTTCGCTGCGACGAATCGCTGCCTCCACGAGCTCCGGTGCGACGAAATTCCAGCGCACCTTTCCGCCGGGCGAGAGTCCCTGCGGCGCGAGACCCTGCGCGCTTTCCCGAGGGCTGGTGGTGGACGGCGTTACTTGTGTCGCCATGCGCGCGACTCCCCTGTATGAGATCGGACGGCGACGTCGTGCAAGCGTCGTGTCCTGTGGTCCAGATGTTCAACCACCGAACACGACGGCAGCGTCATGTTCGGATGGCGCGATTGGTTGGTGGGACCCGGCCACTTCGCCGGAGTGCGAAACATGCCCGGGAACTGCTCTCGGTTCAACCAGCCTTCCCCTGACTTTTGCCTCGTTTGATATGAGTCCGAAGGCGCGCGCCTTCGTCGCTAGAGCGAGATGTCGGGTTTCCGTCCAAGCAGGTAACGGAGCGTCTGCTGGTCGCGCGCGCTTGGCGAAGCGACGGTCGGCGCACCGAACATGAGATCGCTGGCGAGATCGCTGTGGCCGCCGATGCCGAGTGCGTGGCCGAGTTCGTGCGCGACGAGCGAAACGTAGCCGCGCTGGTCGGCAACGCGCGCACGGTCCACCCGAATGAGCACAGTCACGGTGCTGGCACCACCCGATGGCAGCGCCAGCGTGGTCGCGCGGGCCGGCGTCGACCCGCTCGGGCAGAAATAGGTGTAGCCGGCGGAGTTCCGGGGGTCGTAGGTGCAGCTGGCGGCCGTCAGCGGCATGGCCGTCGCGCGGTCGAAGACGACGATGTTTGCCTCCGCGAGGCTGGTGGCCGATACGAGCGTGAACTCGGCGAACAGAGGTACCGCGTTCCAACTCGTCATCGCTTCGCGCACCGCCTGACCCAGGTCCAGCGTGCCCATCGTGCTGCCGCTTTCGACCCACACGGCGAGCCGCTGACCGCTCGTCCACCGATAGAGTTGACCGCCGGTGAGGAGCGTCGGATCGTAGGCGAAATCCGGGCGTGTGGCGGTCGGCGCGTCGCAGGCTTGCAGCGCCACGACGAGCAGGAGGATCGACCGTTTCATCGGGTCACCTGCAGTCCTGCGCGCCAGCGTCCGACCCATCCTGCGCCGTCGCTTCCACGTGCAGCATTCGCCGACGTGAGCGGCACCGCAGTGGCCGAACCGCGCATGCGCACCGCGCCGTATCGCGCGAAGAGGGCGTACTCCTGCCGGTCGACGCGATGCTCAAGGCGCCGAACGGTGAGGCCGATTTCGCCGAGTGGAGCGATGCGCGACGCGTCGCGAAAGGGTGCGACATCGCGAGCGCCGGAAAGGACCGTCAGCCCGGCGGACAGGTCGAGCGAGGGGCGGAGCGGCGTGCCCTGCGAGGTCAGGAACGAGAGCACCCCCTGCAGGTTTGCCTCGGTGAGTGTGCCGCCCGACCACTGCGTGCCCCCTTCCGCCAGGGAGATGGCCTGCGAGCCCACCGAAAGCGCTGCGCCAACGGTGACGCGATCGGCGACGCGTCGCTTGAGCCCGACACCGATGGTCGCGCCCGCGTCGGTGCTGACGGTGGGGGCAGAGAGGCCCTCGAGCCATGTCCCGCCGAACACGCCGCCAACTTCTGCGGTCGCGCGCCACGCTCCGCGGCTGGTCGCCGATGCCGTCGCCGTTGATCCCTGCGCGAGGACCGCGCGGGAGGGCGCGCCCACGGTGAAGAGCAGCAGAGGGAACAGGAGTCGCCGGAGTATCACGAGGGTACGAGGCAGGGCGGGGAGGAAAGCGCGCGTAGTCGCACTTGTGCAGCAGGTTATCCTTTCGCGCGTATGATCAGCAACGGCTCGCGACGCATTCACTGCTCTTCCCGGTAAGGCAACACGGCTCGTGGGATTACTCGACTTGTCCTTCACTCGGTTTCCGCGCCTGTCGCGGATTCTGGTGCTGCTGGCGCTGTTCCAGGCCGTCGCCCCTTCGGTGGCGGCGATAGCGGACGCGTGGCAGATGGACCAGCGCACACCATATGCGCACATCGAGTCGGAGACCGGGACCGGATGCGCACTCGTGCATCAACACGACTGCGCGCTCTGCTCCGTCGCCACATCTCCCGACGCCACGCCGTCGCAGGCACACCCTGGCGCGCCGGCCTGTGTCACGACCGCGTCCGCCACGGCGTCTCGCGAGGTGCCGCACGCGGCGGCTGTTCCGCGCCTCGCATCACAACGCGCTCCACCGGCTTCACGAGGCTGAGTTCAACCGCATCGCCACTGTGGCGATGCGCGCCTCTGCGCACCACTCGTGCGTGCGCTGCCAATTCACGTGGAGTTCGCACATGTCGCACCCTGCCGTGCGTCCGGTTGTCGCCGGACGTGTCTCGCCTTCGTCGTTCCCACGTATTGCGTCGCACGCGCGGGCGCTGTCCGTAACCTCGCTGCTCGCCTCCGCGCTGCTCGCCTCCGCGCTGCTCGCACCGTCACCGCTCGCAGCGATCACACCGCACGCGCCAGCAGACACCGTGGCCGGCGTCCCGCGCACGGCCAGCGTCGTCATCGGCATCGTGCGCGATACCGCCGGCGCAGCACTCAGCAACGTGCAGGTCGTGGTGAGTGGCGCCAATCGCGTTGCACTGACCGATGATCGCGGCGAATTCGTGCTGCGCGATCTGCCCCCGGGCACGTACCACCTCGATTTCATCCGCATCGGCTACGCCAGCCAGCACCAGGTGATCACCGTCGCCACCAGCGGAGCGGAGGTGCGCGTCGACATCGTCCTGCGCGTGTCGACGGTTCGACTGTCGAGTGTGAACGTGACGGCCACGCCAACCGGTGCCAATCCGCTCAACGTCACGCAAGCCACCGCGCAGCTCTCCGGTAAGGAACTGCAACGCGCGCTCAGTTCATCGATCGGACAGACACTCGCCGGCGAGCCTGGCATGTCCACCCGATTCAACGGCCCGTTGGCCAACGCGCCGGTCATTCGCGGACTCACCGGCGAACGTGTGCTCGTGCTGCAGGACGGTGAGCGCGCCGGCGATCTGTCGGCGGCGGCGGGCGATCACCTCAACGCCGTCGATCCGAGCAGCGCCGAACGCATCGAAGTCATTCGTGGTCCCGCATCGCTGCTGTATGGCAACAATGCCCTCGGCGGCGTCGTCAACGTCATCTCCAACGACATCCCGACAAGCATTCCGGCACACGCCTCCGGATATCTGATGGGGCAGGGTGAATCGGTCACGCCCGGCGGTGTCGGTGCCGCAGGAATCACACTGCCGCTCTCCACGCGCTTCGCCCTCACCGCGCGCGGTGGTGCGCGCAGCTTCGAGGACATGCGCGTGGGCGGCGGCGCCACGCAGCCAAACACGAACGGGCGTACCGACAATCTTGCCGTCGGCGGCGGCTACGTCGGGCCGCGTGCATCCGTTGGTGTTGTTTATCGACAGATGGGCTTCCGATACGGCCTGCCGCACGCGCCCGACGACGAAGCGATCACCCTCGATGGCGTGCGTCGGATGGCGGCCCTGCAGTCGAGCATCAATACCGGCCTGGCGAAGATGGCCAGTCTGCGTATCGACGGCACCGTGCAGCAGTACGAGCACAATGAGATCGAACCCACGGGCGAAATCGGCACCAATTTCGCGCTCAATACGCAGACGGTGAACATCCTCGGCCGCACGCAGTTCGGCTCGTCTACCGGAGCCGTCGGCGTGCAGGGGCTGTTCCGCAAATACACGCCAACCGGCGAGGAAGCGTTCACGCCTGGCGCGTCGAACAACAACATCGCCGTGTTCGTCTTTCAGGAGATTCCGCTCGCCAAAGTTGACGGCGAGGAGCATGCGCCGCGTTTGCAGATCGGCGCACGGTACGATCGCTTTGCCATCCGCACCAATCCCGCTGACGCTGTCGCCATCGAGCGATTCGGGCCGACGCAGTCGCGCACTTTTGACAACCTCGCGGGCTCGGTCGGTGTGAGCGTGCCACTCACGCAGGACGTCTCGCTGACGGCGAATGCGTCACGCGGCTTCCGTGCGCCGACGGTGGAGGAAATGTTTGCGAACGGCTTTCATGCCGCCGTGGGCACCGTGGACCGCGGAAACCCGACGCTCACTCCGGAACAGAGCACGGGGCTCGAAGCCGGACTGCGCGCACAGTCCGGGAACACCTTCGCGCAGGTCAACACGTATCTCAATCTCATCGACAGCTACATCCGGCCGCTCGCAGTCGGCACGGCCGACGAAGACGGCGCACCGGTACCGCTGGTCACCTACGTGCAAGCCGACGCGAAACTGTACGGTGTTGAAGGGCAGGTGGAGACGAAGCTCGTGCACCGGCTGGTCGGCGGCGTGATGGGCGATTTCACACGCGCGATGTTTCGTGATGGGTCCGGCGATCTGCCGTTCATTCCGGCCGGTCGGCTCGGCGCGTCGCTGCGCTATGACAACGGCAAGCTGTCGTTCGGTGGTGACGCGCGGCGCGTCTTCCGTCAGAACAAGGTCAGTGGGGACGAGATCGATGTCGCCACCGATCCGTACACCCTGCTCAACCTGAGCGCGACAAAGCTGTTCACGCTCGGCGGTCGCACGGTGCATTCGCTTACCGTGCGTGCGGACAACGTGCTCGATGAGCAATACCGCGATGCCACGAGTCGCATCAAGAGTTTCGCGAACAACCCCGGACGTAATCTGAGTGTCGTGTACAAGCTGTTGTATTGAAGCATCACTCGAATCGCGTGGACTGGTTCGTGAACTCAGTCGTGCCGCTACGTCGTTACCCCGCGGCGTAGCTGCGCAGCAACCGGAGCATGCGCCCGTCAGTTTCGGCGGGCGTATCGCCCTTCGGCGTCTCGAGGATCTTGGGGATTGTCGCCAGTCGATCGTCGGTCATGATGCGGCGAAATACGTCACCACCGATCGTTCCCTCGCCGATGAGTTCATGGCGATCGAGATGCGAGCCGAGTTTCGCTTTCGAGTCGTTGAGGTGCAGACAGCCCAGATGGGCAAGGCCGATGATGTCGTCGAAGCGCGCGATGACGCCGTTATAGTCGGCAATGAGGTCGTAGCCGGCCGCCCACACGTGCGCCGTGTCGAGACAGACAGCAACGCGCGACCGCAGCTCGGCGGGAATGTGCGAGAGCAGGTCGGCCATCTCGTCGAACGTGGAGCCGAGTACGGTGCCTTGGCCGGCGGTGAGTTCCATCAGCAGTATCGTCGGGCCACGCTCGGATTCCAGTGCGGCGATGATTGCGTCGGCGTTACGTGCAAGTCCGCTGGCGCGATCATCGATGAAGTTGCCGGGGTGCGACACGAGTGCATCCAGGCCGAGTGCATGACAGCGACGCAATTCCGCGCGAAAGCTGTCGACGGAACGGGCACGTAATTCCGCGTCGGGGGACGCGAGGTTGATCAGATATGAATCGTGCGCGCAGCTCCAGCGCACCGTCGTCTCTCGCATGGCGGTCGTATAGCGCGTTGCTTCGTCGGCTTCGACTTCGCGCTCCACCCAGCGGTTCGCCTGCTTGGTGAAGATCTGCGACCCGGTCGCGCTGATCTCACGCGCGCGTGCCGCCGACTCCCATGTGCCACCGGCGACGGAGACGTGGGCGCCGAGTGGCGACCGATCACGTGACGCGTCACCGGCATCGACGACGATCGGTGCATCGATGGGCGGCGCCTTGGGAGACGGGGCCTTGCGGGTGGCGACCTTCGCCGTCTTCGCGGCCTGTGCTGGCGTCGACTTCGCAGCTTTTCTGGCGGGCATCGGTAATAGTTGTAGACGTATGCCGTGTCAGCGGCGCTGCGCGCGTAACCATTCCAACGGATCGACTGCTCGACCCTTGGGGCGGATCTCGAAGTGCAGGTGCGGTGGCAAATCCGGATCCGTCGCGCCGACGGTGCCGATCGACTGACCCTTGGCGATGTCCTGACCCTTGCGCACATCGATGCGGGAAAGTGAGCCGTAGACCGAATAGTCGCCACCACCGTGCTGCACGATCACCGTCGGTCCGTAGGTCCCGACCGCGTCCGCCAACACGACCACACCGGCGGCGATGCTGCGCACGGCCGACCCCACCGTTGCGCCAATACCGACGCCATTCCATCGCGTCGTGGTGTTGTTGGGATTCACCACACGACCGAAGCGATAGAGAATCGTCCCGTCCACCGGCCAGTCGAGCTTGCCGAGATCGGACGTGCGAATGCTCGACGGCGGCGCGGGGCGCGCGTTGGGTGCCATCTCTGCCCGGCGACGCGCGGTCTCCAGCGCGGCAATCACGCCGGCCACTCGCGCTTCATCACGGACCAGCTGCGTCAGGCGCGCGCGCGCTGTCTCGGTTCTGCGTTGTACGACGGTCAGATTTTGCTTGCGATTCGACTCGAGTCCACGCAGTCGCTGCGCCTCACGCTCCTTCTCGGCGCGATTCGCTTCAATCTCCTGCTGCAAGCGTACCAGGAGCAGGCGTTGAGCCGCAATCTTGTCGCGCAACGCCTCGACGCGTCGCACCAACGCACGGTCATTGAGTGTCAGCTCGTGCAGATACTTGTAACGCGCCACGAGCGATGCGAACGATTGCGCGGACAACATGGCTTCCGCATCAAAGAGACTTCCGCGCTTGTAGATGTCCACCATCCGTCGATGCAGGATATCCTTCTTGCTCTGCAACTCGACCTCGGCTTCGGACAATCCCGCTCCCGCCTCTTCGACCTCGCGCGCGATCGCGGCCAGCTGCCGATCGAGCGTTTCGACCAGCCGGACGGTCGTCAGTCGCTGCGCCTCCAGGTTTTCGACCTCGTCGGCCAGTGTACGCGCGCTCCGCTGCAGTTCATCCATGCGCCGCTCCAATGCGGAACGCTCGCGACGCAATCGATCCAGCTCATCCTGCTGCTGTCGCAGACGCTGTTCAGCACTTGTCGCGGGCGGCTGCTGCCGCGCCTGCGCCGTCGGCGCTTCCACAACGGCCGCGATGATGAGCAGCACGACGCCTCTGAACGCGCGCCGCACGCGATGCGCGCCACGCATGGCCGACCGCGTCACGCGTCTCGCCAGACCTGACGCAGCTGGCGGTCGACCGAGAACCAGCTGCCAACGAACCCGATGAGAGCGCCGGCCGCGATCCCCAGCGCGATCTGTTGTGCGCTGAAGAATTGGGTGACGACGAGATTGCGCGAGATGACGGAATTCGCGGCATACGCGAGGAGAACCGCCAACACGCCGCCGGTGACGCCCTTGAGCACGCCGTCGATGAGATACGGCAATCGCACAAACCCGTTTGTCGCGCCGACCATGCGCATGATCTCGATCTCACGCGTACGTGCGAGAATCGCCATCCGAATCGTCGCGCCGATGATGATCACCGCGACGAGGGCAAAGACCACGGCCAGCCCCGAGCCGGCCACACCGGCGATCGTGCGAATGCGATACAACTTCTCCACCCACTCCTGTCCATAGCGCACGTCGTCCACGGCCGGGAACGCGGTCAGCTTCCCCGAGATCGTGCGCATCGTTTCCGGATCGCGTGCACCTTCTTTGAGCCGCACTTCGATCGACCCAGGCAGCACGGTACTGTCCATCACGTCGCGAAACTCGGCGAGTTCCGCACGCGCGCGTTCCAACGCCGAGTCCGGGCTGACGTAGCCGACATCGGCCACCTGCGGCAGACGCTGCATCGCCACCACGACTTCACTGGCCGCCGAATCGCTCGCCCCCTCGGTGAGGAAGGCGCGGATCTCCACGCGATTCTCGACTTCACGCAACGCCGATCGAATGTTGATGGCCACCAGTCCGAACAGGCCGAACGCGAACAGCGAAAACGCGATGGTGGTGATGCCAAGCAAGGCCAGCACCGGCGCGCGACGAAACGCCAGCAGCACCTCGCGCAAGGCGAGTCTCATCGGCGACCTCGCAGGTCGGCCACCAGCCGCGCGGCGTCGTTGCCATCGTACATGAGCGCGCCCTTCTCCAACTCCAGGAAGCGCAGCCCGCTCCATTCGATCAGTGTGACGTCGTGCGTGGCCATCACCACCGCCGTGCCCGATGCATTGATCTCGCGCAACAGTTGAAAGATGCCGCGCGTCGCGCGGTCATCGAGGTTGCCGGTAGGTTCATCTGCCAAGAGCACGAACGGATCGTTGGCCAGAGCGCGGGCGATGGCCACCCGCTGCTGCTCACCGCCGGATAGCTCGTGCGGAAACGCGGTCGCTTTCGCGGCGAGTCCCACCTGCGTCAGGAGGCGCGCCACCTTTGGTCCGATGGACGCGTGCGGTGCGCCGGTGACTTCGAGCGCGAAAGCGATGTTGGCCTCGGCCGTGCGATCGGCAAGCAGGCGAAAATCCTGGAAGACGATGCCGAGCTTCCGTCGCAGCTTGGGCAACTCGCGCGCCGCCAACGTCGCGCTGGAGTATCCCGAGATCTTCACTTCGCCGGACGTCGGTCGCTCGGACATCGAAACGAGCTTGAGCAACGTGCTCTTGCCTGCGCCACTGTGTCCGGCCAGAAAGAGAAACTCCCCCTTCGCCAGCTCGAACGACAGATCACGAAGGGCCACGCCTGATCGCGGATACTCTTTCGTCACCTTGGTCAATCGCAGAATGCCGGCCACGCGCTACTCCAGTGCCTGAGCGAGATCGGCGATCAGATCGCTCGCTTCTTCAATGCCGATGCTCAACCGCACGGCGCCCGCGTGCAGCACCACACCATCGACGACGTGTTCGCCGGGCATCGCGTTCGCGAACGCGCCGACGTCATGCACCACCGACGATACGCCACCCAGCGCGGCACGGTGGCGAAAGAGCCGCACGCGAGAGACGAGGGCCGTGGCGGCGTTGGCTCCGCCCGTCAGGTCCAGCACGAGTTGATTGCCGAAGTTGTCGAGTGTCGTGGCCGCGATATCGTGATCGGGGTGCGATCGAAGACCCGGATAGTAGACAGACTGCACGGCGGCGTGCGACTCCGCCCAGCGTGCGATCTGTTCGGCGTTGTGGCACTGACGACGCACACGGATGTCGAGTGTGCGCACGCCGCGCTCGAGCTGCGCGTACAGGATCGCGTCCGGCATGTGCCCCCAGACGGACATCCGTCCACGCACCTCATCGATGACGGCGTCGGCACCGCACACGACCCCTGCTTGCAGTCCGTGCTCGCTGTGCAGCAGCATTGCTGCCGACTGCACGACGAGGTCAGCGCCTTGTTCAATCGGGCGGAAGTTCACCGGGCTCGCCGCACTCGAATCAACCACCAGCGCGATGCCGAGTTCCTGCGCGAGCAATCTCGGTGGATTGAGATCGATCACCCGCGTTGTTTCACACACTGGGGATTCGAGGAAGAACAGGCGCGTGTTGCCTCGGGTTACCCGCCGCCATCCGCGTGTTTCAGTCGGATCGACAAACGTGACCTCGATGGCAAGACCGGGCAGTTCCTGTTCAAAGAACCGTCGTGCATCGCCATGCAGCCAATCGCTGACGACGACGTGGTCACCGGCCCGCAGCAGAGACAGCATGGTGCAGGCGATCGCCGCCATGCCGCTGCCGAGCACGACTGCCGACTCGGCGCCGTCGAGCGCTGCCAACCGCGCTTCGAGTGTCTCGCCATGTATGGCGACAGTCGCGCGCGCGAGCGATGTCGAAACGCTGGCGCGCGCGTCCACGCGAGCTTTCACGCGCGGGTGCCGGCGTCTGTGTCGAGCTTGATGACGCGAATGACTTCGGAAATGGATGCACCGACCACATCGCGCAACACCACACCGCCGCGCTGCACCGAATCGTCGAGACGGAGCACGGCGATCTCCTGCCGACGATCGGTCACGATGCGCACGAGTTCGCCGTCGCTCACCAGCCGGAGTGCCGCGTCCTCGGCGCGCATGCGCACCAGCGGACCGCGTTCCGGATCGGCGACGCGCGTTGCAACGAAGCCGACCACCAGCAGTGGTGGCGAGTAGCCACCGTAACCATTCGGGTTTCGCGCCGATTTACCCGTCGGGATTTTCACGTGAGCTCCGGTCCGGTGCCTGGCACCGCAAAGCCGCCGCTGTGTCGCATCAGCAGGCGACGATTGCGCAGTCGTTCGAGATGCTGTTCGGCGACGGCCCACTCGACGTCGAGCAGTCGCGCGACCGTGTCGGATTGCACGGGTCCGTGATCTCGTACCGTCTCCCAGTGCAGTCGTTCCTCTTCGGTCACCACGCCGTACAACTCGGCCATGCCATCGTGCAACGCGACCAGTGCGAGCATATGGCGCTCGAGCACCGTCTCGATCGGATCGAGATGTCCCTCGTGAATGCCACGAAACAGCAGATAGCCGGTCGGTCCGTCCGCGGCTGCGTAGCGGAGCAGGAGTTTGGCGACGATCTCGTCCGCGCAGGAGAAGTCGAGCAGGTTCACCTGCGAAAAATCGATCGTGGTGACGACCGGCGATCCGATCTCGACGACCTGACGTTCGATTGCCGTACGGACCGCCGCACCCGTTGGGCGTGTGACGAGATTCGAATACAGGTCGCAGACGGTACCGCGCAGGACCGTGCCCACGTCGATGAGGAGACTCATGATCGGCCGCTCACGACGAACGCTCGCGCGGGCGCGGCCGCGTGCTGGCACCGGTCTTCGCGCGCGGCGTCGGTTCGCCGATGCGCTCCGGGATCGTGATCTGCATCTGTGCACCCGGAAAGAAGGGGAGCGATTCTGTCATCGGCAGGTCTTCGTCCCATTCGGGAATCACGGCAATGCGCGCCGTACCGCTGCGTACGGTCAGCTTGCCATGCCAGCGCCCGACAAACCGGCGAATGCCGGCGAGACCCTGCCCACGTCCGGCGTCTCCGTGACGGAAGCGGCTGACCGATCGCAACACCGCGTCCTCGAGCGCCATGGCGTCGTCCCATCGATCGCTCCGCCGATGATTGGGCGCGCTCTCCAGTGACTCACGGAAGCCAACCCCCGCGTCACAGACGGCGATGACCACGACACGACGGCCCAGGCGCTTCCTGTAGCTGTAGGACTGCACCGCCACCCATCCACCCTGACCTGCGTGCTCGACGATGTTCTGGCACGACTCGCTGAGTGTCATCCCGAACGCGCCCGTTATGGCGGTATCGAGTCCGAGCTGGCCGTGCAGAATATCCGCCGCCTTGTGCTGGATGCGACCGACCACGCCGTGCACGTCGTCCGTCCTCACGATGGGCGTGATTTCCAGCAGTACGTCGGACTCGTGCACCTCGCGCGGACGCGGCACAGCGCCGAGCAGCTCGTACACTTCAGCGGCATGACGAAAGAATCCCGCGCGCGACCAGTACGAGGCCGTGTCTGGGTTCTCGGGAACGGCAAAGCTCATGCGCTCGGGTCGTGACTGCGCGACGCACAACAATGCGGTCAAGCCGAACGGCGATGCCCAGCGTGCGTGACGCGCATCGACGAGGATCTTCTCGCCCAATGGCACCGGCGCCAGTTGCTCGACGACAAGCTCGAACGTTTGCTCGTCGAGCGATGGCGGCACGCTGATGACAGTCGTCACGACGCGCTGAGCTCCCCTCGAAGATGATTCGACAACCCGCTGGCTCCGCGATGTTCCACGTTGCGCGATGCCGCACGATTTGCCGCGGCAATTGCGTCGGTGAAGTTATCACCCGCGAGCAGCCGGGAGAAATGGGTTGCGCCCCACACATCACCGCAGCCGGTGGGGTCACCGGGGCCATCGATACGTGGTGGCACGGAGGGAATCAGTCCAGTTCGCACGGTGCCCAATGTACCAGCACTACCGCGTGACCCAGTCATCACTCCTGAGACATCACGCGGCGGAATATCGCGCAGTCTTTCCACATTGGGCGCCGCCACGTACACGGCACCGCGTTTGCCAAGGGTCACGCACAAACAGGAACAGCCGGCCGCCATCGCCGTCGCCGCAAGCGCCATCGGATCGGGCGCCATCATCTGCATCTCGTCTTCGTTCACCTGCAGCACATCAAAGCAGCTGCACCACGCGGCCACATCCGGCAATGGACGCGGTACACGCAACCCATCCGGCTGCACGGCCATGATCAGCATGTGCAGATCGCAATAGATCGGACCATCGAAGTGCGCGCGAATGAGCTGCGTCGTTTCGAGATCCAATTCCCAACCGCTCAGGAAGTTGATGTACAACGCATCGAGTCGCGCCGCATCGAGCACAGGCTTGAGTCCGAGCCATGTCCAACCGGGGACACCACCGGAGAGATGCTCGCTGCGACGCTCGTCATCGAGGTAGCGCAGCTCGACGCGATTGTTGGGATACGGTACGGCGATGAGCGCCGCATCGGGTGCCATGCGCCGCATCGTTCGGATATAAGCGCGTGCCTTGTCCACCAGATCATCGCCCACCTTGATGATCGGCACGATCTCCCAGTCGTCGCTCAGTGCGGCGTCGAGTCCCGAGAGCGAATAGGAAATGCCGCCCCACTCTTCGATGGGGACTGCGCGTATGTCGCGACCATGAATGACATCCCAGCACATGCTGCCAATCACCCCGACCCGCCGACGAGCGCGCGGCGGCGGCGCCCTCACCGTAACGTCGTCTGGTCCTCCGTCGCTCACGATACCATCTGTGCTCGGAAGGCCGCCACGGCGCCGACCACACCGGCGTTGCCCGGCAGTTCACCTGGCACGATGCGGCACGCCTCGACGGCCGGCCTGAACGCACGACGACGCACCTCCGCGCGCAGCGGCTCGAACAGCGCATCGCCCGCCTGCGTGACGCCGCCGGCGATCACCACCACGTCGGGATTGAAGATGTTGAGCAGATTGGCCACGCCGGTGCCGAGGAAACGCGCCGTATCGCGCACGACATCGCGCGCCACCACATCGCCGCGCGCCGAGGCGTCGTAGACGGTCTGCGCCGTGATGCGCGTGAGATCGCCGTGGACGAGCGACGCGAGGATGGAGCCACCGTCGGACTCCAGTGCCTCACGGGCGCGATCGGCGATCGCGGGGCCGGACGCATACGCCTCCAGGCAACCGTAATTGCCACATCCGCAGCGACGACCATTCATGTCGATGGTGATGTGACCCAACTCGCCCGCCATGTCGCTCGAACCGTGATAGAGCATCCCATCGAGAATCAGGCCGCCACCGATACCGGTGCCGATCGTCAGTCCCACCACGTTGCGTCCACCGCGCGCCGCACCAATCCACCACTCGCCGTACGTCGCACAGTTCGCATCGTTATCGATGGCGGCCGGCAGACCGGTCAGCTCCGTCATCTTGTCGCGCAATGGCACGTCACGCCAATGCAGATTGGGCGCGACCTTCACGATGCCTTTCTCGCGATCGAGTGGGCCGGGCGCACCGATCCCGACGCCCGCGAACGCCGAGCGTTCCACTCCGGTTTCGCGCATCGTGGTGGTGATGGTTGTTTCGACCATGCTCGCCATGCGCGCGATGACACGATCCGCGCCTTCCTCAGATCGCGTCGGCTCGCTGTGCATGCCGAATTGGAGCGTGCCGTCGTCCGACATGGCTCCAACAACGATGTTGGTGCCGCCGAGATCGACCCCGACGTAAAAATGGTTGTGTGGCATGCCGGGAAGATAATGCGCGAGGGAGGGAGTGACGCCAGCAGGCTGAATTGCTATCGTGATCGAGGGTGCGCCTGCCGTCGGTGGGGAAACGGTTAACGCAAACGACACTGGCTCGTCAACCATATCGATGACCTCACATCGGCAACTGCGGCGCACGCCGCTCGTGTTGTGCTGGGCAACTGCCTCGGCCTTTGCCTGGGCCACCTCGTCGGGATGCGCGGGTGGTTCCGATCCCGTAGGCATCGTGCCACCGATCCCGACCACCTCGGCCCCAGTAAATCCGCGGGCACTTGCGCCCTACTTCCCGCCGATTGACGGGTCCTCGTGGGACACCCTGTCGGCTGTCCGACTCGGCTACGACTCTGTCGCCCTGCGCAGTGCACTCGACTGGGCTGGCACGCAGCAAACGACGGCCGTGGTGGTGCTCTGGCGCGGACGCATCGTCGCCGAGCGCTATTGGCGTGGATGGACGGCCGGAAAGGACTCGATCATTGCGTCGGCCGGGAAGTCCGTGTTGAGCGCGATCGCTGGCGAGGTCGTACGGCAAGGCAAGCTTTCGCTCGACAGCTCGGTTACGCGCTATCTCCGAGCCGGCTGGTCGCGAAGCCCATCGACTGAGTCACGCATCACCGTTCGCCACCTGCTGGGGATGATGTCGGGGCTCGACGACTCGCTCAAGGTCGTGACGCTGCCCGGCAACCGATTCTACTACAACA
>CAYWCJ010000060.1:0-16930 GCA_964456595.1 uncultured Gemmatimonas sp. | reverse complement strand
GCGCGCCGGGCATGTTCGGCAAGGATGTCGAGGAACTCTCGGGCGATCGCGCCACCAATCTCGCATCGTTGAAGGGACGGAAGTGGGATGCCGTCATCGACGAGTCGGCATCGCTGAGCAGTGCGCCGGAGTGGGTGAAGCTGTCGGCGGATCTGCTCAAGGATTCCACCGATCAGTACCTCTTCATCTCCACGCGTTCGGTCTACTACGAACTGAGTCGCGTGCCGATGACCGCCGACGCTGCGGTGCTGACGCTCGAGAACGCACCGATCGAAGCGGGTAAGCCGCTGACGTATGGTCACGCGAAGGCGTATGCCGAAAAGGAAGCACACAAGGCGATGCCGGGGCGCGTGACGGTCGTGCGTCCAGGGCTGATCGTCGGACCGGACGACGATACCGATCGCTTCACGTACTGGCCGGTGCGCGTCGCGCGCGGCGGTGAAATGATCGCGCCGGGTGATGGCACCGATCACGTGCAGATCATCGACGTGCGCGACCTCGTGCAGTTCTGCGTCACGCTCGTCGAAAACAGGACGATGGGCGTCTTCAACGGCGTCGGTCCGGACAAGGGGATGCCGTTCAACGAGTTCCTGCAGCGGGTTCAGAAGGGCGTCGGCGGGAAACCGAGCTACACCTGGGTGGACGCCGAGTTTCTGCGCGCGAACGGTGCGAATCCGTACGGGCGCGAGCTTCCCGTTTTTCAGGTGATGAAAGGGCGCACGGCAGGCTTTGCACGCTTCGATCTCACGCCTGAACTCAAGGCCGGGCTCAAGATCCGCCCGATGGAAGACACGGCGCGCGACACGCTCGCCTGGTGGAAGACGCTGCCGGCGGAACGACAGGTGGCGACGAAGACGGGCTTCACACCGGAGCGCGAAGCGGCGTTGCTCAAGCTGTGGAAGGAGCGCGCAAAGTAGGAACGCGCACGTTACGCGAACGTCCGTCAGCCGATTGGCGTCAGATGCAGAGAATCAACTGCGGACGCCAATCGGCTGTTGCGTTGACAACCAGACTGTCGGTCGCGGACCACCGGATGCGCATGGTGACGTCGAACGAACCTTCCACCGACGTGGCGCGGGTGGCGACAGTCCCGGATGCGGCGGTCGTGCACTGGCCGTTGGCAAGGCAGCGTTGCGCGGCCGCGTTGGAGATCGCGTTGGAGATCGCGTTGCCGAGTGTGAACGTCTGCGTGCCGAGCTGCTCGCGCGAGACAGGCAAGTGCACCGGATCGTAGGCGCCCGCTGGCGGAATGGGAGCCGGCGTCGTGCCCGCGACGACAAGGAGCGAGACGAAGGATCCGCCGGCCGGTCCACAGCGTGTGGTGCCGCTCACGCGCACCTCGGCGGAGTTGGCCGGGTCGGCGACATTGGGCGAGTCGTTGCAGCTGGCGAAGATCGCTGAAGTGATGATCATCGCGACGGAGTGCGCGATACGGTGGGGCGTTGCCATGTCGCCTCGCAAAGGGTGGAGCGGGGTTGGGGAACGGAGCGCGTCCGCTCTTCTGGCAGTACTCTGCGGGAGTTCGTGGCGTCAGGCGCGGTTCATCCGGAACGTTCGGCTCCTCAGCTTGCGGCGGCTCCCGCCTGGGTCCCTTTCCTACAGCACAACGCAACCCCCGTCCGTAGTTGCCCATGTGGGGACGACGTCTCCCAGCGCCCACGCGCTTCTCCCACCGCACACCTCCCCGGACACGGTCATGATCAATCGCCGAGACTTCATCGGCATCACCGCCGGCGTCGGCGCGACGCTGGGGCTCACGCCGCGCCTGCTCCAGGCCCTGGCGCAGGGTCAACTCATCCAGCGCGCCATCCCTTCGACTGGTGAAATGATCCCCGTCATCGGATTGGGCAGCTCCGCGACATTCTCGCGAGTGGCGCGCGCGGAGGACCTGAGCGCGCTCAAGGCCGTCTTTCAGGCCATGGCAGATGGGGGAGCGCGCGTCTTCGACACGGCGCCGTCGTACGGGGCGTCGGAAGCGGTGGCCGGAAAGCTGATCAACGAGATGGCGCTCGTGAAGAAGCTCTTCTGGGCGACGAAAGTGAACGTGGCCGGACGTGGCGCTGGCGCCGCCGACCCGGCCGCCGCGCGCGCGCAGATCGACAGGTCGCTCGCGATCTTCGCGCAACCGACGATTGATCTCATGCAGGTGCACAACATGGGTGACCCGGCAACGCAGCTGGGGATCCTGCGCGAATACAAGAAAGCGGGCAAGATCCGCTACCTCGGCATCACCACCACCAGCGACAACCAGTATGGCGCGCTCGAGCAGGTGATGCGCAACGAGCAGCTCGACTTCATCGGCATCGACTACGCGGCGGACAATCGCGGTGTCGAAGAGAAGATCCTGCCGCTGGCCATCGAGAAGAAGATCGCCGTGCTGGCGTACGCGCCGTTTGGTCGCACCAGCCTGTTTCGTCGCGCTGCGGGGAAGGAGCTGCCGGCGTTCGCCATGGAGTTCGATGCAACCACGTGGGCGCAGTTCTTTCTCAAGTTCATTGTTGCCCATCCGGCCATCACCGCCGTCACGCCAGCGACCAGTCAGGCAAAGAACATGCTGGACAACATTGGTGGCGGCATGGGACGTCTTCCCACCGCAGCACATCGACAGCAGATCATCGAGTTCGTGGACGCGCTTCCGCCGCCATCGAGTCGGTGATCCCACACCGGGCGCGCTTCCACTTTTACGGTGCGCCCGATGGCTCGTTCCGCAGTCCCTCCACTCCCCGCACTCCACGTCATGACCACTGATACGGGCCTGCTGGCGCGACTCCGCGCCAGCGTAGGCGCGCGTCCCGGCGAAGGCACAGTCCTCGTCTGGGCCACGGCGTACAACTTCCTCGTGCTGTGCGCGTACTCGGTCATCCGTCCCATTCGCGATGACATGGGTGCCGCCAGCGGCGCCGATAAGCTGGCCTGGCTCTTTACCGGCACGATGGTCGGCATGCTGCTGGTGCATCCACTGTACACCGCGCTCGTGTCGAAGCTCAAGCGGCGACAGTTCATCGGGTGGACGTATCGCTTTTTCATGCTGAACCTCGTCGCCTTCTTCCTGGTCTTCCGATCGGTCGATGCGACGCAGGCGGTCTGGGTCGGACGCGTCTTCTTCATCTGGACGAGCATCTTCAACCTGTTCGTCGTGTCGGTGTTCTGGTCGCTGCTCACCGACGTGTTTCGTCCGGGCCAGGGCAAGCGGTTGTTCGGTGTGGTGGCGGTGGGCGGCACGATCGGCGCGATGTCCGGTGCGACGATCACCACGGCGCTCGTTGGCTGGCTTGGTGCGCTCAACCTGATGTTGGTGTCGGCCGTCATTCTCGAACTCGCGGTGCGCGCGTCACGCGTGCTGGACAACGCCGAATCGGGGATGCGCAATGCGGAAGCGGCGACCGCAGCGGCGGCCATTGCAGCCGCGAACTTGGCCAACGACACCACCAACACAGCCCCCGTGCGGAGCGAGTCATCCACCGCTGGCTCCAGTGCGGTAATCGGTGGTGGTGTGCTCGACGGCATCAAACACATCGCATCGTCGCCGTATCTGCTGGGAATCGCGGCCCTGATGCTCTTCTACACGATTTCGTCCACGTTTCTCTACTTCCAGCAGGTGGACATCGTCGCCCGCGTGTTTGGTGACGATCGCGCGGCACGTACACGCGTTTTCGGTGCGATGGACATCGCCGTCAACGCACTCACGCTGCTCGCGCAACTGTTCGTGACCGGTCGCTTCATCAAGTGGCTGGGCGTCGGCGCGGCGCTCGCGTTGCTGCCCATCGTCACGATGCTGGGCTTCGGCGTGATGGGTTTCGTGCCCGGACTCGCCGTGCTTGTCGTCTTCAACACCGTTCGGCGCGCCGGCAATTTTGCCATTCAGCGTCCGGGCCGCGAAGCGTTGTACACCGTGCTCGGTCGGAGCGACAAGTACAAGGCCAAGAACTTCAGCGACACGTTCGTCTACCGCTTGGGCGACCAGGTGGGCGCGTGGTCGTACACCTGGATGGCGGTGTTCGGACTTGGCCTGTCGGGACTCGCCTTCACGATGGTGCCGCTCTCGATCGCCTGGCTCGCGCTGACGGTCTGGCTGGGCCGACAGTATCTCGGCCGCGAGAAGGGGGCGTCGTCAGTATCGACGCGAAGTCCGAGCTGAGGGCGACAAGACGACGCGTGCGCGGCGCTGCCCGCTCCAGTGCGCTGGAAAGGGTAGCGCCCAGAAGCTACGTTGAGTCGAGCGAACAGTCGGCCTCAAAGTGCTCAAAAACAAGCTCAGCGAGTATGTGCGTATCGTTGCGACTGGCGAAACCGTACTCGTCACCGACCGCGATCGTGTCGTGGCCGAACTACGCCCGCCACAAGGACGGGGGCCGATGACATCCGACGCGCTCTTGGCCGATGCAATGCGGCGCGGCTGGCGACCAAACGCTCGTGAGCAGTCGGCTGCTTGAACACGAGCTATGGAATCGGCTGCACGCGCGAGGTGCTGCAAGCACGCACGGCGATCACGCCCGAGAACTTCTTCAACGACTGGCATTCCTCGAACTCGCGCCTCCGGTGCTGGCTCGTGCGCTTGAGCCATTTCCCGTTGCGGTCCGAACGTTGGACGCCCTTCATCTCGCATCCATCGAGTTTCTTCGCGCGCAGCGTCAACAGGTGACTCTTGCGAGCTATGACAGTCGCATGATTGAGGCGGCGCGACGTCTCGACATACCCATCGCTGATCTGTGAGTGGTGGTTGGCCGTGCGTGGTCAACGCACCGTCGCCGACGCCCAATTCCACCCCTCGAGGCCACGCGCGTTTACCGCTTTCACCGACACGCGCCACCCGGCTTGCGCACCCGTCAGCGTGGCACGCGCTGACGTGGCCGTCTGCGAAAACTTCATTGGATCTGCCGCCGGCCCCCAGCGCACGAGATAGCGCATCGCTCCCTTCTCTACCGCCGGCTTCCATGTTGCGGCGGTGCCCGTCGCATCGAGTCCGGTCAGCCGAGAAGGGCTCGAGGCCAACAGCATGATCGTGGCAACCGTCGTGCGCGACGTTTCGGCGAGCTGTTGGTGATTGATCGTTTCCAGCACATCGTGCGTCATGTGATAGTGCGGATTGCCCAATATTGGATACGAGCCGATGCCGCCGATGATGTCCCCCCACACGTCGAACAACGCATTCGCATCGGTGCTCTTGTAGTAGAACGCATCGTAGGTGATGAGCCCCGAGAACTGCATCGCGGCCGCGTGCTGCACGTCGCGGATGCCGGGGTTGGAGAAGCGGATGGTGTTGTCCATGCGCTGATCGTTGGACCATCCCATCATATCGTTGTTGAGCGCGCCGACCACGCGCATGGAATCCTTCATGCGTCGCGCGAACTCACGCGCGCCGCGCAGCCCCGCTTCCTCGCCGGTGAAGGACACGAACATCACCGTCGCCGGCTGCGGTCGTGTCGCGAGCACACGCGCCGACTCCAGGATCATTGCCGTGCCCGACGTGTTGTCGTCCGCACCGGCGGCCGGCGACGGTCTTGAACGGCTGCAGGTGCGACGCGAGGCCGAAGCTCTTGTACGTGTTGAGCAGGTAGTCCACGGCCTTCGCGTTGCCGGGCTGCGCGATGTGCTTGGAATCGAAGCCGAAGAGCGCCTTCTCGTACGAGTAGATGCGTCCCACATCCACCTGCGCTGTGGCATCGCGCACGGCACCGGCAATCGGCGCGAACATGCGCGCGGCATTCGTGCGGCGCGTGCGCTCCGCCGTGAGATTCGAGTCCACGCGCGCCACCAGTGCGTCATGCGTGACCTTCGCGTTCAGGTCCACCAGGTACAGGTGGCGATGCGGCGTCACGGTATCGCCATCGCGTTCGGCGACGATGGCCACACGCGCGCCATCGGGCGACGCCACCCATTCGTACTCCGGCGAAACGGTGCGCACGGAGTTGTTGTGAAAGAGTCGCGTGCGCACACCGGTCGTCACGTCGTACAGCTGCGAGCGGCGATGACGCGGTTCACCGACAGCCGCCAGCACACGCGTTGGCGACAGAAACTGCGGCAGGATGTCGTGCTGGATTTCGCGCGTGAGCCGAGTTGGCGTGGCCGCTTCGCTCACTGACGCCGTCATGATCTCCCAGTCTTCGCGCAGCATGGTGGACCACGCGACACGACGAACCGTCGGGTGCGATGGAGAGCCCCTGCACCGGCGTCTCGCTGGAGGTGATGGTGGTGACGCCGTCGTTTGCACTCCCCGCACGCGCGAGCACACGCGTTCGCGCACCATCGGCCACGAGCCACGCAACGGCGCCGCCTTGGCGCGCGATCACGGGTGATGCACCGTGGATGCGCGCACCCAGCGCCAGGCCCACCGGTGTGCTCAGGAGATCGGCGAAGGCGTCGGAACGCGACGCGCCGGCGAAGCCCGGGAGCGCACGCGAAAACGCACCGCGACGGCCGAGCAACACCACCGCGCGGTCGCCCGTGGTGGCGCGCACGATATCCACTGGCTGCGCTGCCGGAGTGGCGATGGTCTGCCACGCGCCGCTCGGCGTCGAGAGGTCGCGCACACGCAAGATCGCCGTCGAATCACCCGTGGTGCCGGTGATGACCACCGCGCGCAGCGGCGAACCTCCAATCAGCGTGAGCGACGCACCGGCGGCCGCGTCGAGTGGAACATCCTGTCCGCTGCCCGGAACATTCGCGCTGCTCAGCGGCACCCAGCGCACGACGGCCTGCCCGACCCCGTTCGCGGTCAGGAACGCCACGCTTTGTCCGTCGGGAGCGAACGCGGGAGAGAACCCGGGCGCGTCCAGCAGCACACGAAAGCCGACATCAGCGCTCACCACCTTCACGCGTCGCGCGGTCGGTGTACCCGTCTCGTAGCTGAGATGCCGGCCATCCGGCGACCAGCGCGGCGCGCGCGCATCCTTGGCGATCTCGGTGCTCTGCCAGGTCTCCCCGGTCAGTTCGGCGACGCGGTCATGGAATACCGCACCGTCGGGTGACGCAAGCAGTCGTTTGAGGTCATCGAGCGCCTCCACATACCGGCCTGCCTCCCACGAGAAGAAGGCGCGATCAAACTGCATCGCACCGGTGAGATTGGCGCGGGCCGCGGGAGCGGACTGACCGTGCACCAGCGCCGGTACGAGGAGCAGGACGAGGACAGGAAGGCGCATGAGGGCGGGAATGGACAGGTGAACTGGAGCCGCGTACGCGGAATACGACGAATATGCGACGCAGCGAGGGGAAACGCGCGAGGCGACGTTTCGCTTAACTTCCAACCCGCAGCACCGTCGAACCATGGCTGTGACTGCGGCGCGTGCGCGGCCCCTTTTTCGCTGAGAGAGTTTCGTGGTGACGCCGCTGTCGTGAGACCGTCGTGAAGCTTTCGCAACAGGACACCGTCGCCGTCATTCGACAGGCGCTGCTCTTCATCCTCGTCCTCGGCAACGTCGGTGTGGCCGCAGAGTTGTTGCTGCTCAAGCACACCGACGGATTCTGGCAGCTCATTCCGTTTGCGCTCATCGGCATGACGTTGTTGGTGACAGCGTGGTACGGACTGTCGCGCAGCAGGTCGTCGCTGAGAACGCTGCGCGTTATCCTGGTGTTCTGCTTCGTCAGCGGCGGAGTCGGCGTGGTGCAGCATTTCCGCGGGAACCTCGTCTACGCCGCCGAGTCCAACCCGTCGATCTCTGGACGCGAGTTGTATCTGGAGGCGATCATGGGATCCACACCAGCTCTTGCACCCGGCACGATGGTGCTACTCGCGCTCATCGGACTGGCGTTCGTCTTTCGGCATCCGGTATTTCGCGGCGAGACCCGCGAATCCAACACTTCTTTCCCGAGGACCGAGTCATGAAGTCCGCTATCAAAACTACGTTCACCGCGCTGGCGGCAGGCGCACTGTCACTCACTCTCGCCTCGACCGCATCGGCACAGCTCGGCAAGCAGATGGGGCTCGTCGAACCCAACGTCGCCGCCGATAGTACGATGATGGCACTGCCGCACATGAATGCCGCGCTCGTGCAGGCGCTCAAGGATGCGCGCCCGATCCTGAGCATTGCGTCACTCGATAGTCTGCTCGCATCCAAGTCGCTCACCAAGCCGCAGCGCACGGAGCTGTACGGCAAGCTGTTCGTGCACGTCGACGCGAACCGCGGCCCCGATGCGGAGTTGATGCTCATTCCGGGTATCGATGCGAAAAAGGCAGCGGCGATCAAGGCCGGTCGTCCGTGGAAAACGTTCGACGCGTTTCAGTCAGCAGTCGGCAAGGCAACCAACGCCACAGAAGCGGCGCGTCTGGAGCAGTTCCTGTTCATTCCGATCAAGCTGAACACGTTCACCGAAGCGACGATGGATTCGTTCGCCAGCATCGGCGTGGGCACGCGTCAGTGGAAGCATGAGTTCACCGAATACCGCCCATGGACGTCGATGGAGCAGTTCAACCGCAATATCTCGAAGTATCTGCGCGCTCGTCCGAAGGAGCTGTCGCGTCTCGCGCGTTACGTCATCATCGACGCGAAGTAGTTCGCCTCGCGTACCAATCGTCAACGGGTATCGAAGACGTACTTCTGCAGTTCGTTGATTTGCGATTCCTGCAGTGAGACTTCGAAGGCGAGAATGTCGCCCGTGGTGATGACGCCGACGATACCGCCTTCGCCGAGTACCGGCAGGTGACGAATGCGACGCTCGGTCATGAGGGCGCGACAGTCGGCGATCTTCGCGTCGGCGGTGGTGGTGATTACGTTCGAGGTCATCACATCGCCGACGAGCGTGCTGGCGGGATCTCGGCGCGCCGCGACCACGCGTCGCATGACGTCGCGCTCGCTGAAGATGCCGGCGAGTTGTCCCTGGTCCATCACCAGCACACCGCCGATGCCACATTCGTTCATGAGCGTGGCCGCGTCGAGTACGGTGGTGTCCGGCCGCACGGAGACGATGTTGGTGCCTTTGCGGACGAGCAGCGCGCGGATGGTAGGCATGACGCGAAACTCCGGGTGGGAGATGTTCGAGGTAGCGTGACCTTACATCCCGGTGGCGAAAGAGGCCAGTCGTTGGGCGATGCATCGGCCACGTGCGGTCCGTTTCTGTTGCCGCCCTTGCCGATCCGAGCGGCCGGTACTTCTGTGATCCCGTTCTCCTTCCCGACATCATGCTGATCGTTCAGGTATTCGTGCACGTACATGCCGCACAGGTCGACGCGTTTCGCGAAGCGACTCTCGACAACGCGCGCCACAGCGTGCAGGAACCGGGCGTCGTACGCTTCGATGTGCTGCAGCAGGACGACGACCCGACGCGCTTTGTGCTGATCGAGGTGTATCGCAGCGACGACGCGCCGGCGGCGCACAAGCAGACCACGCACTATGCGCGCTGGCGCGACGCGGTGGAACCGATGATGGCGGAGCCTCGCCGCAGCTCGAAGTGGCGGGCGCAGTTTCCCGAGGGGAGTGCGTGGGAGATGCGGTGAGCTGGGCTGAACAACGCAGCGGTGCAGCAACGCCATGTTCTGGCATCGCTGCACCGCCGACCGTCGGTAAAAGGACTCAGATCGGCGAGAGATACTTGAGCGAGCAGTAGCCCTCTTCATTGTTCTCCGACCGGATCAGCGCCCACTCGGCGTTGTACTTGCTGAGCAGCGTCACTTCCGAATGATGCGCCGCCTTGCCGATGATAGGCTGATCAGTGCCCGGTCCTTTACGGATGTTCAGGTTGGAACTCTCCGTCGTCACCTTGAGCCGAGTGGACGGAGCCGCGGGCGACACATCGAGATTCAGCACGAGATCGCCGCTCCGGAAATCAGGGTCGATCCTGTCGTAGATCGCCCAGAGTTTGTCCTTCGCTTCGCCGGTGGGCACGATGCCGTCGATGTAGAGCACGTTGTCCTGTGCGCGCACGGCGAGATTCGTCGCACCGCTGACATTCGCCGCCGATACGAGCTCGGCGTACTTCTCCTGAAGAGTCGACATGGGAGTTGGTCGTGTGTGCAGTGAGTCGTGCTACTTCTTGACTGCGGCTTTGTTGTCGATCTTCTTGGGCTGCAACGCAGAGAGCGCCTGCATCACCATGGGTAGCTCCGCCCTGCCGATCTCGCCCGTCAACGTGATCACACCGTCGGCGACGGTTGCCGACAATGTCGGGAACGCCTGAAGCGCCGTGGCGACATTCGACAAGAGCGCGTCGTCGGGCGAGATCACCACCGGCGGCGGCGGCGGCGTGACAGTCGCGTTGTTCACCACCGACTTCACACCTTTCACCGCTTTCACCTTTTCTTCCGTGGTCATCCGCGTGGCGGAATCAGCGAACTCCCCGGCAATCGAGGCCACACCAGCGGCGACTTCCACCGTCACGCCAGGTGTGCCCGCGATGGCGGAGTCGGCGCTGGCCTTGATCTCCGCGTCCTTCGGTCCGCACGCGGAGAGAAGGACGGCGGCAAGTATCGCGACGGAGCGGGTGCGTACGGTGAACCATTGAACGAGCGACATGAGCGCCGACCTGGTTGAGTTGGGTGATTATGACAGCGATTACGCGCTGCCCGTGAGCCGCAAGGAACGGTCCGTCGCCAGAACGAGCAAGGATGCTCAGCCGTGTGGTCGTCGCACCACTCAAAAATCACTCAGCGACGCTGCGTACCGGTCGTATCCGTCAACGCTTGCAGCAACACCACCAGCGATCGCGATTCCCCAGCCGTCAGCTTCAGCGGATCGGGGGGCAAGGTCTGATTGTCGATGCGAATCCCGACCCCCACGCCGCCACCGCGATTGTAGAAGTCGATCACCGATTCGAGCGTCCGATAGACGCCGTTGTGCATGTACGGCGCTGTGAGCGCCACATTGCGCAGTGTCGGGGTGCGAAAGGCATGACGATGCGGTGCCGATCGCGAGATCCGGAAGCGACCCGCGTCGGCATCGATGATGGCGCGCGCCGTATCGGGGCGGGTTGGCACGCCGATGACCTCGACATCCGACTTCTGAAACATCGGGGGCACAGTGCCGTTCGTCAGCGGCAGGAAGTGACAGGTCGCGCACTTGCCCTTGCCGACAAAGACGTTGAAGCCCTCGCGCACCTCGACGGAGATGGCCGACGTCTCGCCACGCAGAGCGCGGTCGATCGGTGCGTTCAATCGGGTGAGCGAGCGCATGTACGCCGCCAGCGCGCTGCGAATGCGCGCCGAGGTGATGAGCGAGTCGGCGGTAGACTCGGAGGCGGCAAACGACGCGCCAAACCGCGTCGTGAGCGACGAATCCTTGCGCAGCGCGCTGGCCACATCGGTGAGTTTGGCGTGCATCTCGTCGACGTTTTCGACCACCTCGGTCACCTGATCCTCGAGAAACGTGGTACGAAGATCCGAGAACGAGCCCACCTGCAGACCGATGTTGATCACCGTCGGCGTGTTGCGCGGCAACGGCTGTCCGGTGCGTCCTTTGCTCTTGGGCAATCCATCGGTGAACGCACGCTCAGGGATGTGGCAGGAGCTGCAGGCGCGGGACCCGTCGCCGGAGAGACGCACATCGTGAAACAGCTGCCGCCCCAGCGCCACGCGCTCAGCGGGCTCCGACTTCACATCGATCGGTGCGAAGGCGAGCACATCGAACGCGTTCGTGTCGAAGAGCGTGGCGACGTCCATCGCGAACGCGCGCCGTTCCACCGGCACCCCGATCCCCAATGCACGTCTCGCATCCATCATCGCGTGGGCCAACGGATTGGCGTACGACACGATGAATCCGAAATGGTCGAACGACGCGCGATCGCTCGACGCGGTGAGCATCGCACGCGCCCCATCCATCAGCGAGTCGAGCGTCGCCCAATTGCTTTCTGCATCCCGGTACGGGTGCAGCGCGCGGGCAATGCCCTCCAGCGCGGCGTCGGCCTCGCGCAGCGACTCGCCAGCCACGGGCGAATCGAAGCCCGTGATGCCGAGCGACACGATGCGCGCGATCTCGAGCTTGGCCGCGTCCCAGACGCGATCGTCACTCGCGATCTGCGCACCCATCATGGTCTGCGCGCGCGTGACCAGTTGACGCACGACGCGTACCTCCTGCGTCAGCTCCTCCTGCTCCGCCGCCGGATTCTCGGCGAAGAGGAGTTCCTCCACCACCTGAAACCCGGTGGGCGGGATCACCGCTTCCGGCCCTTCCTCTTCTTCCACCTCGGGAAGCGCGGGCCCGTTCAGCGACCGCGTCGTGGACGGCGCATAATACTCCAACCCGATTTCCGCATGTTTGAATGCTTGGCGCGACGCACGAAACGCGGCGCGCGCGCGTGCGACCCCGGCGGCGTCATCGAGCGAGGCAACGGCCGAGTCGAGTTGCGCGACATGTGTTGCGAGCGTGTCGAGATCGGCGCGCCAGCCAGCGACCACGCGTAGCGCGCGCGCGTCGCCTTGTGCGTTGTTTGTTGACGTACTGCGGCGCCTGTCGGTTTGTGATTGACAGGCGCCAAGCACGAGGATTGCGAGCAGTGGGATGGCGCTTGTACGGATTGTATTCATGGGCTGATGTGCCACCGGCCCGGAGCAGGAGCCCCAGGCCGGCGTCAGGTGATTCGATGTCAGGTAAGGCGAGATCAGGTGATGCGAGACTCGGCGAGACGAGCGCCGGCGCTGCGAGCTCGAATGCTCAGCGCGGCAAACCCTTCACCACCACGAGCATGCTGGCCTGATTCTCGGTCGGGCGGAGGGTGCCGCCATCGACCCCGCGATACTTGTCCGCACGCCACGAATGCGGCTGCAGCGCGATGACGAACGTGTTGTCCTGACCGAGTTCGGTGGACACGTCGATCATGGCGCCGTATTCCCACCCCGCCTTCCCGGCCGGACGCGCACCAACCGCGTTATAGAGTGCGGCGTCACTCTGCGTGCGGCGGTGATCCAGTTCGAGCACCGGGCGCAGTTCGCGCGTGGCGATGTTGTACTGGTAGATATAGCCGTCGTGCGTTTCGTCGCCGTAGCCGTTGTCGTCTTCCTGCACGTATACGAAATTCGTGCCGACGAAGATGTTGTCGGGGTTCTGGAACAGGCGCGCCGGACCGTTCCGATCGTCACCGTCCATCAACACTTCGAGCGTCCCCTGCAACGGGTTGCTCGCGTCAAGGCGCAGCCGATACACGCGGCCATACTTGGTACGACTGTAGTCGGCGTTGACGCCCGTGTTGTTCTGACCGGTCACCGTGAAATAGATCTCGCGCGCATTCTCCGCCGAACCCTTGCGGTAGTCGACATCCTCCGTGCGACCGAAGCGGATGGCATTGAACGCGGCCGTCGCCTGGTTGACCTGCCGTCCGGTGAGCGTGCGTTGGTTCTGAATCTGGCGGAACTGCACGGGATACGACTGGCCGATCACCATGTCGCGCTCGCGCGTGTTGTTGTCGGTGCGGGCCAACGCATAGAGATTGCCGTTCTCGAGATCGCCGACGGTGTTCGACAGATACATCGCGACCTGACCGCCTTCCACCCCGGAATCGTCGTCACCGATGATGACGACCGTGCGGTTGGCGTACGCCGTCTTGGGGAGCGGCACCGCATTCTCGGTGTTCCAGCGACCGAACGCCGCCAGATACTTGGGCGTGTTCGCCGCAGCGGACGGATCGACGGCAAGAATCTCAGATTCCTCGTTGCTTTCGCCCGCCGTGATGAACACGGGACCGAAGCCGTGAATCTCCGGCGTGGCCAATGTCGCGGAGCAGAGCCGATAGCGACCCGCGGTGGAGTTCACCACATAGTCAGCGGAGATCGGCTTCAGCGTTGCGTCAAAGCGAACGCGCGATACGGCGAAATTGTCTTCGTGGTTGACGAGTGCCGAGAACGACCCGTCGGTGTTGCGCGTGAAGCCGGCACCATCCGCCGAACCGCCGAAGACGAAGTTCGGTGAACCGGTGAGCTTGTCGTCGCTGCTGATCAGACTGAAGATCTCGACGCCCGACACCAGTGATCTGAGCAGCGCCGGCGTAACGGACTGGTTCTTCAGTGCGACGGGAGCGATCTGCGGCGCATCGGTGGTATTGTCGTCGCTGCAGGCGGCCAGCAGCAGGCCACACGAGGCAACGAGCGCTCGAGTAGTGATCGAAGAGGGATAGCGCATGGATCCTGCATCCGGAGAAAGATTGGGAGCGTTTCTCGGCGTGACCACAGCATGATCAGGCCCGACCGGAGATGTACGCGGACGCAGGCAACGGATTCGACACGCGAATGTCACGTTGCGGTAACCGGCTTGTCGCGGATCGCCACTGTTGCTTCAGTCCGAACCCGGTGACGTCGACGTTACGTGCGCGTGACTGGCGTGCGGATGCGCCAAGTCCATACGTTCGGCGTATGCATCGTGTCGCCCTGCCCTTGCTCGCACCCTGCGATCGCCGCGATTTTCTCGCTGCGGGCATTGCTGTCGTCGTACTGCCCTTGTTGGGAGCATGCGCGTCAGGCGATGCGACCGCGCCACCGGACTTGCCGGTCGAGTCGTTCGTCATCGAAGGCAACGACGTCGTCGTCGCGGTCAATCGTATTCCGGTGCTCGCGTCATTCGATCGCGCCGTCGTGCTGCTCGAGGCACGCATCATTGTCGTGCGCACCGACGCGACGACGTTTCGCGCGCTGTCCGTGGAGTGTCCGCACGCAGGCTGTGGTGTGTCCATCGTCGATGGTCCGCGCCTGATCTGCCCGTGTCACGCCTCGACGTTCGATTTCACGGGGCGGCGGCTCGACGGGCCGGCGCCGAGGGGGCTCACGCAACTCGTGTCCGTGTATGACGCGCAGGCAAACACACTGCGCGTGCGACGTTTGTAACGACTACGGCTTCACCGACCATTCGGTCGACAGCAGCACCGCGTCCCAGGCGATGTGCAGTTCACCCTTCTGCACGCCGGGTGCGCTGGACGGCACCAGCCAGATCGACAGGCTTTCGATGGGCGTCGTGCTTTGCCGCATCGACATGTCGATGCGCGCGGCATCCTTGCTCGCCTCGTACGCGGTCGGATTCACCGATGCGGCGCCCGTCGTCTCGGCCTGAAGAATCAACGTCCAGCTCGTGCGCGTGGGCAGCAGTTGCGCGACGTAGCGGCCCTTGGGTACCGACTTGCCGCCAATCACCAGGTCCACATCGGTGGAGAGCAGCGTCGCCCCGTTCGCACCGAGTCGCCACACGGAATCCAGCGGGACGAGCGTCGGCGTGTTGATGCGGCGACCGCGCAGATGCGGCTGTCCGTAGTCGATGCGGATGAGCGCCGGCTTGCCCGCGGCGCGCTGTGCCGCCGTATCGACCAGCGTCAGTGAGACTTCGGCAATGGCGCGTGTGCTCGGCGCGGCGCGGCGTGCGCCTGACTGTGCGGCGACCGAGGAGGCCACGAGCGGCGAGGTCACGAGGGCGGAGAGTATGATGGCGGGAAACAGCTGACGCATGATGGGGGGAGCGGGAGGGAAGGAAGGACGCGGGCGGCGCAGGAAGTCTAGCCTTGGACAGGCCGGTCGAGCGAATCGCGCTATCTTCCACTCGCCTGTTGGTGCCGAATGCGCAGCGCCGCTGGAACCGTGTCTGGTATCGTCGGTAGTAGGCGCATCACGATCACCGTCCAACACCCGTCCTCATGCATCCGATCTTCCTCTTGTCGTCTCGCGCGCTTCGCTGTGCCACGGTGTTCGCGCTGATGATCACGGCACCGCTGTTCACGTCGCTGTCGGCGCAGCCGAAGGCCAAATCGGGTGCGAGCACAAAAGCGGCCACCCCGTCGATGCTCGGCAGCTGGTCGGGGACGGCCTCCGTGCCACTCAAGGACAGCACGATCGTGGTGCCGGTCTTTTACACGTTCACGGAAGCGGCGGGAACGCTTGGTGGGACGGCGATGGTGCCTGGTCAGGGATCGGGGCCCATCACCAACGTCGTGCGGGCAGGCACGCGCGTGCAGTTCCGTGTCACGGCGCCCGAAGGAAAATTGCTCGAGCACGACGGAAAGCTCGGCGCCGATGGTGCCATCGAAGGAATGGTCAATCTCGACAACCTCCCCATCGCGAAGTTCCGGATCGTGCCGAAGCCGGCGTCGCCGAAACCTGCGTCGCCTAGGCCCGCGTCGCCGACGCGTTGAGGGTGGACACCGGTTCGATATGCAGCAACTGAAACGCGGCGTTCGACACCAGGCAGTACGAGGCGAAGAAGTAGAAACCGGGTTCCGCGATCGCCGAGAGATTCGCGGTGCCCTTGGCCGCCAGCAGGGCGATGAGCATACCCACGGCGAAGACGTCGGCCATCGACCACTTGCTCATCGATTGCACCAGCACGAACAACCGGTAGCGCCGCGCCGATTCGCGCATGGTGACAATCGGCAGCAGCAGCGCCGCCTTGCACAGCGGGATCAACACGCTGAAGACAAGGATCAGCCCCGCCACGAAGTCGTTGCCCGATTCATGCAGACTGGTAACGGCGCCGACCACACTGCGCGTTTCGTTGGACAGCTCCCGCTCCTGCCCGAACATCTCCATCGTCGCGCGGATGGTGAGCACGGGTTTGACGAGCCCGGGCCAGAGCAGCGCGAGCGAGAGCAGTGACAGGACGATGGCGAATCGATCGCGTGAAGTCATGCGCGCGAACTTAGCGGCCGAGCTGCCCATCAGACAGGCGGCCGTTGAGCGCACATTACAGTGCTATCTCAGCGCAGCAATCGCGGCTCCTGCCCCACGACCCGCAGCAGCACACCACTGGCCAGCGCGACGGGAAAGCCAGGCAGCGCGCCCACGAGCGCCGCAGCGACGATACCGTCGCGAATACGATCGCCCGCTGCCAGGTGGAGCACATACGCCACCACGGCGACGGCAACGATGGAGTACGCGAGTGGGATGAGGAGCGCCGGCGAGGCGAGCAGGCGCGTGGCGCCGGTGCGGGTCGCCTGACCGTCCGGCGTTCCGCTGCCTTGCCGCTGGCCGCGTGGTGCGGAGTGCGGTGGGATGACGCCATCCAGCATGTCGATCACCACCGCTGCGTCAGAGGGA
>CAYWCJ010000059.1:6951-16973 GCA_964456595.1 uncultured Gemmatimonas sp. | reverse complement strand
CGAGACGACCCACCATGGACGCGATCGGGTCGGCGGAGTCTGCGGCGACTGGCGCCTGCGCGTGCAGGGTGACGACAGACACCAGGCTCGTCGCGACGAGAGTCGTCGCGATCGTCAGCGCGAGGGCGCGGACCTTGGGAAGCGGAAGGCGGCTCATGGGGAATCGGGGGCGGGACGGGGTCGTGGGCGGCCGGCGTCGGAACGCGCGGAAATTCCGGGCGCGCACAGAGGCTCATCGCTGCGGGTGCGCGCGTGACTGGAGAATAACCGGCTCGGGCTCGGAGCGCCGACTCCGTCGCCAATCCGCTTGGGCTCCGAGTGCGCGATGCGTCCCGAATGGTCGATGCGCGGCAGGTCGGCGGGGCGCGAAAAGGACGAAGTGCCTCCCGGAGATCCAAACCAGCCACGGGTCTGCCATCGTGGATGACGCCGTAGGTTGCACGAGTAGATGGCAGCGTTGGCTGGACATCTCAGGTAAAGCCTGGATAAACCAACCACGATCGACCCCCCCCAAGGCGCCTGTTGCACAGGAGGAGTATTGATAGTGAATCCGCCAACCTCGACCTGCTCCGTTCGACGATATCCATACCTCTGCGGGCGTTCATGAACATCGTCATCTTTGGCGCGACCGGAATGATAGGACAAGCAGTGCTGCGCGAGGCGTTGCTCGACGTGGCGGTGACTCAGGTGCTGACCGTGGGGCGTACGATCACCGGACAACAGCACCCGAAACTGCGCGAGATTTCGCACGCCGATCTGTTTGACCTGGCGTCCATCGCGAACGAGTTCAGGGACGTGGACGCCACGCTCTTCTGCCTCGGCGTGTCCTCAGCCGGTATGAGCGAGGCAGCGTACAAGCGCGTCACCTACGACCTCACGGTGTCGGTGGCGCGCACGATGCTGGCCGCGCAGTCGAAGATGACGTTCGTCTACGTGTCGGGTGCCGGCACCGACCGCAGCGCGAAAGGGCGCGTCATGTGGGCGCGCGTGAAGGGCGCCACCGAAAACCAACTCCTCGGCATGGGCTTCAAGGCGGCTTACATGTTCCGCCCCGGGTTCATTCAGCCGATGCACGGCATCCGATCCAGAACGCCATCATACAATGTGATCTACGCCGTGCTTGGTCCGCTCTATCCGTTGCTCAAGGCCGTCGTGCCAGCGTTCATCACCAACACGGAAGTACTTGGCCGTGCGATGCTCAGAGTCGCGCGCGATGGTGCGGAGACGCGACTGATCGAGCAGCGTGACATCAATCGGCTGGGCGGGTGAGGAAACAGCATAACACAACAGCAACAGCGACTGACTATCACGGATACGAACAGATTCAAACGGAAACGACAGGGATAAAGCAAAGACAAAATGAATGTTGTTCGAAGTATCCGTGTCGTTTCCTTTTATGATCCGTTGCTATCCGTGATAGTCAGTCGCTGTTGTCCCCACTACAACCCACCGCCCAATCGCCCCACCAACGGAAACGCCGACGACAGCAGTCCGGCGCACAACATCACGATGGCAGTCAGGAACGCCCACTTGATCGTGTAGCGTTGATGCTCGTCGAAGGCGACGTCCACCAGACCGACGAGCAGGTAGGTGGACGGCACGAGTGGGCTGAGCAGATGTACCGGCTGCCCGATGAGCGATGCGCGACCCATTTCGGCGGCGCTGATGCCGTACGCTGCGCCAGCCTTGGCGAGAATGGGGAGGACGCCAAAGTAGAAGGCGTCGTTGGAAATGAAGAAGGTGAATGGGATGCTGAGCAGCGCCGTGACCACCGACAGATACGGACCGAGTGCCGCGGGCACGATGGCGATGACACTGTCAGCCATGGCGTCCACCATCTTCGTGCCTGCCAGAATGCCGGTGAAGATGCCGGCGGCGAAGATCATGCCAGCCACCGCGAGCACGTTGCCGGCGTGCGTGGCCAACAGCGTCTTCTGCTCTTCGACACTCGGATAGTTGAGCAGCATCGCGATGGCGAAGCCGATCATGAACAGCACCGGCAGCGGCATGACGCCGGCCACGAGTGCGATCATCAATCCCGATGTGAGCAGCGCGTTGATGATCAGTCGGTTCGGTCGGCGCGTGGCGCTCTCCAGTGGCGAGTCTTCGGTGATGCGGTCGTCGGTGAGGGCGATGCCGACAATGGCGAGACGCGTCCGTTCACGAACGCCCAGCCGGTAGCTCACGTACAGCACCCACGCGGCGCCGGCGATCATGGCGGGAATGAGTGGAACGAAAATGTCCGACGAATCGACGTTGAGTGCGCTGGCGACGCGTGCCGTCGGTCCGCCCCACGGGAGGATGTTCATCACGCCGCCGCTCATCATCACGACGCACGCGAGTACGAGCGGTCGAATGCCGAGTCGTTTGTATAGTGGCAGCATCGCCGCGGTGGTGATCATGTATGTCGTCGAGCCATCACCATCGAGCGAGACGAGCAGCGCCAGCACCGCCGTGCCGACGACGATACGCACCGGATCGCCGTGCACGATGCGCACGAGGCGAATGACGAACGGTTCGAAGAGTCCGGCATCGATCATGATCGCGAAATAGAGAATCGCGAACATGAGCATCACGCCGGTTGGTGCGAGCTTCGTGACTCCGTCGAGCATCATGGGGCCGAGGGAGCCGGCAAAGCCGCCGATGATGCCGAACGCGACCGGGACGAGGATGAGCGCCGTGATCGGTGACAGGCGCTTGGTCATGATCAGCGCCATGAACACGATCACCATCGAAAAGGCGAGCGCGGTCAGCATCGATCACTCAAACGATAGCCTACGTGCGGAACGTCGCGACAAGTTGCATATCGAACCGTATCTCGTATGACCCGACGCAACGATTGAACGATCACGGCCGCGCCGGCGCGAGTGGCAGGACGATGTGCGACGGAAGGGCCGAACTGTGCGCGATGGTGATGTTGGAGGGCACCATGCGGCGATTCTTGCCCAGTGGTTCGCCGGTGTTGGGGTTCACATCGAAGCGCGGGAAGTTGCTGCTGGAGATGTCCACGCGGATGCGATGTCCCTTCTTGAAAACGTTGGCCGTGGGAAACGGCTCGATGGTGAACGGGTAGAAGCGGCCCGGTGTGAGCAACTCGGCGTGATCGCGTGTGGCACGATACCGACCGCGCACAATGGCGTCGGTGAGATTGAGATCGAAGCCGCCAGGCCACATCTCGCTGTGCGGATACACGTCGATCAGCTTCGCGGTGAAGTCGGTGTCGACGGTGCTGGCGGATGCGTGCAGCACGACCTTGATGGGGCCGATGACTGTCATGTCTTCAGCGAGCGGTTCAGTCTGAAAGACGACGACATCGGCGCGCGCACGCAGCGGCAGGTACGGTGGCTGCGACGGCGGAAAACGCGGGTCTTCGCGTTGATTGTACGCGCCGTCCTTCAAGCGTGCCGACGCACCGCCGCCGATGGTCGGTACCGGATCGCGCGGATCGAAGGTGTACGTGGTGGTCGAGGTCGCGCGGGTAGGCTTGCTCGTGGTGAGCGATCCGTCGGCGTGGAAGTAGTACGGCACGAAACGCGTGCCCGGCAGCGGCCAGCTGTCCGCATTACGCCAGTAGCCACCGTGAAACAATCTGTTGTCGGCGTCCTTGTGTCCATCGCCGGTGCCCATTACGAACACACGCACCGCGGCATCCGTCTCGGCGCCGGTATTCACACCCTTGAGGTAGTGATCAAACCAGCGCAGATGAAAGTCCGTGGCGAAGTTACTGATCGCCGCATCATCACCGAACGATACGTCGCCAGCGAAGGTGCGACTGTTGCCACTGTGCGTCCACGGTCCGACGAGCACACGCTGCGGCGTGCGCTTCAACTTGCTCAACTCAACAAAGTTCTTGAACGTGCCGGCGAGGAAGATGTCGTACCAGCCACCGATGTGGAGCATCGGAATGTCCGACGTCGCCGCGTAGTGCTCATCCCACGCCAGCATCGGATCCTTCCAGAAGCTGTTGTAGTTGGCGCGCTCGAAGAAATCCATATACCACCCTTCGTACTCGGGCACGGCCGACAATGGATTGAGTCCGCGTCGCAACGGCTGCACGGAATACCAATCCTCCACTTTCTCCTGCGCGAGTAGCGTCTTCACCGACTGCGTGCGCGCGTCGGCCAGCATCTGCGACCAGGCCCAGGTGAGTTGTCGACCCATTTCGTAGGCGCCGCGATAACGTACGCCGTGATCCCACGCGTTCGACATGCCGCCCATGTTGATGACGAGCGTCTTGAGTGACGGCGGATGCAGAATCGCCGCGCCGGCCTGCATGTGCGCATCGAACGATGTGCCCCACATGCCAACAGCGCCATTCGCGTACGGTTGCTTCGCCAACCATTCGATGGTGTCGTAGCCGTCGGTCGCGTCCTTCGGCTGCACCTTCATGAACACGCCCTCCGACTTGTAGCGGCCGCGAATATCCTGCAGTGCGACCACGTACCCGCGCTCGACGAAGAACGGCGCCTGCGGGGCGCGCAGCGTTTTGTCGTAGGGCGTGCGCACCAGCAGCACGGGAAACTTCTCGTTCAGCGGCACCCCATTGCGCGCCGGACGCCAGATGTCGGTCGCGAGTCTGGTGCCGTCGCGTGTGGTGATCATGACGTTGCGCTCGGCCAGCACCGCTTCATAGGAGCGCGACTGTGCAAGACATTCGCGGCCGATCGAGAGCAGAAGCAACAGTGATGGCACGGTAGAGCGCATAGGCATTCCTGAGTCGAAGACACGGCAGTGATGCGCGCAAATATGCGGGTCATCCCCGACGGCGGCGAGAATGGTCCCGGCCGCTCGGTCGGTGCCACATCCCGGAATAGCCATGCGGGAAATCCGTTCACGGGTGCGGGGCGTAGTCTCAGCACGACGACCTGTGACGTCGAACCGATGCTCCGCCACTTCACCGCGCGCCAGCCATGAGTCAGTCCAGCTTCGGAATCCCTCACACCAGTGCCGTGCGTCGTTTCGCTGGCGGCCTTCGATTGACCGCGAAACTCGGTGCCGCGTTCAGTACAGCCTTTATTGCCGCGCTCACCGCCGTCACGGTGGGCACGTCGGCTGCTGCACAGCAACTGCCGCCGGCCACGGCGCAGGACAGCAGCGCTGCGAGTGGCGCAGCGAAAGGAGCAGTGAGAGGGGCAGCGAAAGGAGCAGACAGCACGAAAGGCAATCGGCGCGTGCAGGGGCTCGATTCGCTGCGCATCATCGGCCGGTTCGAGAACCTCACAGGCATCGCCTCGACCGCATCGCAAGGACGCATCGGCGCGAGCGACCTGCGCGCGCGACCGCTCTCGCGTGAAGGAGAGCTGCTGGAAGCCGTGCCGGGCATGATCCTCACGCAGCACAGCGGCGACGGCAAAGCCAATCAGATGTTCGTGCGCGGCTTCAACCTCGATCATGGCACCGACTTCGCCACGCGCGTGGACGGGATGCCCGTGAACCTGCCGTCACACGCGCATGGGCAGGGCTACTCCGATCTCAACTTCCTCATCCCCGAGCTGGTGCAGTCGATCGACTACAGGCTCGGCGTCTATCACGCGGAGCTCGGTGACTTCGGCAGCGCTGGTGGCGCCAATTTCCAACTGCTGCGCAGGCTCGATCAGCCTTTTGCCGTCGCCAGCGGTGGCGCGTACGGCTTTGCGCGTCTCGTTGCCGCCGGATCGCAGCGCGTGGGCAACGGCGACCTGTTGGCCGGCGGTGAAGTGAAGGCGTACGACGGGCCGTGGAACATCGGCGAGCAGCTGCGCAAATACAGTGGCCTTACACGCTACTCGTGGCAGAAAGGATCATCGCGCTTCTCGCTGCTCGGCATGGCGTACAACAACCGCTGGCGTTCATCCGATCAGATTCCCCAGCGCGCGGTCGAAGCTGGACGCATCAATCGCTTTGGACAGATCGACAGCACCCTCGGCGGCGAGGCGGCGCGCTACAGTCTGTCGGGCGAATGGACGCGGGCGCGCGGCAGCACGCTCGACGAAGTGCAGCTGTACGGCATCACGTCGCGCTTCGATCTCCTGTCCAACTTCACCTACCTGCTCGATGACGACACCAACGGCGACCAGTTCAACCAGCACGAGCAGCGTCTCGTCACCGGCATCAACGCGAAGCGTCGCGTCGCCATGTCAGCGGGCGGTGTGCCGCAGCTCTTCACGATCGGTCTGCAGGGCCGCCTTGACCAGGTGAGCGATATCGGACTCTATCGAACACGCAGTCGCGCGCGTGTGAGTACGGTTCGCGAAGACGATGTGCGTCAACTCGGCGCTGGATTGTTTGTCGAGGCGGAGTCGCGCTGGAACACACGCTTTCGCTCGGTGCTTGGTGCGCGCCTGGATGGCTACCGCTTTCGCGTGATCGGTGACAACACGGCGAACTCCGGTTCGCGGTCGGCGGCCATCGCGAGTCCGAAGGCATCGTTTGTCTACACGCCGTCCGAACGAATCGAGATGTATGTCAGCGGTGGTCTGGGTTTTCACAGCAATGATGCGCGAGGGACGACGATCACGGTCGATCCGGTGAGCGGCGATCCGGTGCCGCGCGTCGATCCGCTGGTGCGCTCGCGCGGCGGCGAACTGGGGTTCCGTCTCACACCGGTGGAGGGATTCCGCTCGACGCTGGCGCTGTGGGCGTTAGGTCTCGACAGCGAGTTGCTGTTCATCGGCGATGGTGGGGCAACGGAAGCATCGGCCGGCAGTCGTCGCCGTGGGGTGACATGGGCCAACTTCTATCGCCCGCGTCCGGAGTTGTCGTTTGATACCGACGTGTCGTTTGCGCATGCACGCTTCACCGGCGTGGATGCGGGCCAGCGGAACATTCCGGGCGCACTCGAGAACGTCGTCGCGGCCGGCGTGACGTGGCAGGTGCCGGTGCGCGGCGTGTTCGCGGCGGCCCGTGTCCGACACTTTGGCGCCTATCCGTTGATCGAAGACAACAGCACACGCGCCACGCCAACGACGTTGCTCAACGCAGACGTTGGATACCAGTTCTCTTCACGCGTGCGTGTTCAGGTGACGCTGCTCAATGCGCTGAACGGACGCGCAAGCGACATCCAGTACTTCTACAACTCGCGGCTGCCGGGCGAGAACCCGGCCGGTGTCGGGGATGTGCACTTTCATCCTGTGGAGCCGAGGCAGTTGCGTCTCAGCTTCGGCTGGGGGATGTGAGTTGATGGGGGCGATCTCCGTGTCGCGAACGTGCGATCTCCACGGTCAGTTCGCTTCGCCCCCGACGGATATATCGTGATCGTGCAGTTGCGTGTGGTCGGGTTGCACCCGTTGCGAATCCTGTAGCCAACGCAACGTCAGCGTCAGAGCCTCCGACCATTGCGCAGCGTTGGTGAGATGACCAGCGCCGCGAAGTTCGTGGTGGCCGTGACGCGACAGTGCAGCAAAGCGTACCGACAACTCGCGATGAAGCGCGACGGTTGGCATCGGCGGCACGCTGACGTCGTGTTCGGCCGTGATGCTGAGCAGTGCGACAGCGCGGAACGTGCGTGTACCGGACCTGTCAGACGGGATCAGCATCGGCGGGTGGGACGGCGTAGTCACCCGACCGACGACGTCGCTCGAACCGGATGGTGCCTTCGTGCTCGCCCCGGCCAGCGAGTGAGAATCCGGCGCGCTCGAGCACGGCAACGGATGCGAGGTTCTCCGGTGTCGTGTGTGCGATGACGAGCGTCACTTGAGGCGTCTGCATCGCGTGCGCAGCAAGAGCGCGCACCGTCTCCGTCGCGTAGCCATGTCCTTGCCACTCGGGACACACCGAGTACCCGATCTCCACCACTCCGTCATCGGTGGGTCGGCCGAAGTAGCCGGCGCCCGCCACCACGGTGGCCGAGTGCTCGTGGTCCGACGCGCGCACCGCGTACCAGCCGTACCATCCCACGGCCGCCTCGCCTTCCGACTCCAGACGCTCCCGAAAGAACTGCTGCGCACCGCGATCGTACTCGCCCGGTGGCCAACTGTTTGGCACTTCCGCGCGAATGAGCTCGGCGAAGGTGGCGTTGCCCTCGAGCTCCGCCTGCAGGTGCGCGAGCGTTGCCGGCACGAGCACCAATCGTGCGGTGCGGAGGTTACCGGAGCTCGATGTCACCGTTCGGTCCTCGCAGGATAGCCACCAGCGCCGGTACATCGGCGTGGTCCACTCGCAAGTCAATGCCCAGCGCAACTAATGTGCGCGTTACGTATCCCGGATCGGGATGCTCGGCGCGCAACTCCACGATGGTGAGACCACTCGCCGCCGATGCCGCCGGATGCGGCGAGCTTTCCCAATCGATGAAGAATGGCGCGAGGCCATCGGCCAGCATGGCGCGCGGGCTCGTGTTGGTCCAGCGCAGTGTCACACCGTCAGGGCGTTCACGACTGCCTGCGGTGAGCTCACCAACGGCCACGCCATCGCTCGCGGCGCTCGCCTGAAATGTTTCGAGCGACGCGCCATGTGCGGCCCACGTCACCAGTCTCGGTGCATCGAGGGAATCGATGCCGAACCAGCGCGGCGCGGCGGGTGTCGGCTGCGACGAATCGGCGCCTGCAATCTCGAGATAGGAGCGAGGGCCCAGCGCGAGCAGCGCATTGCGCGTGCCCATCCCCACGTGCTGTCCACCGGTCGACGCGCGGACGCCGAATCGTTGTGCAAACTCCTCGATCGTGCGCTCGAGATCGGGGGTGGCATAGACGAGATGGTCGAGCACCTCCGTCGCAGATCGGGAGGGCGGCTTGGCAGTCATGTCACCAATTGTAACCACCTGTCGGCACCGTCCTCGACGCACCACCGCGCTCCACCTGCCGGCGCGCCTTGCCTATGCAGTGGCGCGGCCCCAGAATCGCCCTACCCCATTCTCAGCCCCGGAGTCCTCATGCGTCGTTCCCTGTTCGCAATCGCCGTTGTCGGCGCCCTCTCGCTCTCTCTCGCACCGTCGTCGCTTTCCGCGCAACGCGCGCTCAAGGTCTACATCTCGGTGGACATGGAAGGGATCAGTGGCCTCAATGGCGACAACCAGACGTCGGGCGCGGGCGCCGAGTATGGTCGTGCACGGAAATTGATGGTGGAAGATGCGAACGCCGCCATTCGTGGCGCCTTCGAGGGCGGCGCGACGGACGTGCTCGTCAACGATTCGCACGGCTCGCAGCGGAACCTGTTGCCGGAAGATCTCGATCCGCGGGCGCGCATGATCAGCCACAGCTTCAAGCGCCACGGCATGATGGAAGGGCTCGATGCGAGCTTCGATGCAGTCATCTTCGTGGGCTATCACGCCAAGGCCGACACGCCTCGCGGGCTCTTCGCACACACGGGTTCGGGCGTGGTGCGTGACCTGCAGGTGAACGGCAAGTCGGTAGGCGAAGGCGGCATGAACGCGATCCTGGCGCAGTGGTATGGCGTACCGGTGGTAATGGTCACGGGAGACGATGTCGCCGTCGAGCAGCAGAAGGAAACCGTGCCCGGCGTGCGCGGTGTCATCGTCAAGCGCGCCATCAACTCCCGTGCGGTCGAGCTCCGCCCCCTCGCCGACACACGACGCGAGATCCAGCTGGCCGCGAAGGAGAGCGTGGCCAGTGCAAAAAAGGGAACGCCGACGCGCGCCGCGCAGTACATCGTGCGTATGGAGTTCAAGGACCCCACCATTCCTGAAGTAGCGACGGCGTTTCGCGAGGTGCGTCTCGTCACACCATACGCCGTCGAGTTCACGCGTGACTCGATGCCCGATGCGTATCGTCTCATTCGCGTGCTCTATCGCTTCATCAATACCGATTGACGCAACGCTGTCGCACGGACGCATTCTGCACACGTTCATACAACACACCTTCACCACACCTCGACCATGAAGCTTCTCGTGGCGCTCCTCGCGTTGCAGCAGCCAACGCCAACACCGGAGATCGCGCGCATCGTCGTGTTGCCGGCCAGTCGCACCATGACCGCTGGCGATACGTTGCGACTGCGCGCGGAAGCGCGTGATGCGCAGGGAAATCTCATCCCCGGCGTGGTGTTCCGATATCGATTGGGGGGCGGCGCGCGATTCGAAGGCCGGGTCGATT
>CAYWCJ010000059.1:0-6941 GCA_964456595.1 uncultured Gemmatimonas sp. | reverse complement strand
TGCGCGCCCGAAATTCGAAGTGATCGAAGTGCGTGCCGTACCCGGCCCCGCCGCGCAAATCGAGCTGTCGCCGACCATCGCCCGGCTGGTGACGGGACAGAGTCTCCGCGCGACGGGACGCGCCTTCTCCGCCACGGGAGACAAGCGCGCGGATCGCCTGCAGTGGAGCAGCAATAATCCGAAAGTCGCCACGGTGAATGACGCCGGGCTGGTGACGGCGGTTGGCGCAGGGAGCGCGACCATTCGCGCCACATCGGGCGCCGCCACGACGACGCTGCCTGTCACGGTGGTCGGAGGCGCCCTCGCCTCGCTCGCTCTGACGCCTGGTCATGTGGAAGCCCGTGCAGGTGATGTTCTGCGCTTCGCCGTCACCGCGAAAGACGCGACGGGCAAGACGGTCGCCGGACTCACGCCGACGTGGAGCTTCTCGCCCGGGCACGGACAGATCGACGAAGACGGCGCATTTGTTGGCTACGAAGCGGGCGAGTACACCGTCAACGCGACCTTCGGCGCGCGCAACGTGCAGTCCACCATCACCCTCGCCGAACGCGATGTGCGTCGCCCGCTGTCGTTGGTGGGACGCCTGCCGCGCACGCGCTTCACCACCGAAGAAGTGTGGATTCATCCGGACGGCAACCATGCGTATCTCGGGTCGGGCGGTGGCGGCGATGTGATGTATGCGATCGACATCAGCGATCCGGCGAATCCTGTCGTCACCGACTCCGTCGTTTCCAACACGCGACGCGTCAACGACGTGATGACCTTCCCCGATGGCAAGTTCCTCGTCTTCACGCGAGAAGGGGCGAGCGATCGCAGGAACGGCATCGTCATCTGCTCGCTCGAAGACCCGAAGCATCCGAAGCCGATCGCCGAGTTCACCGATGGAGTGACGGGCGGCGTGCATTCGGCGTTCGTGTACAAGCAGGACAAGTACGGCACGTTCATCTTCCTCACCAATGATGGTACCGGCGCACTGCACATCCTCGATGTGAACGATCCGTATCACCCGAAGGAAGTCGCGCGCTGGAAGACGGAGGGACGGCCGGATGCGGGGCGTTCGCTGCACGACATCGACCTGCGTGATGGATTGCTCTACGCGAGCTACTGGAACGACGGTCTGGTGGTGCTGGATGTCGGCAACGGCGTGAAAGGCGGTTCGCCGTCGAACCCGGTGATGGTCTCGCAGTACAAGTACGACCTGAACGCGCTGTACAAGCAGGTGGAAGTGGACGGTGGTCCTGGCTTCATTCGCGGCACGCACACGGCATGGCGTCATAAGAATTACGTCTTCATCGCCGACGAGGTGTTTCCCGCAGCGTCGCCCAAGGGCACGAAGGATGCGGCGGCTGGTCGTGCGTACGGACGATTGCAGGTGCTCGACGTGAGTGACATTGCGCATCCGAAGTCGGTCGCGTGGTACGAGCCCGAGTACGGCGGCGTGCACAACGTCTGGGTGGCCGGCGATACGCTGTACATGGGCGCATACAACGCCGGTTTCCGCGTGTTTGACATTACAGGCGAGTTGCGCGGTGATCTGCGCGCGCAGGGACGCGAGATCGGTCATCTCAACACCGCCGATATGGACGGCCATGTGAAGAACACGGCCATGACCTGGGGCGTGGTGGTGAATCCGAAGGATGGCCTCGCGTATGTGAACGACGACAACAACGGACTGTGGATCATCCGCATCGAGCCGAAACCAGTGGTAAAGGTCGTTCCGTGAGGCGTGTACGATGACCCATGGTGTTCGCGCCCTCGCGGCGATGGCACTGTTCACCATCGGGGCGGGTGCGCGCGTGCAGGCGCAATCGGCAGCGGCAAAACCAGTGGCGGCGAGACCGCTGGCGGCGAGACCGCTGGCGGTGGCGCCTGAACGCGACTATCTGGTGCTGGTGGCCAGCGAGTCGGTGGACAGGGTCGCACTGGTGCGCTTCGGTCCGACTGGTGCGCGTGTGGAACGCGAGCGTTATGTCGGTTGGTCGCCCATGGAAGTCGCGGGGCCGCACGGCGTGGCGGTCTCGCCGGATCGCGCATTCTACTACGTCACCACGGCGCATGGTACGCCCTTCGGCCGCCTCACCAAATTCAGTATGGTCACTGACAACGCCGAGGGCAGCGTCATGCTTGGCCACTTTCCTGCCACGGCGCAGGTCTCGCCCGATGGATCGCTCATCTTCGTGGTGAACTTCAATCTGCACGGCGAGATGGAGCCGAGTGATGTGTCCGTGGTATCGGCCGCCGAGATGATCGAGATCGCGCGCATCCGCACGTGTACGATGCCGCATGGCTCGCGAATGAACGGAGACGGCACGCGACACTACTCGGCGTGCATGATGGATGAAGAGTTGGTGGAGATCGACGCGAGCACGCTCACGGTGAGTCGCCATTTCTTCCTCACGAAAGGAAAGGAAATGGGAATGAGCGGCTCACCGCCGACGCGCGGCGCGAACGCCCTTGCCGGGCACGACATGGGCGGACATGGCATGGAGCCGCCCAAGCCGGGCGATGCGAGCTGTTCGCCCACGTGGGCGCAGCCGTCGCGCGACGGCGCGCGCGTCTGGGTGGCGTGCAATAAGTCCAGCGAGATCGTGGAGATCGACGCGAAGAGCTGGACGCTCGCGCGACGCATTCCCGCGGGCCCCGGCGTGTACAATCTCGCGCTCACCAACGACGGTGCTCGCCTGATCGCGACCAACAAGCGGGACGCGTCCATCTCGGTGTTCGACATTCGCTCGGGCAAGGAACTGGCGCGCATTCCCACCACGCGCAAAGTGGTGCATGGCATCGCCGTGTCGGACGACGATCGCTACGCCTTCATTTCCGTGGAAGGGATGGGCTCAGAGCCCGGCACGGTGGACGTGATCGACCTGCGTTCGCTCACGAAAGTGGCCAGTGTCGAGGTGGGCCAGCAGGCGGGCGGCATCGATTTTGTACGATCGGAACCAACGAAACCGTAGCGATGCGATAGGAACGCGTGTGTCGCGCTACGTCGTCATTCCCGAAGAACGCCTGTAGCGCCGTGCGTTACCGGGCAGGCATGGCGGCAAACAACGGAAGCGCCTTGGCGGCCTTCGGTTCGTGCGCCGGCCAATCGTAGCCGAGTGCCGCCGCAATCGTCGCGGCGACCTGTGACTGGGTGGTGGGCGTGTCGCGACGCACACCGAGCGGCGCAATGTCCGGTCCCATCGCCGCGATCCAGATGCGCTCGGCCCCAACGACTTTCTCACCATGATCACGCCATTCCGCGTGTACGCCGCGGCCGTGATCGGTCGTCACAATCAATGTCGTGCGATCGCGTGTGAGCGGATCGGCCTGCGCGCGCTGCCACAGCTGAGCGAGGAACTTGTCCACCTGCTGCGCCGACCGCAGATACAGATCGTAGCGGCCGTCGTGGGCCCACTCGTCCGTTTCACCGTAGCCGATAAACACCACGCGCGGCTTCTTCACGTCCATGTAGTCGAGCGCGGCGTGATGGCTCAGCGCATCCATCGCGTTGTCGGGCCACACACGAGTCTGTGTCGCATACAAGTCGCGCAGACTCGCCGATCGTGGGGTGCCCGTCGGCGCGACGCCATTGTCCCACCCGTCGAACACCGGCACTTTGCTGCGCTCGGTGTTGATGATGCGACGAAAGGCCGACCACGTCGCGAACGCGGCTACCTTGCCCGTGAGCGCGGATTGCGCGTTCAACCATTCGAAGACGGTCTGGTTGGCATTCGGTGGATGATTGTTGCTGTCGATCCGACGATCCACGTGACCAGTGAACGTTTCGCTGTAGCCGGGATACGAAAACTTGAGACCGTTGGTGACCTTCGACATGCTGCCGGCCGTGCTGTCGCCGAAGATCTGTCCACGTCTCGCCATCGTTCCCCACACGAACGGCAACAGCGTTGAACGCCGCGCATCAGGCGTATCGCGCCAGAAGTCTCGACGGAGCGACGTCGTGTCGGCCACGCGACCAGCGGCTCCCATCAGCGTCGCATCGGCGCCGCCAAAGAGCTCCTGCCATCGAAAGCCGTCGGTGATGACGAGGATCACATGCGTGGAGAGCATGCGCCGCGCCGCGGCCTGCGCCTGCGCCGACGTCGGCAGCAGTAGCGCGAACAGGAGCACGGCGAGCGGCAACCGCAGAAGTCGAAGAAGCATCGGCACTCGAGGGTGATGTGAGGAACGCTTGGCAGGAGCTGTCAGGACTCTGGGACGAAGGCCACGTTACAAAGGTACGAATCGTCGAACGCCACGCACGGATGGCGGTGGTCACACTCGCGTCACAACGAAATCTGCGTAGACTTTGCGTAGAATCTGCATCACCCTCCCATACTCTGCTCATGCGCACATCCACCGTCGTTGCACTCGTCGGCGTCAGCTGCGCCGCTGTCGCCCGGCCGGTTCACGCACAGACCGCCTCCTTCGTCTACCGGTTGGGGAAGGACACCGTCGCGATCGAACAGTTCACGCGCACGCCAACGCGACTGAACGGCGAGATGGTGCAGCGCTCCGGCGCGGCCGTTGTTCGGTTCCACTATGACGTGACGATCGGTACGACAGGGCGAGCGACCTCGGCGACCGTCCGCCGATTGCAAGCCGACGGCTCCGTCGTACCGACCGGAGCCAGTGAATATCGCTTTCGCATCACTGCCGATTCGGTGGTGCGCGAAACGGTGTTCGCCGACAGTGTGCAGCGGCGCGCGTTTGCGGTCTCCAACGCGTTCGTGAACTTTCCCGTCTTCGTTTATGCACCCACTGAGCTGTTGGCCGGTGTGCGACGTGCCAATGGCAACGCCGATTCCATTCCCGCCGTCGGACTGGGCGGCAATGTCGGGTACACCGGCATCACGGCACTCGGCGGCGACTCCACGCGTCTGCGTGGCGGTGGCTATGCGATGGTGCTGCGATTCGATGCGAACGCACGTCTGACGAGTGTGGACGGATCGGGCACCACCAACAAGGCGATGGCGACGCGCGGCGCTGGTGGTATCGACATCGCCGCGATCGCGCGCACCATGAAGCCGACCGGCGTCTTGTCGCTGCGCGAAGTGGCGCGCGGTGCGTTTGGAGCCGGCGGTATGGTGCTCGTCGACTACGGCCGCCCATTGGTACGCGAGCGTTCAGTGTGGGGCGGAACATTGGTGCCGTACGATTCGGTTTGGCGCACCGGCGCCAATGACGCCACGCATCTCTTCACCACACGCACGCTCACGTTCGGCGCGCTCACCGTGCCACCCGGCATGTACTCGCTTTGGATCGTGCACGCGCGCAGCGGCACCACGTTGATTGTGAACAAGCAGACGGGCCAGTGGGGCACCATGTACGACTCGGCGCAGGATCTCGGTCGCGTGCCGATGCAGCTCACGGCCGCGCCGAACCACGTCGAGGAGTTCACTATCGCGGTGCGAGCACTTGGCGGGAATCGTGGCGCGATCGAGTTGTCGTGGGGGCCCTCGATGGCATCCGTGCCGTTCACGGCGTCCGTCGCGCGACCGTAGCGACCGCGCGTCGCGCATGCGGATCTTTCTCAGCTACGCGTCGCAGGATCGCGCCGTCGCCGACACGATCAACCACGCACTGCTGGAGCAGGGGCACGACGTGTTCTTCGATCGTGATGACCTGCCGGCGGGCGAGGAGTATCACAGCAGCATTCGTCGCGTGATTCAAAGTGCTGAACTGTTCGTCTTCCTGATCAGCGAACACGCGATCGACGATGGCAGCTACACGCTGACTGAGCTGTCGATGGCGGCAACGCAGTGGAAACAGCCGTCGGGGCGCCTGCTGCCGGTGATGTTGCGTCCGACCGCACTCGAACGCTTGCCGGCGTTCGTCACCGCAGTGACCGTGCTGCAGTCGCCTGGCAACATCGCGGCCGCCACCGCCGACGCCGTGCAACGCATTACGAGGCGACGACAGCGCGCGCTGCTATCGAAGATCGGCGGCGCTGCGCTGGCTGCTGCAGTGCTCGCGGCGAGTGTGCTCTGGCTGAACCGCGAACAGATCGACGTCGGTCCGGTGACGCTGGGCAACGAAGTCACTGGCTCCGATGGCGCCATCTCCCTGCTCGTGCCCGGTGGCTCGTTCGTGATGGGAGACGACGACGCATCACCTCGTCGCGAAATCCATCTCGACACGTTCTACATCGACCGCTACGAAGTCACCGTCGGTCGCTACGCGACGTTTCTTGCAGCGACGGGCTCCGTGCAACCGCCGGAAGCATGGGACCAACTCGACCGTGAGACGCAGAAAGAGCTGCCGGTCGTGGGCGTCGACTGGAAGGATGCGAACGCGTACTGCAGCTGGGCCGGCCGTCGACTACCAACGGACGCCGAGTGGGAGAAAGCGGCGCGCGGCACGGATGAACGTCGCTATCCGTGGGGGAACCTGTCGCCCACGATCGAGCTCACCAACTATGAGAACGCGTCACCGTCGGGCTACGCTGGCGGACTGACCGCCGTCGGCACGTATCCGCAGGGACGTAGTCCGTACGGCGCACACGACATGTCCGGCAACGCCGCGGAATGGGTGGCCGACTGGTTCACCGAGAGCTTTCCAGCGTCGGAGGTGCGAAATCCGAAAGGACCGGCGACCGGCACGGAGCGCGTCGTGCGCGGCGGTGGTCGCATGGACTCGGCCGATCGCATCCTCGCCACCAAGCGGTATCGCGACAACCCTGCCATGCGCAATGAACAGATCGGCTTTCGCTGCGCGCGCGATCCGTGAGGCTCCAGTCGCACTGGTTGCGGGCGCGTCGTCATCTCAGCCAAGTAGCGTGCGCAGCGTCTGGTAGCTCGTCTCGATGCTCTTGAGCGAACCACCGGGCCATGCGCCGGCGGCGTCCTGTTCCACGAAGAAATACTTCACGCCCGACTCGCGCCACGCAGCAAAGATCGGCGCGAAGTCCACGTCACCGCTGCCGACGGGACACGGGCGTCCAGGTAGCGGCGCAGGCG
>CAYWCJ010000058.1:0-16976 GCA_964456595.1 uncultured Gemmatimonas sp. | reverse complement strand
CTTCGACGATCAGGCCGTCGGCGCCGGCAGCGATCGCCGCCATCGCCAGCGGCGCGACAAGATCGGCGCGTCCGCCTGCGTGACTCGGATCGACGATCACGGGAAGATGCGATTCGCGCTTGAGCACGGGAATCGCGGCAATATCCATCGTGTTGCGCGTCGCCGTCTCGTACGTGCGAATGCCACGCTCACACAGGATCACATCGCCATTCCCCTGCGCCATGATGTACTCCGCCGCCATCAGCAGTTCGGAGATCGTCGCCGAGAGTCCGCGCTTGAGCAAAACCGGTCGCTGCACTTTCCCGACTTCGGTGAGCAACGCGAAGTTCTGCATGTTGCGCGCGCCGATCTGCAGTACGTCGGCATAGGCCGCCACCAACTCCACTTGCCGCGGATCCATCACTTCCGTGACGACGGGCATGCCGGTTTCCGCACGAACGTCGGCCAGCAGCTGCAGCCCGGGCTCACCCATGCCCTGAAAAGCGTAGGGCGACGTCCTCGGCTTGAACGCGCCGCCACGCAGCAGTCGCGCTCCGGCCCGCTGCACCGCGTGGGCTGTGGTGTGCAGCATCTCGCGTCCTTCCACCGAACACGGACCGGCAATCACCACCACCTCGCGGCCGCCGATGATGGTGCCGGCCGGATCGCCGAAGCGAATGGTGGTGGGCCCCGCCACGAAATCGCGCGACGCGAGACGGTACGGCTTGAGCACGGGAATCACCCGCTCGACGCCCTCGAGCTGCGTCAATGCGAGTTCGCTCAGCTTCGCGTCTTCACCAATGCAGCCGATCACGGTGCGGTGTTCGCCGCGACTGACGTGGGCGCGCAGTCCGGCGCTTTCGACGTGTTCGATGATGCGGTCGAGTGCGTCGGCGGACAGATGGGCGGTGGTCACGATGATCATCGATCTCCTCGGGGGTGATGAATCCGCGGAGGTCGTGGTGCCGGGCCTCGAAACGACCGAGGCCCGTGCATTGCACGGGCCTCGCGGTCGGTCGGGTTTGTCAGCGCGTCAGTCGCGCGCAGCCCTTGCGCCGTGGCCCATGCGGGACGGCGTAAAATAATAGCGGCTGGCGGCGAGGAAGTTGCGCATGTCGAAAGCAGCCTAGAGCATCGTTCGCGTTCTGTCAATATCTTTGCCCGCATGCACGAATCGGCGCATGGCCCTCCTGATTCTCCCGCGCGTTCGGATACGCCGCGTGTCGCGTTCCAGGGAGAGCTTGGAGCGTTCAGCGAACTCGCTATTCGACAGCACTGGCCGACGGGAGCGATTTCCGTCCCCTGTCGGACCTTTCCCCAGGCGATCGCGTGCGTGCTCTCGTATGACGCCGAGTTCGCGGTGATACCCATCGAGAACGCGATTGCCGGCGTAGTGCGTGCGGGTCGCGACGCGATCGCCAGGGCCGGTGATTCGATCGCACAGCGGAGCGAGGTGCGTGTCCCGATTCATCTCTGTCTGCTGGCACCACCGGGAGCATCGTTGGCCGGATTGCGCACGGTGCGCAGTCACCCGGTGGCACTGGCACAGTGTCGTATCTTCTTCGCGCGCCACGGATGGCTTGAACCGACCGCGCATGAAGACACGGCGGGTGCGGCGCGTGACGTGGGAGCACGTGGAGATCGCACGGAGGGCGCAGTGGCGGCCGAGGCCGCGGCGACGCGGTATGGACTCGAGATCATTGCGCGTGACGTGGAGGATGTGCCGGCCAATTGGACGCGCTTTGTGGTGGTGAGTGCGCGATCAGAAGGTCCGTGATCCGTGGCCTGCGGTTTCTTTTCTCTGGAGGTGGGTTGTGCAGTCGATGAACGCATGGCGATGCACGGAAAAGTTGCTTGCGATGGTCGCGTTCTTCGCATCACCTGGTGCGAACGCCGACGCGCTCGTCGCGCAGGCGCCTGCCCGGCGCGCCGCCATCCCCACACCATTCGCGGCGGTCACGCGTGATGTCGCCCGGGAGCTCAGCGGCGATCGCGCATTGAAGACCGTCGCCTTCGTCGAGCAGTTCTTTCGACTGCCGGGCAACCGCGGCTTCGATGCGTCGATCGATACTGTTGCGTCGTTGCTGGCGGCGGCGGGCTATGTGCCGCAGGAGCGGGCGAGCGCGACGGATCGGCTCGTGTATCGCGTCGAGTCGCGCCCGATGAAGGATCCGGCGTGGACGCCGGACGATGCGTCGCTCACGATTGTCGGTCGCAGCAAGCCGCTGCTGTCGTGGGCCACCAATCACAACATGCTGGCCATCAACTCGTTCGCGACGGCGGCCGATGGTGTCACTGCGGTGGTGGTGGATGTAGGTGCAGGAACCGATGCGGATTTTGAGAAGAACGATGTGAGAGGGAAGATTGCCTTCGTGGAAGGCAATGCGCGCCAGCTCTTTGCCAAAGCGATGCAGCGCGGCGCGATTGGGGTGGTCGCCACGCAGAAGTTACCCGCCTACAATCAGCAATCGAAGAACGTCACCGCCATTCAGTTCACCGGCGTCACGCGCGACACTGTCGCACAGGGTTGGCTCATCTTCCTCTCCTCTGCAGCGCGTGATTCACTGCGCGCAGCAATGGCGACGGGGCCGATCCAGCTTCGTGCGATTGTACGCGCGCGTTTCGAAACGCGCCCTGAGCGAACGATCGTCGCCGAAGTGCGCGGTGCCACCAAGCCCGACGAACGCTTCGTGTACTCGGCGCATGTGCAGGAGCCGGGCGCGAACGACAATGCGTCCGGTGTCGGTGCGCTCGCCGAGGTCGCACGCACGGCCGCCGTGCTCCTGACGGCAGGGCGCATCAATCCGTCACGCACGGTCACCTTTCTCTGGGGTGACGAGATTCGTTCGACCGGACGCTTCCTTGCCGAAGACTCGGTGCGTCGTGCCGGCGTGAAGTGGGGGATGTCGCTCGACATGGTGGGTGAGAACACGGCGAAAACCGGTGGCACGTTTCTCATCGAGAAGATGCCCGATCCGTCGGCGGTGTGGGTGCGTGGTGATGATCAGCACACCGAGTGGGGCGGTCGCGCGCTCACGGTCGCCGATATCCGTCCGTACTGGTTCAACGACTTCGTGCGCCAACGTTGTCTCGATCGCGCCGCCGCGACCGGGTGGGTGGTCAAGGCCAACCCCTTCGAAGGCGGCAGCGATCACACACCATTTCTGACGGCGAAGATCCCCGCCGTGCTGCTCTGGCACTTCACCGATCAGTACTACCACACCGATCTCGATCGCATCGGCATGGTCAGTGCCTCCACACTCGGCAACGTCGGCAACTGCGCACTGACCATCGGGTTGCTGCTGGCCGATGGTTCGCCGGCAGTCGTGCGCGCGGCACTCGAGGAGTTGACAGTCGTCGCCGAACGCGAACTCGCAACACAAGGCGCACTGTCGGCGGCTTCCCTTCGCGGTGATGGAGACAGAACCAAGGAGCGGCTCATTCTCGACACATGGCGCGACTACTACATCGGGGCGATCGATCGCATCGTGGAGATTGCGGTTGGGCCGGTCGCGATCGATCGTGAGCTGGAAGCGGCGCGTGTGCGCGTACGAGCGGCGGCGACAATGGCGAGACCGTAGCCATCCGCGCAACGGACTCGCGAACCAGGGCGGATCCGCTCTGGCGCTCTCGCCGTCACGACGACACCATACCGCGATGAGCGCAAACGGATATCTCTGGCTGAAAGCCTGGCACGTCATCGCGGTCGTCGCATGGTACGCCGGCTTGTTCTACATCTTTCGTCTGTACGTCTACCACGTGCAGAACCGGGCCAATTGCGACATCACGGCGATGCTCGAAATCATGGAGCGCCGACTGATGCGCGCCATCATGCTCCCCGCAATGTTCCTCGCCGTCGGACTGGGCATAGCCATGCTCGTACAGCAGCCGACGTTGCTGCAGCAGCCGTGGATGCACCTCAAGCTCGGCGGCATTATGCTGCTGCTCGGCTATCACGGTTTCGCGTCGTGGGTGCGCAAGAAGTTTGCGGCGGGCGAGTACGTGTTGAGCGAGAAGGCGTGTCGCTGGATCAACGAGGTGCCGACGATCCTGCTTTTCATTATCGTCATCGCCGTCATCGTCCGCCCATGACCGCACGTGATTGGCGGTGGCGCCGCTGCTACCGCTACGGCTTAAGCACCTGACGCAGCAGCACGCCCGGTTCGATCGGCGTTTCGACACGAAGCAACGTGCGCGTGGAGTCGTCAAACCAGACATGCGCTTCGTTGTCGCGGCCAAGTTGTACGACCACATGCACGATCGCACCCGTCCCGCGCAGCTCGCGATCGGCAACGCGCACGTTGTAGCGCTGCAGCTGTCGATCCACATCGTACACCTGCACGATCGCGGACTCGCCTTCCTCGAGCGGTAGCGCGCGTACCGCCAGATCCCAGTTCGACGCATCGAAGAATGGCTCGGCAACCGTGGTCTCGATCGTGCGCGCGGCGCCATTGCCTGGCGTCAGTCGACCGTACACGCGGACACCATCAAACTCGAGCAGCACCGTGCGCCGCGTGTCCACGCCGTAGTGCCAGCGCGGCGCGAGTGTTTGCGCATCGGTGACCGTGCTGTCAACAAAGAGGCCACCCGTGCGCTTCGTCGTCTGCACGCGCTTGATCACGGGATCGTCGCCACGTATCGGCAGGATCTCATCGACCAGCGTGCCGAAGATCTGCTCTTCCCCGTCGCGCACAATGGAGAGCACGTACTCGAGCGTGCCGTACCGGATGCGCGTCGACTCGATGTTCGGCGAACCGGGCATTGTGACCTGCGCCCGGACGATCGCCGCCGGGAATGTCATGCCGAGTGCCGCCAGTGCGCATATCGACACTGACAGCCACCGCCGCAGACACGAAGGGACACACAAGCGCATACGCGAAAGCTAACCTCGCTGGAGCATCCCGTCGTGCAACTCTTTCCACCCACGTGATGTCCTACTCGTCATGCGCATCGTCATGTGTTTCTTGATTGCCTGTGTCCTTGCCCGTCCTTCCCTCGCCCAAGCGAGTGCAACGGCAGGGTACTGAGCGCGAGCTGGTGGCCGATTTCATCCTCCGTCGCGACCTCGCCACACTCGCGACGGTGAAGGTGACCGCGACCCCGCCGGTGCGTGCCAGCGCCAGAGTCAGCCCTTCGCAGACCGAGCCGGGTGCGAGTGAAGGTTGGGCGAACGGCGTTGCTGGCCAGGTGACACCTGGTGCTGCGGGCGACATCAATGCAATCGCCGGCACAATGCCGGGTATCACCATGACCGGCACTGGTCCGTCGATGCTGGGTGCGCCGAGTTCCTCGAATCTCACCACGCTCAACGGCATGGCGCTGCCTGGTGGATCACTGCCTCGCGCTGCGCGTACCGACACGCGCGTCACGGGTGCGACGTTCGACCCGACGCGTGGCGGCTTCGCTGGCGCAAACATCGACGTACGTCTCGCCGCCGGCAGCCGCGACTATCAGCAGCGCAACGCGTACTTCACGCTCGATGCGCCGCAGTTGCAGGCCACCGACGCCGTTGGACGTTCGCTCGGTCTGCTCAATCGCAGCTATCGCGGCAGCATTGGCGCCGACGGTGAGCTCATTCGGCGCACTCTGACATACAACGTTGCGGTCGATCTGTCGCGCAGTGCGAGCGACCCTGCAACGCTGCTCGGCGGTGCCAACGAGGCATGGCAACGCGCCGGTGTTGCTCCGGACTCCATTTCGCGACTGCTGCAGCTCGCCGCCGCCGCGCGTCTACCCATTGGCGGCAATGGCGTGCCCACTGCACGTCAGCGTGATGCGTTCACCTATCTCGGACGATTTGACGGCGTGCGCGACTCGTTGCGTACACTCACGCTCACCACGTACGCCACCAGCAGCAACGAAGGCGCACTGGGTTTTGGTCCACTCACGGCACCGGCGTCCGGTGGACGGAATGAGGAGCGCACCATGGGCGCGCAGTTCATGCACAGCGCGTTCGTCGGGAAGGGACACTACGTGCTGACGCAGAATCGTCTCGCGGCAAGTCGCGTCACGCAGCGGACGTCCCCGTATCTGGCGCTTCCGGGCGCATCGGTGCTGGTGCGCTCGGCCAGCGACGCTGCCACCAACGACGTCGCGTCCATCACGCTGGGCGGTAATCCGTGGCTTGCCACCGACGACGAACGCTGGATTCTTGAAGCGTCGAACGAAACATCGTGGAATGCGCGCGGTTCGAAGCATCGCTTCAAGTCGCAATTGTGGGGACGCGCGGATGGATTGCAACAGGACGGCCTGCCGAACTTCGCCGGACAGTACGCGTTCAACTCGCTGGCCGATTTCGCCGCCAATCTTCCCGCCTCCTACTCGCGCACCATCGCGCAGCCGTCGCGGGCAGCGGAGACGTACAACGGCGCGTTGGCGATCGCGCATCAGTGGAACAAGTCGCGCTGGTTCAGCATGCTCTATGGTGCGCGTGTCGAAGCGAATACGTTCGGCGGGGTGCCGCCCGTCAACAGTGCGATCGACGCTGCGCTCGGTGTACGCAGTGGACTCGCGCCGTCGCGTATTCACGTCTCGCCGCGACTCGGCTTCTCGTACACGTACAGTCGTGCCAAGGACAACGGAAATGGCGTGAACATGAGTTCGCTGGGTGTGTTCTATCGAAACACGATGGGTTTCGTGCGCGGTGGCATCGGCGAGTTTCGTGATCTGTACAAGCCGTCCATGCTCGCTGACGCGATTGCCGGATCGGGGCTCGCCGGCAGCACGCTCGCGCTCTCGTGCGTGGGTGCCGCGGTGCCGATACCCGACTGGGATGCGCTGTCGAACAACAGCTCCGCGCTTCCCACCAGTTGTGTGGACGGTACCGGCGCACTCGCCGAACGTGCGCCGTCCGTCACGCTCATCGACCCGTCATTCGACGTGCCGCGGTCGCGTGGCCATGCGCACCAGCGATCTGCGCGGCTACGGCGGTCAGCTCACGGCGACCGTTGCGCCCGACGTGTTCAAGCGCCGCCGATCACGCGTGCAGATCTACACGTCGGCCTCATACACGTTGCAGCGACTGCAGCAGCAGTTCCGCGGCTTCGATGGCGCCACGTTCAGCGATCCGCGTGCGCGCGAATGGGCGGTGGGAAGCAACGAGGCGCGGCACGCCGTGGTGCTGCAGGGCGGCATCGGCATTCCGAAGGTCGGCAACATCACGCTCTTTTCACGACTGCAGTCGGGATTACCGTTCACGCCGCTCGTGCAGGGTGACATCAACGGCGACGGCCGCGCCAACGATCGTGCATTCGTGCCTGCACTTGGCGGCACCCCCGATGCTGCACTCTCCGCGCAGATGCGCGCGTTGCTCGATGTGTCGCCGGGAAACGTGCGCGCATGTCTGGCGCGTCAGCTTGGTGCGGTTGCGTCGCGCAACAGCTGCCGTGGAGCCTGGACGCAGTCGATGAATATCCAATGGCAGCCGCGCATTCCGATCAAGGTGCAGGGGCGCAACATCGTCGCCAACATCGCCTTCCAGAACCCCCTTGGCGGCATCGACCAGCTGCTGCATGGTGCGGAGAACCTGCGTGGCTGGGGCACGCGCTCAGCACCCGATCCGGTGCTGCTGGTGCCGCGCGGCTTCGATGCGGCGGCGCAGCGTTTCCGTTACGACGTGAATCCGCGCTTCGGCGACACGCGCGCGTTCCGTACACTGTCGCGCGAGCCGTTCCGCGTCACGGTCGACTTCTCCATCAACTTCTCCACGCCGTACGACGTGCAGCAGCTGCGACGCGCGCTCGAGCCGGTGAAAGTCAAGGGCGGATGGGAGCGTCGCAGCGTTGATTCGCTGATGTCGTTCTACATGAGCAAGTCGTCGAGTGTTCACCGACTGGTGCTCGCGGAAAGCGATTCGCTCTTCCTGTCCAACGAACAGATCCGCCAGTTCGTCGCGGCCGATTCGATGTTCGGTGAGCGTGTGCGCGCGGTCTATCGCCCGCTGGCGGAGTATCTCGCGACGCTGTCCGGTGGCGTAGCGGGCAAGGCCGCGCTCGACCAAGCCAACGCCGCCGACAAGCAGTACTGGGCGGTGTTCTGGGAGCAGGTGGATGTCATGACACCGCTCATCAGTTCGCAGCAGCGCGACTTGATGCCCATGCTCAAGAACATCGGCGCCCTGTCGGTGGAAGAGCGCAAGAACTCACAGTGGCAATTCGGACATCCGGTTCCGGCCGTCTACAGCAGACCTCGCATCGGCGGGAATTGAACCAACGGGGTGGCGTGCGCTTTCAGGTTTGGCGCAATAGCATATCCCTGCGCCGGTTTCCGGCGATTCCCTTCCCTCCCCAATGAGGTCGCTGCAAATGCTTCGCCCCACGTCATCCATGCTGCGACGTTGCAGTCTGGTCGCTGCCGCACTCGCGGTGGTCGCATTCACGCCGTCGCGCGCGCACGCGCAGTTCGGGAGTCTCTGGTTCTTTGGAGACAGCTTCACCGATGTCGGCAACGCGTCCGGTCTATCTGCGCTCAACAATCTCCCCAATCCAACGCCTCCCCCATACTTGCAGGGACGCTTCTCCAACGGTCCGGTCTGGTCGGAGAACTTCGCATTGAGACTGGGAATGCCTGCCGCCGCCGGTCCGGCCTGGTTGAAAGCCGGCAACAATTATGCGGTGGGTGGCGCTAGGACGGGTCCTCTCGGTGCGTTGGGCTCGCTCACCGGCATGCAGTCGCAGGCTCTGCAGTACGGTCAGGACCAGGGCGTCGCCGATCCGACAGGACTGTATGTGCTCTGGGGTGGCGGAAACGACCTGACCGACGCCGTGTCGTTGGCGTCACCGGCCGATCGACTCGCCGCGGTGCAGACAGCGGCGGCGAATCTTTCGCAGATCGCGTTGGGGCTGCATCAAGCGGGCGCACGCAACTTCCTCGTACCGCTGCTCCCCAATCTCGGCGCGGCACCCGAGTATGCGGGCAAGCCCATGGAGGCAGCGATCGCCAGTTCGCTCACGAACGTCTTCAACCAGTTGCTGGGGATCGGAATCCAGCAGCTCGGTTTCCTGCCTGGCGTGTCGGCGTATGGCCTCAATCTCGACAACCTGCTCACCAACATCCAGATCGACGCGGCGGGCGGCGGACAGCTGTACGGCATCACCAACACCACCACGCCTTGTTTCCTGCTGCTGCAAGTCAATCCGCAGGCGTGCAACACGGCGGCGTTCGTGGATGCGAAGCACCCGACGGAGATCGTCGGCGCGCTCATCGCCGACGCTGCGTACAATCGCGTGATCAACGGGCAGGACGTGGCCGTGATTCCGGAACCGGCGACCGTGCTGCTGGTGGCTGGAGGGTTGGCGCTGATGGGAGTCGTGGCACGTCGGCGCAAGTCGGCGTAGTTCCTGCGATCACGATCGCCTGATGTGAGTGTGCCGACATAACGCGCGCGTGCTGAGTGAGAACGCGGTGTGCGGGGCACAACAACAGAACTGACTATCACGGATAGCAACAGATTGACAACGAAACAACACGGATACTACGACAACAGAATGAATGTTGTTTGCAGTATCCGTGTCGTTTCCCATTTTGTGATCCGTTCCTATCCGTGATAGTCAGTTCGCGGTACCCGCCACCGCACCGCCCCACGGCCACGCTTTAGTAGCGGTAGTGCTCCGGCTTGAACGGACCGTTCTGGTTCTCGCCAGGCTACGCCGCCTGCTCCGTGTTCAGCGTCGTCAGCCACACACCAAGCTTGGCGAGGAGCAGACGCGCGACGTTTTCGTCGAGATGTTTGGGCAGTGTGAACACGCGCGCCCATTCATCCTGCTACGGCTTCAGCAGGATGCGCACCATCCCTTCGGCGGTCATGAGATCGGCCCACGCGATCTCGCTGTCGACGAGGCCGATACTCGCCACGATCACTCTGCCGCGCCGAACGCCGTACGCCGATCGGATCGCAGTCCATGCTGACCTGCGCGGCGATCGGCGACAGATGGGTGTGGAAGAATCCACCCACGACACGCGCGTACTCGGCGCGCCCGTCGGTATACGATGACAGATGTCGGTTGCCGCTGGTGATCCAAAGTTCCGCGTCTCCGGCGTGCGCCAGTGCATGCGCGTGCGAGACGGGTACGAACGGATCATGCTGCGCATGGATGACAAGCGTCGGGCGGCCGCGGAGCCGCGTCATGTCATGCGCTGCGGTGTGGTGACGCAGCCGCTCGCCGGTGAGCACGCTGGCCACCATCGTGGCGCCGGACAGGCACCAGCCCGGCAATCGCGTCAGGCGCACAAACTGCATTCTGAGCACATCGTGCAGCGTGCAGAAGGCGCTGTCGGTCACGATGGCGCCGATCGCCGGTTCTTGAGCCGCCGCGCCTATCGCGCTCACACCACCCATTGAGGCACCGAGCACACCAATCCGGCGCGGCGCGTGACCGTGCGCGAGCAGGAAGTCGACCGCGCCGAGTATGTCGCGTCGCTCGCGCCGACCAAACGTCAGACGCGCAGTCGCGCTGCCGCCGTGACCGCGCAAGTCGACCAGAAGGACGCTGAATCCGAGACGGACGAAATGCGCCACAAGTTCGGAAGTATCACCCCGCAACTCCGCACCGCGACACGCATTGCGACCATGTACCAGAATGATCGCGCCCGTGGCGTTCGGCGTCGCCACGTACGACGCGGTGAGTCGCAACGCGTCATCACGCGCCGGAAAGCCGACGGTTTGCAACTGCGGAGCGCCGAACACCGGCGACGGCAACGATGGCGTCACGCGCCGTGGCTTCGTGAACCGGTGCGCGATCACCACGATCAGCACCATATACATCGCGAATGCCATTCCGACTCCGATCGCGGTCAGCTCGAGTCGTGCCATGATGTCTCCGATTGTGTATGCATGCGTAGGTGCCCTGCACATGGAATCGGGATTCGCTGCCCAAAGCCGACATGGCAATCGGCTTGGTCTCGCGTCGTCAGGGCTGTTGGAGCTTCGTCAGCCGCGCTTGTGCAACGCGCACGAGTGGATGGTTCGCGCCGAAGCCGGTGCGGAGCGGCTCCATGGCCAGCTCGGGGCGTCGCCGCGCTGCGGTCCGGTCGCCGGTCAATTCGAGCGCGTCGGACTCGAGCAGGATGGCGCGACCGTAGTATCCGCTGCGACGACGCGAGACGGAGTCGCGCGCGGCGGTGAACAGCGCCTCGCGCGCGAGCGTCAGCCCACGCACGCCGTTTCGCGCGGCCACCGCTGCTTCGGCACGCCAGAGGCGCACCAGCACGGTATCCAGATCGGTGCTCTTACGCATCGGCAGGCGTCTCGCCTCGAGCGTGTCGAAGTCGGCAAGCGCGCCGATCGGGTTCCCGGACGTGAGTTTGAGCAAACCTTCCAGAACCAGACTGTCGCGTGTGTTGGGGTTCGGCAGCTTCGTACCAGCGCGCTGGAATTCCTTCATCGCGGCGACCGCCTCACGCGAGCGTCCCGCGAGCGCCATGCTGCGGGCAATCCCCGTCCACACGCGCTGCGCGACCACTGGCGACGCATTCGGCAGCAGCCGTCGCCACATGGCAATCCCCTCGTCGAATCGGTGCATGAGAATCGCACTGTTCGCACTGGTGATCACCAACGGCCGCGGGAGTTCGCCGGACGGATCCACGCCGCCTAAACGTCGGATGTCGTCCTGCAGCAGGCTGTCGCCGGTGGCAACCTCGCCGAGCAACTGGAGCGCGAATGCTTCGTTGTGCTGGGCAATGATGGCGCTGATGGTGCTGTCCTGTCCCGCCCTCGCGTACAGCGGCAACAGCCGCCCATAGCTGATCGACGCGCTGCGATAGTCCGCACGCTCGTGCTCGACGACCGCCAGCGATGCGAGTGTAGTGATGTACTGCATGGTGCTCGCTTGCCCGGCGGTTTCCAGTGCGCGCGCCGCCTGGCGCAACAGGGCGACGGCGGAGTCGGGATAGTGTAGTCCCGACGCGATGTCCGCTTCCACGGTCAGCGCCGACGCCGTCTGCGATGCAGACGGATCGCGCACCTGCGCGAACCAGCGGCGACCCTCGTGGGCCAAACTGTCCGCCGTTGCCACACGTCCAAACCGTGTTTGTGCGTGTGCTTTGCCATAGGCCACGTCGGAGAGGATCGCCGGGTCACGCGTCGCACGCGCAATGGAGTCCACGCGCGTCAACACACGCGCCACGGACGCCGAATCATCGAGCTCGTAGTAACGATCCCGGATCTGCATCAGGAGATCGGCGGTCACCGACGGCGGCGCGTCGTAGCGGCTCAGCATGCGCTCACCGCGCTCCAGCATCTGCCGCAGCGTGATGGGCTCCGTCCCCACCTGCGACATGAGAAACTTTTGAAAGTTGCTGGTGGCGAGTGCGTTGGTCGCCTCGAGCACAGCGATATCGCGTTGCCGCGTCGCGTTGCGCGCCTGCGAAATGGCAACGCCTGCCGAGCCCACCACAGCGAGCAGCGCCACGGTGCCGAGTGCCACGGCCGCGCGATTGCGACGGACAAACCGAGTGAAGCGGTAGCCGAAGGAATCGGGACGTGCGCGGATTGGCCGATGGTCGAGACTGCGCTGCAGGTCCTCAGCCATCGCCGCGGCCGATGCATATCGCTCGGCGGGCTCACGCTTGAGACTCCGCGCAAGAATGTTGTCGAGATCTCCGCGGTACTTGCGGGCCAGCGCGGTTGGCGTGCTGCTGAGCGACGCCGCTGCGGCCGTGACCTCGAGCTGTGATCGAAAGCGCGTGGACGTCACGGCCTCGCTCAGCGCGAGTGTTTCGCCCTTGAGGGCCCCGTGTACAAACTCGGCCTGCGTCGATGCACCGTGCGCGGTGGGATGATGACCGCTCAACAGGCGATACAACATGGCACCGGCGGCATACACGTCAGTGGCCGTCGTGATAGCCGCACCAAGTACCTGTTCGGGCGCCGCCCACGCGACCGTCATCGCCCGCGCACCCGGCGTGGTCATCTCGTCTGCGGTGTCGTCTTCCAGCAGCTTCGCGATGCCGAAATCGAGCAGCTTGGGGACCCCGTCCTTCGTCACCAGAATGTTGTGCGGCTTGAGGTCGCGGTGGACAATGAGCTTGCCGTGCGCGTCGGCCAGCGCACCGAGCACCGTGATCATGAGTGCAATGCGCGCACTCGCATCGGCAGCACGGCTATCGCAGTACGTGTCGATACGGTCGCCGTCGACATACTCCAACACGAGATACGGTTGCCCGTTGGTGCTGACGCCGGCATCGAGCAGTTTCGCAATGTTCGGATGCGACAGCCGCGCCAACACGGTGCCTTCCTGCCGGAATCGTCGCAGTGACTCCGGCGTGGTGACCGTGACGCTGAGCAGCTTCACCGCCGCGACACCGTCAAACCGGCCGTCCGAGCGGTGCGCCAGCCACACGGTGCCCATGCCGCCGACGCCTATCGAGCGATCCAACGTCCAGGCTCCGACAACCTCGCCGCTTCGATCCGCCTGAAGTGACCGCAGCAACGCGTCGATCTGCGCGCGGTCCAGTACATCGTTCCGACTGAGCGACGTCGCTCCGGCGAAGAGCGCGTCCAGTTCTGCTGCGATCCCGGAATCGCTCACACGCAGAGCCTCCAGCCACTGCCCGCGCGCTTCTCCAGTCAGGCTCAGGGCATCGTCGACGAACGGTTCCAGGGTCTTCCAACGCGCAATATCGAAGGCGGGCATGTTCCTATCGGGTAGAAGTGACCTCGATCCTATCGTCGCAATCCAAGCATATCGAGCGCGTGCATCGGCTCCGCATCGGCGAGCCGGTCGATCATCAGACGCGGCGCAAGCAGCCGCTCCAGTTCACTCGCCACGGTCGGGCAGTCGCGGCGCAGCTCGGTGAGCCATGCGTGCCGCTCGTGGCAATCCAGCTCGTCCGCGCGGTCAACAAGTGGCTGCAGCGCCTGCGAGAAGGGTCGGGGACGTCGGTTCATTCGTTGCTCCGGTGCGAGAGGTGAGTGGACACCGGAGTAATCGGAATACGCGGCCCGGAGGCGACAGGCGTTCGGCGTGATTCAGCCGGACTCGCCCAGAAAGTTGTGGAGCAGCAGCCGCGCCTTGCGCCAGTCGCGCTGAATGGTTCGCTCTGACACAGCACGCATCTCGGCAATTTCGACGAATGAGAATCCGCAGAAAAAGTGCAGATCGACGAGGCCGGCGAGTGCTGGCGCCCCAGCGGCGAGCGTATCGAGCGCCTCACCGAGCGCGTCGAGCGCGGTGGACGCAGTGCGTTCGGGGCTCGACGGGTCGGTGTCGCCGATCCCGGTGATATGAAACCCGCCACCGCGCTTCTCGGCGCGTTGGCTGCGCGCGTAGTCGATGATGAGCCCACGCATAGCGCGCGCGGCGTACGCCATGAAGTGGCCGCGATCCGGGAAGCTCACCGCTGACCGGTCGGCGATGTTGAGGTACACCTCGTGCAACAGCGTGGTGGCGCCGAGTGTCAGCTGCCCGCCGTTGCGCGCCAGTTGTCGCTGAGCAAGCGTGTGCAGCTCGCGGTACATCGCGGCGAACAACTGCGCGGCAGCGGCGCTGTCTCCCGCATCTGCATTCTGAATAAGCGTCGTGAACTCGACGTCCGCTGGCAAGGTCACACGGGGGGCGGTCGCGGGCGTGGGAAGGCGAGTGGCGAGTTCGGATATATCGCTGGACCTAGTGTACGTCGTGCCCACCGCCGACGCACCCACCGAATCCCGGCCCCGACCGTCGAAAGGTCGACCGCGCGTCCACGCTGGCTGCCAACCATGGAACGCGTGAAGAAGAGCGTCGGCGTGGGCCCACGGAGGCGCGGCGCGGCATCGTCGAGACGAATCTATGCACCCACGCGCAGGCCGCTGCCCCGCATCTCGTACAGCGCGGGCCCGACCAGCGCGCGCAGGAGCAGGGATGCGTGTACGTACGTGCCTCCTGAGCGCGTTCGCACGAGTGCACCATCGATAGTCTTCAGCGCTGCGGCGCCCGCGCCCCACGCCCGGGGAACGTATTCTCCCGAAGCGTTCCGTCAGTCACCACTGGCACGCCGTTCACCAACACGTGCTTGAAGCCGATCGAGGGCACCGACGGCTTCGCGTAGGTAGAGCGGTCGCTGACCGTCTGCGCGTCGAACACCACGATGTCGGCGTCCGCGCCCACGCGGAGGCGCCCCTTGTTCTGGAACGCCGGGGCCAGTCGCTCCAACCGCTGCGCGGGCATCAGCGTCATCTTCCGGATGGCTTCCATGAGCGTGAGCTGATGTGTCTCGCGCACATAGTGCCCGAGCACCCGCGCGTACGTGCCAGCGGCCCGCGGGTGTCCGATGCCCTTCCGCAGACCGCCATCGCTCGCGATCGCCGTGAGAGGACTCGTGATGGCCATCGCTTCCATCTCCGGCGTGTTGACGAAGAGAATCACCATCTCGCCCGGCTTCCGATTGGCGAGAAAGCTTGCCCGCGTGAGTCGCTCGCCGGTGCGAGCAAGCATCAGAGTGCCAAACAGACTGTCGGGGCCATTGGCATAGCGTTCGAGCAGTGGCGAAGCCAACTCCGTCATGCCAGCCACATACGGATACGCCTCGGCCGACACATCCACACCGCGCTGCCGCGCCTCCGCGATCATCGCCAGCGTGCGCGGCGTTGCAGCCACGCTCGTGGAGTTGAGGTGAACGATGTGGACCGGCGCACCGGTAATCGCACTGGCCGCAATCACTTCCATGTACGACTCCACCGAGCTTCCAGGGTCGGTGTCGCCCCACGATCGCGTGTGCACAAAAACCGGTGCGTGGCGACGCGCCGCACTGCGAAAGGCCTCCAGCACTTCGTACTTGGTCGCCGCCGGCGTGTACTGCAATCCCATGCCAACGCCGAGTCCGCCGGCATCGAGACCAGCGTCAATCACGCGACGCATCGCGGCGATCTGCGCCTCGGTGGCAACGACGTAACCAGCCGAGTCGAGCGGCAACAGCGTACCAAGAGGGAGGCCACCGTCGCGCAGCACCTGCATGCGCGCCCGGAGATGGCTGGCGGACGCACCGAAGTTGATCAACGCCTTGCCTTCGCGCGCGGCGTAGAACGCCGGCACGTTTTCCGTGCCTGCTTCGAGTTCGAGCGCCGTGGTGACACCGTCGAGCGCGAAGATGCGATAGTTCTCGTCGTCCTGTCCGTGAGCGTGGAGGTCGATGAACCCCGGAGCGACGACGAGACCACGCGCGTCGATGACCTGGCGGCCCTGCAGCGGGCCGGCACTGACCGCGGCAATCTTGCCACCACGAATACCGACCGATCGCACGGCGTCGAGCCCTGATGCCGGATCGATGACGCGACCGTTGCGAATCACGATGTCGAACGGAGCGCCCTGTGCGTAAACGCACGGCGCGAGCATGACGCCAGCACCGATCGAGGCGACACAAATGCGGATGACAAACGCTCGGAACATGACGGTGCCTCGATGCGGGGTCTGGGGAGTGTGTCGACCGCCTGAGCGCGCTCGGCATCGACTGACGGCGTACGACAACGGCACTTCAGCCGCTGGTGTGCGGCTTACCCGACAACATCACGCGACTCCCGATGGCGGCAGCACACCAGATCGCGGTCATCAGCACAAGCGCAAACTTGATCACGGCACCAATGGTCCCGATGTGCGCCAGCAGCGATGACGCGCCGGCGTCGAGCATCCGCCAGAGCACAATGTTCTCCGTCGCGTCGAGCGGAATGCAGCAGAGCACCGCACGGCTCAGCGTCTGTCCAACGCGGTCGAAGCGGCCGGCTGGCGTTTTGCGAACCAACAACGCCGCGCCGACAGAGAACATGAACGGATAGGCCAGAAGAAAGGCGAAATCCACGCCGAGGCTGACCTTCGCCTGTTCGATGACACCGGCACTGCGCCACGCATCGATGACCGTCGCTGCACGGGTGCCCGACCACGCGAGTTCGTAGCTGACGATGCCGTTTGGCACGTCCGGCAGACGCAGGTCGCTGTCGAGGCCGCGCAGCTGCACCATCAGGACAAGCGACAGTGTGGCGAGGAACGCCCAGGTGATGACGCGCATGTGTGGACGTTCCACCATGGCGC
>CAYWCJ010000057.1:0-17088 GCA_964456595.1 uncultured Gemmatimonas sp. | reverse complement strand
CCACCGAGATCGGCGCCGTCGGAGATACGGGCTCCGTGTTGCGTTACGACGGCAGCGCGTGGACACGTGAAACGGCGCCGACCACCAACCTGCTGCGCGCCATCTGGAGCGGTGGCCCCGGTCAATACGTGGTCGTGGGCGAGCGCGGCACAATCCTTCGTTCGAGCGGTACGGCGTGGACACCGCAGGCCAGCGGGACGCAGCAGTTCCTGCGCGCCGTCTGGGGAAGCGATCCGTCGAACGTCTATGTGGTCGGAGATTCGGGCGTGGTGTTGCGTTTTGACGGCGGACGCTGGAGCAACGTGACCGTGCCCGTTTCGAACACCAAGCGCTTGCGTGCCGTGTGGGGCACGGCAGCGAACGACGTCTTCATCGGCGGTGACAGCGGCACCATCGTGCGCTTCGACGGCGTACGTTGGCAGCCACTGGCGGTGCCGACCCGTCGCGATCTGCGTTCAATCTGGGGACGTGGCCCCACGGAGATTTATGCCGCGGGCGACAGCGGCGCCGTCCTGCGCTACGACGGATCGACGTGGGCATCGCTCACGGTGCCGACCAACAAGATTCTCTATTCGATCGTTGGCGTACCTGGCAGCTCGGACATCGCCATCGTCGGCGAGAGCGCACGCATCATCGAGGGACGGCCGTGAGCGACCGCACACCGCGGATATGTGCCACGTGATGGTCACCATGCCACGCATACAACGCGAGCAGCTGGTCAATGGTCATGCGGCCGTTCTCGGGGTGCAGGAGACCACGCCCGAAATCGTCGGCGCTCATCGCACGTAACACGGCCGTCATGCGTTCGTGAATGGCCGCCGTCATCGCCACGGACACCAGCGGTGACACGGCGCGCACGTCGGCCAAGCGCGCCCAGGCATCCTGATCGTACGGCTTGATGGTGGGGTTGTCTTCCGTGAGCGCGAGCTTGAGGCGGATCAGCGCATTGGCGTGACTGTCGGCGACATGATGCACGAGTTGGCGCACGGTCCAGCCATCCTCGCGATACGGCGTGTCGACCTGCGCGTCACTGCACCCGCCGAGCGCCGCGGCCAAGGCCGCCGGAAGCGCGGCGAGGCGGGCGATGGACGCCGCGCGATCAGCCGCCGAATAGCTGTCGCTCCGCTGGAACTTGCCGATCGGGAATCGCTGCGAGTCGCTCTGCGAGTCGCTCCGTGCATCGGACATTGGTCGCGCTCCACAGACTGAACGGGTGACGTGCGGATGGCGAAAGCAAATACGCCGCACGTGCACGCGCCATCGGCCATTCAGCTCGAGTGCCGACTCCCGCGAACGCGACCATAGACCAAGATCACGACCATTGCGCCCACCACAACCATGATGAGTCCGGCCGCTTCGCCCGTCTCGTACACGCCCGAGGCTCGGCCCAGTTCCGCGCCGACGACTGCACCGGTGATGCCCAACAGCATGGTGACGATCAATCCACCCGGATCGCGTCCCGGCATGAGTGCTGTCGCCAGCGCGCCGGTCAAGAGTCCGATGAGAGCCGACCATAACAGACCCATGCTACATGCTCCAGCGTCGATTCAGCGTTCATGCGGCGTCGATCGGGCCTGGCGCCTGCCTGAGGCGAGCGCAGGCACCTGCCTTCGACATGCGCTTATGCACATCCAATGCCAGCGCCTTCCAGCACACTGCTGTGCGTCGCTGAACCAGCTCCCGGGGGGGGGACGGCCACCGGCTGCGTGCACTTCGGCCCGCAGTGCGACGACGGCATTGCGCCGGGAGGACCATGCCCGTGCCGTCGCGAAGCTGCGGCGTGGGGCGAGCTCGTTGGCGCGATCAGCGATCTACGGCAATGTTGGCCCCGGTGGTTGCCACAGCTCGATGCGATTGCCATCGGCATCCCGAATCCACGCGAAGCGACCGTACTCCGAATCATCAGGCCGCTTGTCGATCCAGACGCCTTCTGTCCTGAGCTGCTCGAGCAACGCATCGAGATCGCGCACTCGGTAGTTGATCATGAACGTCTGTCCGGACTCGCCCATGTAGTCCGTGTTGGACGGCATGATGCTCCACGCCTGCGAGCCTTCGATGGCCGGATTGGCGCTCTCGCGGAACGGGAAGACCGCGCCCCAGCTCTCGCTCTTGATGCCGAGATGCTGCGCGTACCAGTCGCGCAGCGCAGCGGGATCTGGTGAGCGAAAGAAGACTCCACCAAGGCCGGTGACGCGCTCACCGACCGCTGGCTTCTCGACGGGCGCCGACGCGTCGAGCCACGCCCGCCATCCGCCCGCCACCGAGTGCACGTTCGTGTAGCCCATCTGCTGGAGCGAGTCGACCGCCAGCGCCGAACGGAACCCGCCCCCGCAGTAGAGATAGATGGGTGCGTCCTTCTCGGGCGCGAGCTGCTCGATGGCCCGTTCCATCACCCCACGCGCCGCGTGTGTGGCGCCGACCGCGTGACCGGCCATCCATTCGCGGTCTTCCCGCACATCCAGCAGTCGTGCCGGCGAGTCGCCCGCGAGGGCCTGCAGCGCCTCGTGGACGGAGACTTCGCGTACCTGTGCCCGTCGCGACTCGACGTGGGCGAGGAAACCCGGTGAATGATCCATGGGAGCGCGCGTAGGCGGATGACGGAAAGGCGTCTCGTTGGCCGGACTGGCGCCAAGTGACAGGCGACGGCAAGAAGGTGCGCCCCGGGACGACATGGCGGAATCGGCGCGACACGAATTTGCCGGCAGGTGGTCAATTGCGTCTTTCGCACTCACGGAACGCACCGTAGCATACCCGCGCCCGCCTCCCTTCCGCTCGACCCCTCCGGAGCGACGTATGTCCGTGGTACCAGGTACTGGTGTCAGTCGCGCCCGACCGACCTTCGCACTCTCGCTCATTGCCAGTGGCGGCCCCCTCGGCCCCGCCGAAGGCGATAACATTCGCCTTCGGGAGCTTTCGTGATGGGAACGAAGGGCCGGCTGTCCGTGATGATGTTCCTGCAGTACTTCGTGTGGGGTGCCTGGTTCGTCACCATGGGCACCTATCTCGGCCAGACGCTGAATTTCACGGGTGCACAGATCGGAAGCGCGTTCGGGGCCACGGCGATCGCCGCGATCGTGTCGCCATTTTTCATGGGCATTGTCGCGGACCGGTTCTTTGCCAGTGAGAAGCTGCTGTCCGTGCTGCATCTCCTTGGCGCCGCGCTGATGTACTTGCTGTCGCTGCAGACGGAGTTCGCGACCTTTTACCCGCTGTTGCTCGCCTACGCATTCTGCTACATGCCGACCCTGTCGCTGACGAATTCCATTTCGCTGCACAACGTCAAGGATTCGGCGCGCGACTTCCCCAAGATTCGCGTCTTCGGCACGGTCGGGTGGATCGTCGCGTCGGGCATTCTGGTGGGCTTCGTGCTGCACGCCGACGCACTGGCCATTCCGATGCAGATCTCCGCCGCGGGATCGCTCGCCCTCGGTCTTTTCTCGCTGGCGCTGCCGCACACGCCCCCCAAGGGCGCCGGCGCGCCGTTCAGCGTCCGCGACGCGCTCGGACTCGATGCCCTGAGCCTGCTCAAGCGCAACGACTTCAGGATCTTCGTGCTTGGCTCCTTCCTGCTGTGCATCCCGCTCCAGTTCTACTACGCGTTCGCGAATCCGTTCATGAACGAGATCGGCGTGTCGAACGCGGCGGGCGTCATGTCGTTCGGTCAGGGCTCCGAAGTTTTCTTCATGCTGTTGTTGCCGTTCGCACTGCGAAAGTTTGGCATCAAGTGGATCATGCTGGTGGGCATGCTCGCCTGGGCGTTGCGCTACTTCGCCTTCAGCCGCGGTGACGCCGGCTCGGGGATGTGGATGATCTATGCGGGCATTCTGCTGCACGGCATCTGTTACGATTTCTTCTTCGTGTCCGGCCAGATCTACACCGATGAAGTGGCCGGCCCCAAGGTGCGAGCCGCGGCGCAGGGCTTCCTCAATCTGGTCACCAACGGCGTCGGGTATTTCGTCGGTGCCTCGGTGTCGGGGTACGTGGTCGATCGCTATGTGACGACGGTGGCGGGTAGCGCAACGTCGCATGATTGGACGGCGGTGTGGGTGGTGCCGGCCATCGGCGCGATCGGCGTGTTTGTGGTGTTCCTGTTGCTGTTTCGCCCGTCGGCCACAGCCGACGCACCTTCCACCGTTCTGGCACACTGACTCCGGGTATGCTGATCACGACCATTACGCCGTTGCTCGAAGCGTGCTGTGATTCAATTCTCAGCGCGCGCACTGCGCAGGATCTCGGGGCGGGCCGCGTGGAGTTGTGCGGCTCCGGAACCGGTGGCACCACGCCGTCGCTCGGGCTCATCTCGCGCTGTCGCGATGAACTGTACGTCCCGCTGCACATCATGATTCGTCCCCACGTCAACGATTTCGTGTACAGCAGTGACGACATGGAAGTGATGCGCAACGATATCGTCGCCGCGCGCGCCCTTGGCGTGGACGGCATCGTGGTCGGGGTGCTGCACAGCGACGACCGCATCGATGTCGAGGGCATGGCATCGCTCATCCACTTGGCGCGACCGCTCAAGGTCACCTTCCATCGGGCTTTCGATCGCACGCCCGACGCGGTCGAGGCGATGGAGACGTTGCTGCAACTCGGCGTGAACTACGTGCTCACAGCGGGTCACGCGCCGACGGCACTGGACGGCGTCGATCGATTGCACGCGTTGCAACGGCAGGCCGGCAATCGACTGACCGTGCTGGCGGGCGGCGGCGTGCGGCCGCACAACGTGCGCGATGTCGTCGCGCGCTCAGGCGTGCGGGAGATCCACGCCAATGCCACCGATCCGGCTAACGTGCGCGGCGTTCTCCTGGCACTGACCGAGTCGTGACCCATTCGCGGGCAGTCGTGATGCGCCTCCACCCGGTGCGCATCACGACGTTCGCGTGCGTGACAACGATGTTGCTGCCGAGGCTCGACGTCACGTCGGCTGACGTGATGTTCGCGCCGTCGCGGGCGGGGAATGCGTTGCATGCCCAAGCCCGGCCATCCGCGATCTCCGATGATCCGCTGCGCTACGCGATCATTCCGCGCCCGGAGGTTCTCACCGCACGCAGCGGCGCATATACCATTCGCGCGAGCACGATCGTGCACGCCGATCCGCTGTTCGTGCCCGCCGCGCGGCGCTTTGCGCGTGATATCGGCGGTGCGACCGGATTCGATCTCACGGTGCGCGCCACGAGCGCAGGCACCGGTGGCATTCGTCTCATTCGCGATCGCACGCTCGCTGCCAGGGCAGACGAGAATGGCGAGGAAGCCTATCGACTGGATGTGACGGCCAGCGGGATCGTCATTCGTGCGCGAGCGCCGGCGGGTGCCTTCTATGCGCTGCAATCGGTACGGCAGCTGCTGCCTCCGGACATCCTGCGCAGTGCACGCGTGGCCGGTGCAACGTGGACGGTGCCGTCGGTGCATGTCGAAGACACACCGCGTTTCTCCTGGCGTGGCGCGCATCTCGACGTGAGCCGGCACTTCATGCCCAAGGAGTTCGTCAAGAAGTACATCGACATTCTCGCGCTGCACAAACTCAATCGCTTTCACTGGCACCTCACCGAGGACCAGGGATGGCGCATCGAGATCCTCAAGTATCCGCGACTCACCGAGGTCGGCTCGTGTCGCGATCAGACGCTCATCGGGCCATCCGTCGCTGATCCCGCGAAACGTGTCTTCGATGGCAAGAAGCATTGCGGCTTCTACACGCAGGACGATGTGCGCGAGATCGTGGCGTACGCGGCGGAGCGATACATCACCGTCGTCCCCGAGATCGAGATGCCGGGACATGCACAAGCGGCGATCGCCGCGTATCCGCAACTCGGCGTGCGCCCGGACACCACCGTCAGCGTGCTCGGCGTGTGGGGCGTGAGCGAATACATCCTCAACGCCGACGACCGCACGATCGCGTTCCTGCAGGACGTGCTGACCGAAGTACTCGCGCTCTTCCCCGGACCGTTCATCCACATCGGTGGCGACGAGGCCGTGAAGACGCAGTGGCAGGCGAGCCCGCAGATTCAGGCGCGCATCAGGCAGCTCGGACTCAAGGATGAGCACGAGTTGCAGAGCTGGTTCATCCGGCAGATGGACACGTTCCTCACCCAGCGCGGACGACGTCTCATCGGATGGGATGAGATTCTCGAGGGTGGACTGGCTGAGAACGCGACCGTTATGTCGTGGCGCGGCATGGACGGCGGAATAGCCGCCGCGAAAGCCGGACACGATGTGGTGATGGCACCGGGCAGCCACACGTACTTCGATCACTATCAGGCGCTCGACAAGAAGAGCGAGCCATTGGCGATCGGCGGATTCCTCCCGCTCGATACGGTGTACGCGTTTGAGCCGGTCCCGCCGAGCCTCACACCCGACGAGGCCAAACACATACTCGGCGCGCAGTCGCAGATGTGGACCGAGTACCTCCACACGCCCAAGGATGTCGAGTACATGCTGATGCCGAGACTCAGCGCACTCGCCGAGGCGCTCTGGAGCGCAAAGAGCCGGCGCGACTACGGCGATTTCTTGGCGCGCATGACCACGCACGAAAAGCGCATGCAGGCGATGGATATCAACTATCGGAAGTTTTCGCCGCCGGCGATCAAGTAAGGGCAACCACCAGGTTTCTGGTGGTGGGTTCGGGCGGCGCAATCGCCGTTCATCTCAAAGCCACAAACCCGTACCCGAAGTCGGAAACTCGGTGGTTGACGACCTTCCGGCCACGCTCCTCAGCCTGTCACCGTGGCTTCCATTCCCCCTTCGCCACTGCCGGCATGAAGCCCTTCAGCCCCCGCGGCGGAAACAGCACCGTCTTCTCACTTTCGGCGCTCATGTACGCCGCCATCAGCATCTCCACGACATCGAGTCCATCGTGGAACGTCAGCATCGGCTTCTCCTTGCCCAGAAACGCGCGCACGAAGTGACGATCCTCGGCTTCATAGCCGTAGGCCACTGCTTCACTGGCGATCACGGGCATCTGGCCGACCTCGGCGTTCTGCTTTTCGACGAGATCTTCGCCGGCCTTGCCTTTCACTTCGCGTGAGAAGAAGAGGTCGAGTCCCGACTCGAGCGAGTTCCACTTCATCGAGTACTCGGGCCCCAGCAACTCGGCGCTCAGTCGCAGGCCCGGTCCGATGAAGCTCCAGCTCGTCGTCGCTTCACCGATCGCGATGCGGCCATCCGGTGTTTCGAACTCCACGTTCACGCTTGCGTAGTCTTCCGACGGGGTCTTGGTGTAGTCGATGCCCATCGTCTTCTTGAGCTGCGCAGCGTAATCCTTGCGCGACCACTTGAGCGACGCGATGTGGCCGGTGATGCGCTTCACCTTGAGCGTGCGCAACGATTCGCCCGGCGGTGTGAGCAGCTGACGGCACACCAGCAGCGAGTGGCACATCATGTCGCTCAGCACGCCGCCGCCCTGATTCGCGCCGTTCCAGAACCACGGCATGTGCGGACCGCTGTGCTCTTCGGCGGCACGCGCGAGATACGGACGACCCGTAGCCGCCGCACCACGCTTCCACATCAGATTGTGCCCCGTCGTCACCTGCGGGCAGAAGAACTGGTTCTCGAGATAGCCGTGCATGATGCCCGCCTTCTCCACCAGCCGCAGCACCTCTGCCGCTTCCGCAACACCGCGACCAAGTGGCTTCTCGCAGGCGATGCCCTTGAGCGTGCCCTTACCTGACGTCACCGCATCACAGATTTCTTCGACGTTCTCGATCCGCGCGTGATTCGGTCCGTTGAGCCAGATCGCGTCGATGGCGGGATCGGCGACCATGTCGGTGATGCTCTTGTACGGCTTGCATTCGCCGACATCGAGTTCACGACAATACTTCGCCGCCGACGCGGCGTTCTTCGCGTTCGGGCTCCACACACCCAGGATATCCGCATCGCGAACGCCCTTCCACCCGAGCATGTGAAAGCGTGCGTTGAAGCCGGAGCCGATGAAGCCTACGCCGAGTCGGGAGGAAGTCATGGGATGTGCGGTGGGAGAGGCGGCGGTTGGGATGCGAAAAACTATGGCGAATGTACAGCGCGCAACGGTGTTCGCGAGCCGCGCCCATGATGCGTTCTCGAGCCTGCATGAAACGCCGACTCTACTTCGAGGTCAGCGCGTTGAGTCGAACGACGAGTGAACGCGGCTCGCCTTCGCGCACACGATCGGTGACCACCATCAGGTTTCCACCGGAAGAGATGCTGAACGATCCCCACGCGTCGCGCGCATAAATCTTTCGCGGCTCGCCGATGCGCGGAGGCGCGCCCGGTGTGAAAGGCGTCGCGAGAATCGCGCCCCCGTTGGCCGAGTAAAGGGTCCTCGAGTCACGACTCCACGCCGCATCATGCCCGCCTTCCGTGGTCACGAGGTAGCGCCCCGACGGCACGGGGAACGCACTGACAAATACGTCTTCGCGACCATTTTCATTCGACGTGTACGCCAACCACTTTCCGTCCGGCGAAATCGCCGGTTCCTTCTCGCTGAACGGTGTCGAGCTGTAGGGACGCACAACACCCGCAGAGTCGCGATGAATCACGCCAATGTCGGATCCAGCGGGTGCGCCCTTGGGAAGTCCGGCAATAGCAATCCACGGTCCCCACGCCGTAATCTCCTCCCCGATCGTCCAATCTTTCACAACCAAGGGAGGCGTGGGCACACCGCTTCCGTCTGCGGCGCGGACCACCAGCTCGCTTCCCCGCGTCCGGTACACGAGCGAATCGCCCGCGGCCGTCCACGCGAGCGAGGCAGCGTCTCCCGCAATCGGCGCACGTGCCGCGACACCTCGCGCAACGTCAAAGATCTGGGCTGCATAGGCGCCTTGGTCCAGCGCGGCCGTCATCGCGACATATGCGCCAGATGGTGAGAAGACCGGTCGTGTGAAGGCGCGAAACGGTTGCATGATTCGTGACACACGAACGCTGTCGCCCAGTCTGACGAGCGACATGCCGCTGAGCGCCGCTGTCGTGCGGCGTGTGGCCAGAACCAACGTGCCGTCCTCGGAGGCGGCGTACTCTCCATGCGCGAGAATGGGAGAGCGGCGTACGACACCAGCGGCAACGCGGACTCCCGGCCCGGTGGTGTCTCCACTCGCCGGGTCGAACGGGTATCGTATCAGACTGCCGTCAACACGCACGAGCAAGAGTGCGTGCGCCTGCTCCAGATACGTCGGCGTGGCACCAACCGCGACGTCATGCACTTTGCCGGAAGCGAGCGAACGCCACTGAATCACGGGCTCCTTGTCCGTCGCTGCGATGGTGTACAGCATCGCACGCTCGGCGAGAAGCATTTGCGGCCCGGCGAACTGCATTCCCAGGGTATCGCCCGGGAACACTGGAGTGGGTGTACTCCCGCTCACGGGCACAGCCAACATCTGCCCGCTCACGCCCACCCGGATAACATCATCGGTTCCCCACGTCGTTCCGCCAACAAATCCATCGGAGAGTGTGGCGATTGTCTGCGGCTCACCGGTGGAGAGTGGCAGCCGCCGCAACTCTCTGCCCGAGACAAAAACGATCTCGTCATTCCTGGGAGAGAACGCGATACTCACGCCGTTCTCCGTACCGGGCAAGCGGCGCACCGTCAGGTCGGTGAGATCCCGCAGGTACAGCTGGTGCGCCGCCGCCGCCGCCAACGACCCCGCTTCGCCACCCGTCGGCGTCGTGCTCCCCTGATACACCAACCAGCGTCCGTCAGGCGAGATTGCGAACATCCGTCCACAGCACACCAGCCGCAGCTGCACGGAGTCGGCCGGCAGTACTTCAAAACGCACGGATAACATGCGCGCACGCGCGACTGGTATGGCGCGCGACGCCATCGCGGCAGCGCCGATCGCAACACCAGCCACCAGCGCGATCGCTGCCACCGCGATGGCGCGACCCACACTGAACCGTGGTTGCGCGCCGACCATTCGCGGATCTGTGCTGAGCGCTCGCGCCGCGGCAGAGATGGTGATGTCCGACAGTGCCTGCGAGAACTCCTTCGACGACGCGAACCGATCGGCGGGCAACTTCTCGAGCGCCTGAGCGACGGCGCGCTCAACACTTTCAGGCACGGTGTCGCGAATTGTCCGCAGCGGTCGCGAACGCTCCGTCATCACCTTCGCCACGATCGCCTGCGACGTCGGTCCGGTGAACGGCGGCTCCCCCGCCAGCATTTCATACGTCATCGCACCGAGCGCGTAGATATCAGCACGGGCGTCGACGTTGCGCTCCCCCATTGCCTGTTCAGGCGCCATGTACTGCGGCGTGCCGAGCGACATGCCGGTCTGCGTCATGCGCGTGCCACCCGCCTGTTGCACCGCGAGCGCGATGCCGAAGTCGGCCACGATGGCGTGCCCATTCTGCAGCAGCACGTTCTCGGGTTTGATGTCGCGATGCACGATGCCGCGCGCGTGTGCGTACTGCAGCGCATCTGCAATCTCGCTGGCCAGGCGCACGGCCTCCGCGACAGGCAACTGACGCTCGCGTTCGAGTCGCGCGCGCAGTGTTTCACCGTCCACAAACGGCATCACATAGTACAACAGGCCATCGGCGGCGCCGGAATCGAACAGCGCCAGCACATGCGGATGCTGCAGACTTGCCGTGAGCTTGATCTCGCTCAGAAAGCGCTCCGGGCCGAGCATCGACGACAGCTCCGGGTGCAGCACCTTGAGGGCGACCCGACGATCGTGGCGCAGGTCGATGGCGAGATAGACCGTCGCCATCCCTCCGGCCCCAATCTCCCCTTGAATGCTGTATCGGTCGGCGAGCTCCGTACGCAGGCGCCGCTCGACCTCACTCATCGCACCATCAATCGACATCCTGGCCGCCGTCCGGCATGAACAGCGGTCGCGCCAATCCGCCCGAATCGTCGTAGAATCGCACGGCGTTCGGTGTCAGCGACTTGGCCAGCAGAATGATCTGCCCCGTGTGCCCGGAGAAGTGCTCGACGACGTGATAGATCGCGGCGAAGACCGTGGTCTCGCGCCCCTGAATCGTTCGTGGCTCACCGAGCGACGCCGCCTGGAGTCGTTCGAAAACGGCGTCGACGTCGCGCACCGTTGCCTCGAGCGCCGACAGCAGCGTCTCCAGATCGGGGCCATCCAGCGCTGCAAACTCGGCGTCGCGCTGCCGCACATCCGGCGCACCGCCGACGCCGCTCACGATCCATTGCTGCACGTTGCCCGTGAGATGCAGCAGCAGATTGCCGGCACTGTTCGACGAGGCATTCGGGCGCCACCAGAGTCGATCGGCGGGCAGCGTACGCAGCGCCGCGCGGAGCTTGGCCGGGTACTCGATGCAGAGGTAGTGTCGGGAGCGCTCCAGAAAGCGCGTCGCGGTATCGAAGGCCATATTGCTCAACATGCAGTGCGCGCTCCGACGGAGCCACCCGTCCCGGCGAATCGATGCGCCCGCCTCGTGACACTCGTCAATTGGGCATCGGCGTGCGACATTCCCGATCCCTCCTGCACCGAGTCCTCATGACCCATGCTGCCATCACCGGCTGGGGCGCGTGTATGCCGCCCGCCGTCCTCAGCAACGACGACCTGTCCACCTTCCTCGAGACCTCCGACGAGTGGATCACCTCTCGCACGGGGATGAAGGAGCGACGCATTTCGCATGTCAGCGCCATCGAACTCAGCACCGTGGCCTCGGCACGCGCCCTGGCCTGCGCCGGACTCGAGGCGGCCGATGTCGATCTCATCATCTACGGCGGCGTGAGTAACGACGAATTGGTGCCCAACAGCGCGTCCGGCGTGCAGCTCGCGCTTGGCGCGACCAAAGCGGCCGCCATCGACCTCAACACCGCCTGCACGAGCTTCTGTTACGGGCTCGCCACGGCGACGGCGATGATCAAGACGGGGATGGTGCGCAACGCGATCGTGATTGGTGTGGAGCTGATCAGCCGCTACATGGACTGGAGCAATCGCAATGTCGCCGTGCTGTTCGGTGACGGCGCCGCGGCCGTGGTGCTGCAGGCGTCGGAGAACGAGGAAGGACTCCTCGGAAGCGTGCTCGGCTGCGACGCGGAAGCACGACAGAGTCTCCGTGTGCGTGGCTTCGGCTGCAGCTACGCCGGCCTCGATGTCAACTTTGGCGACACGCTCTGGGACTTTGACGGGCAGGTGATCTTCAAGCGCGCGGTGCACGCGATGGCCGATGCGTCACTTCGCGTGTTGCGCGACAATGGCGTCACTGCCGAGCAGGTGGATCTGGTGGTGCCGCATCAGGCGAACCTGCGCATTATCGAATCGGTCGCCAGGTATGCCGGCGTTCCGATGGAAAAAGTAGTGGTGACCGTGCACAAGTACGGCAACATGAGCGCCGCCACGGTGCCAGTGGCACTGGTGGAAGCACTCGACGAAGGACGCGTGAAGCCGGGAAGCACGATTCTCATGCCCGCGTTCGGGGGCGGGCTGACGTACTGCTCGCTGCTGGTGAAGTGGGGTTCGCGCGTGACGCCTATCGGCACCTCCGACCGCCAGTTGCCGCCGTGCACCGAGAGCGCACTTTCACTTGTCAACAAGGTGCGCGCCACGCAGGATCCGCACGGTCGATCGCTGCGTGGGTTGATGGCACCGGCCTTCGTGGAAACGCAGTACGCGTGACCGCGAAGACACGGCCGACTACATCGGCAACTTCGACTGGATTTCGAGCGCGCGATCAAGGTGCTTCTGCAGAATCGGTGCAGCCTTGGCGATGAGGTCCTTGAGCTCCTGATTCGAGGCTGCATCAAGCGCCTTTGTTGCGGTCTCGATCACGGCGCGGTGATACGTGACTTCGTAGTCGATGTAGGCCTTGTCCCACATCGTGCCCTTGGCTTCCGCGTTGAGCTTGTCCATCTGCGTCTGCGCTTCGGCAACGCTCATGTCATTGGCTGGCGGCATCGGCGCGACGCCGAGTTTTGTGGCGAGCTCCTGCCCCATCTGCCGCAGCGAATGATGCTCGCCGGCCATCAGCTTGCCGAAGTCGCGAACGTCGCCGCTGGTGCCCTTCGTGGCGGCCACCGCGCCGCGCGCACTGTCGGCATTGCTCGCTTCATCGAGGATGTAGACGATGTTCGCGTCGGTGAGTGGCGCGGGGGTCATCGTGCTGGTGGTCATCGCCGAGTCATTCATCATTGCCGAGGTCGAGTCGGCTGTCGCATCTGTCTTCTTGTCGCAGGCCGTGACCGCGACGATTGCGATGCCGGCCATCAGAACCAATCGGTGATTTCGAAGCATGAAAATCCTCCAAAGCTGGTGAAGTTCAGCGTATCCGGCGTGTGAAAACGCACGTGCCGAGCAGATGCAGGAAGATGCACTGCAAGCATCGGTCCGTAATTCCATTGCTCATCCGTGCCACGGGCGACCGGTAGAAAAAGTCGCAGTGGGGTTGGCGCTCAGTAGACGTCCAGATCGCGCGCCAGGCGCACCAGGCCGGTGTAGCCGCCGCGGCGCACGCCGGCGACGAGCTCTGCTGGCGTTCCGCCCATCCAGACGATATGCGACAAGACCACACGCCTGATACCGCGTGTCGAAGCCATCGCGCCGATCTCGACGTCGCTGGTGTGAAAGGCGCGCATGTACTCGGGCCATTCGTTGCCGCCGGGCCGATCCTCGGGGCGCAGTCGCACGGCAGGATAGGATTCGTGTACCAGCACATCGGCGTCGCGCGCTGCGTCAAAGAGTTCCGTGGATGGACTCGTGTCGCCCGAAAGCACAAACTTGCGCGATGGCGTCTGCACCACGTAGGCGAATGCCGATTGCCAATTCCCATGCGGCACCGGTACGGCGGTAATGCGAACACCGGCGCTGTCGTACACCTGACCGCCGCGCGTTTCGGTCACGTGCACGCGCTGCCCGTCACGCTGTCCGCGTTCCAATCCTTCGGTGCGCACCGTGATATCCTCCGACCACGTGGCGAGGATCTGGTCGGTCATGCGACGTGTACCCGCGGGTCCGATGATCGCGAGCGGTGCACGACGTCCCATCACCCAGCTGGTCAGGATGACGTCGGGAAGTCCAAGCGTGTGGTCACTGTGCAGGTGGGTCAGCAGCACGCGCGTCATGCCGTCCACGGCGAGCCCTGCGGCAGCGGCGCGGCGCATCACCCCAGCGCCGGCATCAAACAGGAACAGGCGGTCGTCCACCGCCACCGCGTATGCGGCCCCCGCACGTTCCGGATCGGGGACTGGCGTACCCGAGCCAAGGATGATCAGGCAGCCGGCGGCACGCTGCGCAACCGAGCAACGATGCGTTTGCACGATGCGTCGCTGAGCCGACGCATCGGTGGCACACAGGAACAGGCCCGATGCCAGCCACCACGGCCACCATCGCACTTGGCTACGCGCCAGCGGCAACGCGCGTACGCTCACGCTCCACCAGCAGTCGACGCAGGATTTTTCCCGACGGCGACTTGGGAATGCTCTCCACGAACTCCACCTGGCGCACCTTCTTGTACGGCGACACGCGTTCCGCGACGAACTGCATGATCGCGTCCGCTGTGATCTCGGCACGTTTCACGATGAACGCCTTCGGTATTTCGCCCGCATCGTCGTCGGGGACAGGGATCACCGCGGCGTCGGCGATGGACGGATGCGAAAGCAACACCGCCTCCAACTCGGCCGGCGCTACCTGCAGCCCCTTGTACTTGATCAGCTCCTTCACACGATCGACGATGGCAAACCAGCCACGTTCGTCGACCACGGCGACATCGCCGGTTTTCAACCAGCCGTCGGCGGTGACACACATGGCGGTCGCTTCCGGCTTGTTGAAATACCCCTTCATCACCTGCGGCCCGCGAATCCAGATCTCTCCGCGCTCGCCCTGCGCCACGTCGTCTCCCGAGACAGGATCGACGATGCGACACTCGGTATTGGCAACCGGCGGCCCCACGGATTCCAGCGTTTCCGAATCGCCGTCGACCGGATGGAAGTGCGTGACCGGACTCGTTTCCGTCAGTCCGTATCCCTGCGTCACGCGCACGCCGAGTCTGTCCTTGCACGCCTGCGCAAGCGCACGACCGAGCGGCGCGGCGCCACTGGACACCCAACGCAGCGAACGCAGGTTGTATTGCGATACGATGGGATGCTTCGCCAACGCGAGCACAATCGGCGGCACCACGAACGCGACCGCTACTTCGTGATCCTGCAGCAACTGCAGGAACGGTTCGAGCTCGAAACGCGGCATGGAAATGATCGTGCCACCGGCGAGCAGGCAGCCACCCATGATGACCGTCATGCCGTAGATGTGAAAGAACGGCAACACACCGACGACAATGTCATGCTCGAGCAGTGCACCCTGCGCGCTCATCTGCCAGAGGTTGGCCACGAGATTGCGATGCGTCAGCATCACACCCTTGGGGATCCCGGACGTACCACTCGAATACGGAAGGGCCGCGACATCCGTCGCCGGATCGATCGTCACCGTCGGCGGTTCGTTGCCATGCGCGAAGAGCGCCGCGAACGGGATCACCCCTTCCAGCTCCGAATCCCCGATGACGATGATTTCGCGCACGCTGGATGCCAGGCGCGCCGCCGTTTGACACTTCTCCGCCAGCAGGGCGATGGTCACCAGACACACGGCTTCCGAGTCGGCAAACTGCGCGCCGATCTCTTCTGCCGTCGCGATCGGATTCACTGTCGAACAGACCGCACCGATCTGCGTGACGGCAAGAAAGACGATCGCAAACTCGGGAATGTTCGGACTCACCAGGCCGACCACATCGCCCTTGCGAATGCCGCGCGCATGCAGTCCGGCCGCCACCCGATGCACACCATCCGCCAACGCGGAATACGTGTAGGAACGGCCGGTGACGCCGCACTGGATGGCGATCTTGTCGGGGAGATCGACCGCGCGTCGCAGCACGAACGGCGTGAGCGACGTGTCGGGAATATCGACGTCGGGATATGGGCTGCGCAGCATGATCAGAACGCGCTAGAGGGAGGGAAACAGCTGCGGCAAGCTACTTCGTCAAGGCGACCTCGGCCAGCAGTCGCACTGCGTGCCGCACCATGGCACCGAAGCCCGTCACCGAAATGCGTTCATCCTTGCCGTGGGCGCGACGAAGATCAGTCTCCTCTTCGTAGAACCCGTTGACGCCGAACACCGGAATGCCGACGTTGCGAAACCAGAGTCCATCGGTGGCGCCGGTTTCCATGTACGGAATCACCGGGATGCCGGGATGCTCCGCCGCCACAACGCGCTCGATCATGGCCAGAAACGCCGCCGTTGGCACTGAGGGCCCGCTCGGATTCATCGGCCGGACCACGCGCACGGTGATGTTGCTGTCTGCCACGGCGCTCCGCAGCGCACGCACGATTGCCTCCTGCGCCGTGCCCGGCATGACGCGGCAGTTGACGGTGGCGGAGACTTCCTGCGGAATCGCGTTGGGCGCTGTGCCACCTCGCAACATGGTGGCCACGCACGTGGTGCGCAGAATCGCGTTCATCCACCGGTCGTTGAGCAACACCGTCTGCGCGCGCAGGTCATTGGGCTCACGCGCCAAGGCACTCATGGCCGCGCCCTGCTCCCCGCCCTCCACCGGTCCGCTCTTCTCCAGAAAGCTGCGTATGACCGGATTGATGGTCACCGGAAAGGTGTGGCGCCCGACGCGCTCGAGTGCGCGCGCCAGTTGGTCGATGGGCGTCTGCACTGGCGGAATGGAGCTGTGTCCTCCCGGTCCGCGCGCCACGAGCTCGAGATCGAGATACACCTTCTCGGCCGACTCGACACCGAACGACCGCACCTTCCCGTTGACGATCTGCGCGCCGCCCGAATCGAGGTTGAGCACATACTCGGCGTCGACCAGCGCGCGATGCCTGTCCAGGAGCCACACGACGCCGTTCTCGACATCGCTCTCTTCGCCGGCGGTCAGCGCGAGAACGAGATCCCGCTCCGGCACGAGTTGCTGCCGCTTGTAGCTGAGGAACGCGGCGACGATCGCGGCAGCGGGTCCCTTGTCATCGGTCACGCCGCGTCCGTACAGAAAGCCTTCCTTCTCGGTGAGCACAAACGGATCGGTGCCCCAATCGAGCCGCGGCGCTTCGACGACATCGAGATGCGCGCTGAACACGATCGGCTTGGCGCGCGTGCGACCACGCAACCGCACAATGAGGTTCTGACTCCTGGCACCCGCACCCATCACCATCACATC
>CAYWCJ010000056.1:16532-17513 GCA_964456595.1 uncultured Gemmatimonas sp. | reverse complement strand
GTATTCGCCCGGCGTGGCAGACACACGCGCAGTTGCCGGCATTTCGTCACCGCAACGCACGTCGATCGTGACACCCACTGTCGAGTCGATCGGCACCGCAGCAAGCGCGAACAGTGAATCGCCCGCCCGTTGAAAGTGCAGCGGTTCACCGGCCACGGAGAGCGCTGCGCGCGTTGCGAGTGACACCATCCGCGCGCGTTCAGTCCTGTCGGCGCTGCCTGCGCCGACCAGTACTTTGAACAACGTTCCGGAACTCGGCGTCGTGGGCGTCCAACGCAGCGACTGCGCCAGCGCGTCGAGGCCATCGGCGCAACCAGTCTGCGCGGACACCACATCGCCAAAGCCCAACGATACCAGCAGCAGCGCGATCAGCGGACACTCGCGTCCCCGCCGCCGCGCGCGCGGCGAGTCTGGTACTGCGCGCAACGATGCGACCGGTCTCATGCGAGAAATCCTTCGAGCACGTTCGCGACGTTCACACCGAGTTGCTCCACGGCATAACCTCCTTCGAACGTGATCACGGTGGGCAAGGCGACCCGTGCCAGCATGGCGCCCATCGCCCGGAAGTCGTCGCTCGTCAACCGGAAGCGCGAGATCGGATCATGCTCGTACGTGTCGACGCCCAACGGCACCACGAGCGCCTCCGCACCAACGCGCTCCACTGCGCGCAGCGCGCGATCGAGCGCGAGCCGCCAATGCGCGAAGTCCGTGCCTCGGCCGAGTGGGAGATTGAGATTGAAGCCCTCGCCTGCGCCGCGTCCTGTTTCGTCGGCGTAGCCGAGATAGAACGGATACTCGGTGGTCGGATCGCCGTGAATGGACACCGTGAAGACGTCACTCCGCTCGTAGAAGATGCTCTGTGTTCCGTTGCCGTGGTGATAGTCCACGTCGACGATCGCCACGCGCGCCGCACCGGCGTCGCGGAGTGTCTGCGCGGCGATCGCGGCGTTGTTGAGGAAACAGTAGCCGCCATAGCAGTCG
>CAYWCJ010000056.1:9276-16522 GCA_964456595.1 uncultured Gemmatimonas sp. | reverse complement strand
GCTGCCCGATCGCCCGCGACCACTGCCCGAGCCGCATCGATGGCGCATGCCGCGCCTTCCAGTGCCGCCTGCCAGGTGCCGCTGGAGATGGGGGAGCCGGCATCGGAGGCGAACTGTCCGACGCGCGCCGAAAATTCGATCGGCGACACATCACGCCGCAGTCCGTGTGCAGTCCAGACCGACGGCAGAATGTCCACGTCATGATTGGCCTCGTCGAGCGAGATCCACTCGTGCCAGGCGGAAGCGAGAAAGTCGAGATAGCGCGGTGCGTGGACGCGCTGAACAAGCGCGAGGTCGATCGGCGATGGCGTGCGCAGATCCCCGATCGCGCGTTCCTCGAGTGCACGCCGCACCTGCGTCATGCGCGCAGGCGTTTCCACCGATGGCACCAGGCGTCCGCGAAACATCTCCTGTCGGCCCACGTGCTGCTGCTGACTCGGATTGTGAAAGATCAGCATCCTTACGCGGTCTCATGCCGGGTTGTCGGAGAGTCGCACTGCACGCGCGGTGCGACGGGGATGACAGGTGCTGGCTTGTCCATGCAGTGGCTCGTAGAATCTGGAACGCAATCAACCCGCAATCCAAGGATAGCCATGTTCCGTCTTTCCGTGCGCAGCGCGCGCGTTGTGTTGGCGACACTCAGCACGGTCGTCGTGAGCACGGTCGCGCTGGCACAGCCCGGCATCCGTGCACTCGACGGGGCACCATTCGCCTCCACGATCGTGTCTGCACCAGCAGCGAACGCGGTCGCCTTCGTACTCAACACGCGAGGCGTGCGAAATATCTGGGTGACGGACTCCACCCGCGCCCAGGCGCGCATGGTGACGGCCTTCACCGAGGACGACGGGCAGGACATCACCTCGCTCGCATTCAGCGCAGACGGTCGCACGCTGCTGTTCGTGCGCGGCGGCGCGGCCAATCGTGCGGGCGAAATCCCCAATCCCACCAGCGATCCGGCAGGCGCAGAACAGCTCATCTGGCGCGTCCGACTCGATGGATCGTCCGCCGTGCGCGTCACCGAGGGAACGGCCCCCACGCCTGCGCCGCGAGGTATCGGCTTCGTCTTCACGCGCCGCGGATCGATCTGGATGGCGACGTCGGTCGGCGATTCGATGCGCACGGCGCCGCTGTTCAGAATGCGCGGCGCTGGAGGTGCGATGCGCTGGTCGCCGTCTGGTGAGCTGTTGGCGTTTGTTTCCAACCGTGGGACCCACAGTTTTGTCGGCGTGTTTGACATCGCGAAGAAGACGTTGCGCTGGGTCGCGCCGAGTACGGACACGGACAACTCGCCCGTCTGGGCACCCGATGGAGCGCGGCTCGCCTTCCTGCGCACGCCGTACGAAGGTCGACGACTTGGCTTTCGCGCGACGCGCAGTGCACAGCCGTGGAGCATCATGGTGGCCGACGCCGCGAACGGTCAGGCCAAGGAAGTCTTCCGTGCCAATGCCGGTCGTGGCAGCGCCTACTGGGCCATCGTGGCCGACAACCAGCTGTTCTGGACCGCCGGTGACCGCATCGTCTTTCCGTGGGAACGTACCGGCTGGGTGCACCTCTACAGCGTTGCAGCGAGTGGTGGGGCGGCGACCGAACTGACGCCCGGCGCTGGCGAAGTGGAGTTCGTGTCGCTCAGTCGGGACGGCACACGACTGATCTACAACACGAACATCGGCGACATCGATCGTCGTCGCATCATGACCGTCGCGGCCGACGGAAAGTCCGCACCTGTCGCGACGGTGTCCGGCGCGCATATCGCGTGGAATCCGGTCGAGTCGAGCAAGGGGACGTTGTACGCGCTCGTCAGCGACGAGCGCATGCCGGCGCATGCGGCCGTGCTCGCGCGAAATGGCGATCAGTCGAGTTGGACGCATCTCGCGCCCGAGACGATGCCGGCCGATTTCCCGGCGGCCTCCCTGGTGAGCCCCAAGGCGATCACGTTGCGCGCGGCGGATGGCGTGCAGTCGTATGCGCAGGTATTCCTGCCACCAAACGCCGTGCCTGGCAAGAAGTATCCGGCCGCGATCTTCTTGCATGGCGGTTCGCGTCGGCAGATGTTGCTCGGCTGGAACTACGGCATCTATTACCATCACGCCTACGCGATGAATCAGGCGATGGCGCTTCGCGGGTACGTGGTCGTGTCGCTCAACTATCGCAGCGGTATCGGCTACGGCATGGAGTTCCGTGAAGCGCTCAGGCAGGGCGCGACCGGCGGGAGTGAGTACGGCGATGTCGTGGCTGCCGCGAAGTGGCTTGCTGCGCAGGCGAATGTCGATCGCACGCGCATCGGTCTCTGGGGTGGCTCCTACGGCGGCTATCTCACCGCGATGGGGCTCACGCGCAATCCGGAGCTATTCAAGGCCGGCGTGGACATACACGGCGTGCACGATTGGAACGTGGGCATTACGACCTTCGTGCCGGAGTACGATCTCTACGCCGATCCTGCAGCGACGCGCACGGCGTTTCTGGCGTCGCCGCTGGCGCAGGTGAAGAACTGGCGCGCACCCGTGCTGCTCATTCACGGCGACGACGATCGGAACGTGCGCTTCATCGAGACGCAGACACTCATTCAGCACTTGCGCGAGCAACGCGTGCCGGTGGAGCAGCTCGTGTTTCCCGACGAGGTGCATTCGTTCCTGCGGCACGAGTCGTGGATGCGGGCGTACGAGGCAGCGCTGGATTTCTTTGCGCGGCGGATGTGAGAAGCCGTCGCACTGACTGGAACCTGCAAGCGTGCTAGCGTGGCGCGCCGAGTAATCGCGTCAGCGCCGTAACGGTTTGTCCAGCGAGTCCCATTGATACGCGGCAGCCACGCGATTTTCGATCTCGCGAATGAGCAGGCCACCGTTGTCACCGTTGGTCATCACCACCACGCCGTAGCCTTTGCGCAGGTGACTCAGGATGTCGGCGCGGAAGCCCCAGTTCGATCCGCCGTGCGAGAAGTACCATCCTTCGCCGCGACGCTCGATGGTGAGTCCCACCGCAAACGGCCCGACACCAGCCGGCGTGATCATCTCGCGCGCGGATAGTTGTGACAGCACCCTGCCCTCCCCCTGCAGACTCGCCGTCTGCACTTCGATCACGAAGCGCGCCAGATCACTGGGCGTCGTCCACAATCCGGCGGCGGCCTGCTCGGGATAAATGTGGTACGGCGCCGCTGAACGCTTGCCTTGCTGATTGTGCGCGCGAGCCAGGCGATCTGCATACGCGGCAGACGGTGGTTGCTCGAAGGAACTTTCGGTCATCGCGAGCGGACGGAGCACCGTGGACTGCATCAACTCCGCAAACGGGCGCTTCGTCAAGTCCGTCATGGCGAGTTGCATGATGGTGAGTCCGCCGCCGGAGTACTTGTACTGCTGAAAGGGTGGTCGCGCGAAGAGCACCGGCTTCACGTTGGAGGGCGCCTGTCCGTCGAGCAGTTGTGGGAGCGTGGGAACCGATGCACCAGGATCGTAGCCGGGGAAGCCGAATCCATCATCGGCACCCGACGTGTGACTGAAGAGCGATCGCGCGGTGACCGGTCGTGTGCGATTGAGATCCGACACGGGAATGTGCCACGACGTGAGCACGGTGTTGATGTCAGCGTCGAGTGGAAGTCGCTTCTCCTGCGCGAGGCGCAGCGCCGCCATCGCGGTCACGGGCTTGCTGATCGAGGCCGCCTGGAACGGGGTGCTCAGCACGACCAGCCGACCGGTTTCGACGTCCGCCACACCGTACGACTTCGCCCAGTGAATACGGAAGTCCTTGATCACCGCGACACTGACACCCGGCACATTGAATCGCTTCATCAGTGCGTCGAGCGTCAGCGAGTCCGGCGCCGAAGCCGCGGGCGACTGCGGCGCCTCGATGCGCGCGATGGCGGCCGCGATGCTGTCCTGCGCGTGCGCGGTTTGGAGCGGCATCGCAGCGCACGCGATGACCGTCGAGGCTAGGCGAAGTATTGATCGACTGTTCATCCACCAATTCTGCGCCTGCGCGGTCGCTGAGGCCAGCGGCAAAGCATTCGGAGCTGCATCGCTGCCTGAACGGCGTCCTCATTTCGCCTTCGTCAACGCAACACCACACTCGCGCAGAGAATCTGCACAGCCAGCGTCCCGCCATCGAAGGGAGGATCGTTGCGCGCGGCGGCGTACCACGAGTTGGTGCTGATCGGCCCCGAGCTGCGGATCTTGATGTCGCCCTGCGCGGTCCATGCCCCGCCGCCGGTACGCGTTGTACCGGGCGGACAGGCCACGGTCGCGGAGTTGGTACTCCCCACGCCGACGTTCACGATCCGTTGCTCATCGACCACGTTGAACAAGATCATCGGCGCGACCGGCACCCACGCCGATCCGTCAAAGCGGATTTACTGATTCGCCACCGGCAGCGCCGTGCCCACGGGGACGCCCTGAATGCGAGCGACCTTGGGAGCGGGGAGTGTGCCCGTCTCTCTGGAAACCGCGCTGCGCCTACTGCATCTGGTAGCGGTCCCGCTCACGATCGCCGATCATGTCCCGGCGATGAGTGCAGAGGCGGCCAGGGCCGAACGGGCCGCGCACCGCCGACGCACCTGGGTCGGACTGAAGACGACCATGGATGAGCTGGACGCATCCGCGCGACGAGCATCGAATCGCCAAGGGTAGAGGCTACTCGCGATGACACCGACGGGAGCGGGCCGTCCGAACGATCTGCGCGACGTCGCGTTCCACAACGATTTCCTCGACTTTGTTGTGGCACTCTCCGCACACGGCGTGAAGTATGTGCTGGTCGGCGGCTATGCGGTCGGCATGTACGGATACGTGCGGGCGACGACGGACATCGACTTCTTCTATCGCCCGTCGCCAGAGAATGTGCAAAGACTGGTTGAAGCCTTGAGGGAATTCGGGGCACCGCTTTGCTCCCGGTCATCGGGCTGGAAGCACTGCGCGCCAACAGGAAGGCCAGCAATCAGAAAAAGGATCGCGACGATCTGAAGCGTGCTGTAGGGCGCCTTGGCCCACACATCGTCGAGCAACGACGACCCGTCGTCGCGCTTGGCGATAGCCACGCGGCGGTCGATGGTGCCGAACACAATACCGGGTTCGTGCCGCTGCACACATATGTGATACGGCTGCGTTTCTCCGGGCTGGGGATCGGCCGAGGTGAGGGGCTCGGCTCGAGCCTCAGCGCCTTCGGATCGCTCTTTCGCCACGATCTCAGCTTGACCACATCATCGAGGCGCGCGAGGCCTCGGTCGAACGAGCCAAGCGGCAGGTGACCGGCCTTGCGAGCCGCTTCGAAGATCAGGCAGTCGGAAAAGCGGAGCGACGGCCGTCGTGGCAAGTGTGCAAGGGCGCGAGTGACGACGTCGCGGTCCTGGACGACCAGCGTTTCGTGGTCGAGCAACAGTGCGATTGCGTTCGCAATTTGCTTTGCATTGCGCTCGTAGACCGACATCAGCACCCAGATCGTCTCGATGAGCACAATCTGCGAAATCCACGCACCTTGGGCGACGAACTCCTCAGCGGCTGCGGTCTGCTTCAGGTTGCCCCGAGTAAGCAGCCGGAAATGGGGCAGCGACAGCGTTCAGGCTCGAGCCTCTGCTGGCTCGGTCTCACCGCTTGCGCACCCAACGGAGGCCCGCGCCGAGCGTACTGATGCCGACCGCTTCGCCGCGCTGACTGCCCAGAAACGTTCGGGTAAAAAAGAGAGTGGGAGTCGGGCCGCGCAGTCGCGGGGCGGCGTAGTCAAGACGCAGCGAAGTGCCGAGGCGTGCGCCTTGCCCTTCCACGGTGTAGAGCGCCGGACCGATCATGGCGCGAAGTATCGTGGACCGGATATCGAACGCTCCGCCAGCCAGCAGCGCCGTCCGCTCTTCGAAGCGGACGTTCTGACAGCCGCTGGTGCCGGGGGTGACAAAGCAGGACCGGTTGTTGCCCAGGGCCAGCGCATTGACGCGCAGCCCCGCAATCCACGCACGCTTGGGTAGTCGCTGCAGTGGGGCCGTGAGCAGCAGCGACAGCGCGACGGTGGGCGCATTCGCCAACGCGGTCGTGGAGGAGATCGAGCCAGCCTCGACGTCACCGGTCACGAGACCAGTGGTGGTGTAGAAGCCTGTTCCCAATCCCGGCCGGCGCTGCGCGGCGAGCAGGGTGGGCAGGGCAACAGTCAGGGCCAGGGCGACGGAAGCGGTTCTGACTACCACTCCAGGGAAGCGGGCGCGCATTCGGAATCCTTGTGTGAGTACGCCTGTAACTTAGCCTTTGGTGTCGACGGGAAATCGTCACGCGGTGGGGCACACGAGTCTCCTCGCGAAGGAGAGTGCGTGACGTAGTGCAGGCCCGGCAAAGGGCGGGCGCGGTTTCGCTCATCACGCTCCAGGTCACTTGTCGGGGACCAGTACAATATTTGAAAGACGCGAGCATGCTGCACTTCCATCGGACTCCGGGGTACGCCTCGACATGACCAACGCGCTCGGCAGTGCCTCGCAGCTCTCCCGCCGCCGAGCGCACGTGCTCGGCCTGCTCGCGCTTGTGTTCGTTTCCGCAGCATGCGACCGCAATCCGTATGACGCATCTCAGCGGCCCACGGTCGCCGTCAGGTCGATCAGTACGTCGCCGTTTGTGGTGATCACCTGGCAACCGGCCGGCGCGCAGCTCGTGCGAGTGTATCGTGGCCTGGTCGCCGGCGACGGATACGGAGAGAGTCTCACGTGGTCGGTTGCGGCAGACGCCGGCAACAGCCTCGTGTCCGGACTTTCGTACGGTGACGCGTCACCGAGCGGCGGATATACCGATATCGCGGCAAAGCCACTGGTGCCCGGCGAGCGCTACACCGTCGAAGTCACACGACGCGATCCCAAGGGCTCCGGTGACGGCTTCACGAATACCAGCAACCGCTACGTTGGCACGGCGACCTTCACCCACAGCGTGCCCTGACGTGGCCTGACGCGATCTGATCACGGGGATGCGCTCGCTCACCGGGTAGATCCATTCCGCACCTCGCTGCGTGAGAAGCGTATGCTCTTGGATCGCTGTGCGAAGCACCGCGCGCAGCGTCCGCGCCATGACCAGGCGCGACCCGGCTTCTGCCGGAACTGCACCCCGTCTTCGAGAACTCCACGCGCCGCCATTACGTCGGCTCTATGAACCACACGTGAAGATGTACGCGAGCAGGGGCGGGCGGCGCGCAACGCCGTGGCGAGATTGCGCCCGTTCATCATCGGCCTCACGATGTCCGTCAAGAGCAAGTGGATCGTCCCGGCATACTCCGAGGCCAAACGGAGCGCGACAAC
>CAYWCJ010000056.1:3343-9176 GCA_964456595.1 uncultured Gemmatimonas sp. | reverse complement strand
CTGACCGGCGGCTCCCTGCGCCGCCTGCCGACGACCGATGCTTCCGCCACGCAGGACCACTAACCCCATCCCGTGTGCTCAGGTCACGCCGTGATCGGCATCGACCGAAACCGGTGATCGCGCTGGACAGAAACGACTGATCGCTGTGGGCCGAAACAGGTGATCGACGTCAGCGAAATACGCCGGAGGCAGGCGACGGGTCACTCGCGTTGACGAGAGAACGCGATGGAGAACGCGATGGAGAGCGCGAGAAACGACGCTGTCAATTCCGGCGTTGGTTCTGCCACGCCGTAAACTCTGATGGCCGTAGTCCGTAGCGCGCGAAGTTGCCTTCGTGCAGCGAGTCGAGCGCCGCATGGAATTGCGCCCGAAACGCCTCACGGTCCCCGGTGAGCACACCCACGCGATCCAACCCAGCGTCCCCATCGAGGGCGGATGCAGGCTGGTTGGTTCGCACGGCATCCTGAAGCAACTCTGCGATAGCCTGCCGGTAACGGAGTCGAATCGGATCCGGCGTTGGCACGGAGTCGCGAACGATCTGGTATTGCCTGGCTGATCGTTCGTAAGCCCACACGAACAGGTCCCGCAGCAACTCCACGCGATTCAGCTCGTACACACCCAGTGTCGCTTCGACATAGTCCCCCTCGGGAACGTCGATGAACGACAGCGGGCAGAGGTTTTCGCGGATCAGCGGGATGTTGGCGGCAAGCCGAGACGTGCGCTTGTTCACGTCAGCGAACGGCTGCAGGTAGGGAATGTGGACCATCGCGAAGAACGCCTGCTCGAAGGGGTCAGCGATCGCATCGGCCGTCTGCAGCAGCAGATCGAACAGCTCGCTGATCTTCTGCGGAATCGAGAGCGGTATGAAGGTCGTTCCGGTGATTCCCACCTCGCGCTGCCGGAGTTTGCCCTCGTCATTCGCATCATCGAGGAGATTCTCGGCGAGCGCGGCATGCAGGTTGAGCAGCGTGTAGCGATTGAAGCGAATGACGCTGGCGCCGTCGACCATGAGTTCGATCGCTTTCTTGTGGTTGAGGATCATCTGCGTGTCGCGAGGATCTCGTCCTGTCGGCTCCTCGCCTTGCGCCAGCAGCTTCTCCGTATCCAGCCTGGTATACGTGTTGCCTTCGAGCCGGCTCGACGAGAGAATCTGACGATAGAGCGCGAGAGCGTACAACAGCGAGAGCTTGCGACAACCACCACATGTCCGCTCTCACGCTTCATCGACACTTTCTCGAGCTCGATCGACATTCCCTACTGAGACCGGCGTCTGACCCGCGCCGCTCCGGCTGGCGTCCCCGAGCTCGATGAACAGGCTACACTGAGACTCGCTCTTGCAGTACACGGTGAGTGGTGTACAGTTGTACGTACACCTGTACAGGAGGATCCTTCATGTCGTCCCCCAATCACTCGCCTGTCGCCGCCGCACTCGCTCTGCTTGAGGGGCATCGGGAGCACACCGTCACGGTGAAGGCCACTCAAGCTCGGAACGACTTCTTTCCGCTTCTGGAGTCCGTGGTCGCCGACCCCTCCGAGGTGGTCGAGGTCGAGCACAAGGGCCATCGGGGACGCGCGTTGCTGGTGAATGCGCAGTTTCGTGACTACGTGCGCCTGCTCGAGCAAACCGTCCGTGCGCTGCTGGGCCCGGCTCCGGACGGGCCGACGTTCCGACTCGCGGGATCGCTCTCGGTGATCGGGGACGTCGACGGCGCCGTTGCGGCCCTCCGCGACGGGGAGCGCCGGGCCGCCGCCGACCGCTTCGCCGACCTGTGACGCGGGCCCGGCGCGAGACGTCCGACGCCGCGCGCGGCGAGCATCGCGTGCTGGCGGTCACCGATACGCACAGCCTCCTGTGGCACGCGATTGGACGGTTCCAGCAGCTCGGCCCGCGGGCGCGCGACCACTTCGAGCGGACCGACAGGCGCGAGGCGGCCATCTACGTACCGACGTTCGTCCTGGCCGAGGTCGGGGAGTTGGTCCACCTCGGCCGCGTCCAGCTCTCGCGCCCGTTCGCGGAGTGGCTCGACGACCTGCTCGGAAGCAAAGTCTACATCCCGGCCGACCTCACTGCGGACGTGGTGCGAAGTGCGCAGAATCTGTTCGGCATCCCCGAGCGCGGAGATCGGCTGATCGCCGCCACAGCAGTAGCGCTCGACGTTCCGCTCATGACCCGCGACGGCGAGATCGCGGCGTGCGCTCAGGTGGAGCGACTCTGGGACTAACGCATCTGCAGCCGCGGCGTGATCCCGGGGGCCGGCTGGAGTGGGTGAGCACGACACTCGCGCTCCCGCTGCGGGGCACCACTCAGACTCGCACGCGCTTCAACGCTCTTTCGACATTGTCTCGAACTCCATCGACACGTACTCCCGCGGTGTTCGCCGCCAGCCCCGACTTGGGCCAGTCGGGGCCGATTCAACGGCGCGTGCCGCGCGCCAGAAGCATCCTCAGGCATTTCGCCTTTCTACTTCACCGCATTCACCATGTCGAAGATCGGCAGGTACATCGCGACGATCATGCCGCCCACCACCACGCCGAGGAACACGATCATGATCGGCTCCAACAGCGACAGCAGCGCGCTCACCGCCGCATCCACTTCGTCATCATAAAAGTCGGCGATCTTGGTGAGCATTTCGTCCAGTCCGCCAGTCTGCTCACCAACCGCAATCATACTGATCACCATGGGCGGGAAGACCTGACTCTTCTGCAGGGGGCCAGCGATGGTCTCACCACCAGCGATGCTGGCTCGGCTCCCCATGATGGCGTCCTGCACGACGCGGTTGCCGGAGGTGCGGGCGGTGATCTCGAGGCCATCGAGGATGCTGACGCCCGACGAGATGAGTGTGCCTAACGTGCGCGTGAAGCGCGACACGGCCGACTTGCGGAGTACGTCACCCAGCACGGGCACGTGCAGCAGGGCGCGGTCGATCACCAACTGTCCGCCTGGTGTGGCGTAGTACTGCTTGATGAAGAAGCCGAAGCCGGCAATGCCCAGCAGGAGTGCCCACCAGTACTGATTCAGCGCGCCCGACAATCCGATGACGATCTGCGTCGGGAGGGGCAGTTCCATGCCCACGCTGCCGAACATGCTGGCGAAGACGGGGATGACCTTCCAGAGCAGGATGATGACGCACAAGCCAGCCACGCACATGATCACCGTGGGGTAGATCATGGCGCCCTTCACCTTTCGCACGAGGGCGTCGTTCTTTTCCATGAACACGGCGAGGCGATTGAGGATGGTATCGAGGATACCACCTGCTTCGCCGGCGGCGACCATGTTCACGTACAAGTCGCTGAAGGCCTTGGGATGCTTGCGCATCGCGTCGGCAACGGTGTTGCCCGATTCGACATCGAACACCACGTCGCGCACGACGGCCTGGAGCGCCTTGTTCTCGCTCTGCTTGGCGAGAATGTCCAACGCCTGCACGAGGGGCAGACCGGCGTTGATCATCGTCGAGAACTGTCGCGTGAAGATGACGATGTCGCGCATGCTGATGCCGCCGCCGGACTTCTTGGCGCGCTGCTTCTCCTCATCGACCTTGATGATGGTGAGGCGTTGACGGCGCAGCTGTGCGACCACTTCATCGCGCGACGGGGCGTCGATGGTGGCGGACTTGAGTTCACCGCTGGTGTTGCGCGCGGTATAGGTAAACGTCGGCATGCTCTACTCCTGAAATACGATGATCATCGGCAGACACCTCAGCGGCGTACGCCGCCGGCGAGCGGTCGATCGCCACCGCGTTGCTGCGGTGAGGCACTGTTGGGCGAGCCTTCGTCGCCAGGTCCCTTGCCGATCATGCGCAGGAACTCGTTGGGGTCGCCGGAGGCGCGCACGCACTCGTCGGCGCTGACGGCACGCGTGATGTACAGCTGATACAGCGCATCGTTGAGCGTCTGCATGCCCCACTTCTTTCCGGACTGCATCAGCGAGTAGATCTGGTGCACCTTGTCATCACGCACGAGCGCACGAATGGCCGGTGTCACGACCAGGATCTCGCACGCCATGGCGCGTCCCTTCCCGGACACCTTGGGGAGCAGCACCTGCGTGATGATCCCTTCGAGCACGAACGCGAGCTGCGCGCGCACCTGGCTCTGCTGATGACTCGGAAAGACGTCGATGATACGGTTGATGGCTTCGGCGGCGCTGTTGGTGTGCAGTGTAGCAAACACCAGGTGGCCGGTTTCAGCGATAGTCAGCGCGGCCTGAATCGTTTCAAGGTCGCGCATTTCACCGATCAGGATCACGTCGGGATCTTCACGCAGCGCGTACTTGAGCGCGGAGGCAAAGCTCTTCGTATCTGCGCCGACTTCGCGCTGATTGATGATGCAGTTGCGATGCCGATGAATGAATTCGATCGGATCTTCGACGGTGATGATGTGGCCGCGCCGTTCGGTATTGATCTTGTCGATCAAGGCGGCGAGCGTGGTGCTCTTGCCGGAACCGGTCGGGCCGGTGACGAGCACGAGTCCGCGCGGGCGTTCGGCAAATCCTGCGATGACGGGCGCGAGATTGAGATCGGCGAACGTCTTGATGTGGAACGGGATCTGACGAATGACCATGCTCACGCAGCCGCGCTGTTTGAACACGTTGCCACGAAAACGCGACAAGTTCGCAATGCCGAACGAGAAGTCGAGCTCGTCCTCCATTTCGAAGCGCTTCTTCTGATTTTCCGTGAGCACCGAATACGCCAGTTGGAGCGTGTCGCGCGGCGTGAGCACATGCTCGACGCTCGAGTTCACGATATCGCCATCCACGCGTAACTTCGGCCGGTCTCCGGCCGAAATGTGGAGGTCCGACGCGTCCTTCCCGATCATTTCATCGAGAAGCGTCCGAAGGGAGACAGGCGTCTGGCTGGGAGCGGTCATGGCAGCGGAAGAAAGACGAAATCGGGTGCGCCGATGGCAAGGCGCTCGCCGAGTGTTGACGAATGGTGGACGAGGTCGAAACCGACCGTCACAGCGTGTGCAGGCAGCGTCACGCGGAGGTCTCGCGAATGACCTGGTCGAGCGTGGTGAGCCCCTTGAGGACCTTGAGCCAGCCGTCCATGCGGAGCGACAGCATCCCTTCCGTGATGGCCGCGTCGCGGAGCACCTGCACGTCGACGTTCTGCATGACGAGCTTCTTGATGGTCTGCGTCATGAACATGACTTCGTAGAGACCCTGGCGGCCCTTGAGTCCTGTGCCCGCGCAGCTGTCGCAACCGTGACCCTTGAAGAAGGGCAGTTCACCGATGGTGGTATCGAGCGAGAGGTGTTGCAGGAACGGTGCGGCGTCGGCGGTGGCTTTCGCTTTCGCGTCGTCGAGCGCCATGTCGGTGAAGCGCAGTTCGCGCATCGTGGTGTGCGGCCTGACCTTCGCGCCGGCGAGTTCCGCCACGTCGGGTGTGTATTTCACCTTGCACCGGGGGCAGATGCGACGGACGAGACGCTGAGCCAGAATGAGATTGAGCGCCGAGGCGACGTTGAAGGGCTCGAGGCCCATGTCCATCAGACGCGTGAGCGTTTCCGGCGCCGAGTTGGTGTGCAGCGTGCTCATGACCATGTGGCCGGTGAGCGCGGCCTTGATGGCGATGCCGCCCGTCTCGAGGTCTCGGATTTCGCCCACCATGATGACGTTCGGATCCTGTCGCAGGAACGCTTTCAGTGCGGCGGCGAAGGTCATGCCGATGTCGGTGCGCACCTGCACCTGATTGATGCCGTAGAGGTTGTACTCGACGGGATCTTCGGCGGTCATGATGTTCACGTCGCCCGTGTTGATCTTCGAGAGTGCAGAGTAGAGTGTCGTCGTCTTGCCGGATCCCGTGCCTCCGGAGATGACGATGTTCTTCTTCGCGTG
>CAYWCJ010000056.1:0-3333 GCA_964456595.1 uncultured Gemmatimonas sp. | reverse complement strand
GCCCCGTGACGAGCACCATGCCGTACGGGTTGGAGATCGCTTCCATCAGCTCGCGTTCGGCGCGCGGCTCGATGCCGAACTTTTCGAGTTCGAGGGTCAGGTTGCCCTTGTCGAGAATTCGGAGTACGACCTTTTCGCCGAAAAGCGTCGGGAGGACGGACACGCGGAAGTCGATGACTTTTTTGCCGACTTTGAGTTTGATGCGCCCGTCCTGCGGCACGCGTCGTTCGGCGATGTTGAGCAAGGCCATGATCTTGAAGCGGGAGATCAGAGCGGCGCGCATTCTGAGGGGCGGCTTCATCACTTCGGCCAGCGCACCGTCGATGCGGTAGCGCACCCGCAGATCGTGCTCGAAGCATTCGAAGTGGATGTCGGAGGCGCCTTTGTGCACGGCGTCCACCAGAATGGCGTTGATCAGCTTGACGACAGGCGCTTCATCGACCTGCGCCGCCAGCACACTGGCATCGACCGCCGCGTCGTCCTGCGACTCGATGACTTCCACATCCTCGTCTTCCGCCACGATGTCCTGTAGCAGCGACTGCATGTGGATTTCGTTCGCTTCGTAGTGCTTCTCGATCGCCGCGCGCATCGAGTACTCGCCGGCGAGGACCGGAACGATGTCGTAGCGCGTGATGAACTTGAGATCGTCGATCACGCCCATGACCGTCGGATCGGCGATGGCGACGGTGAGCTGTCGGCCTTCGCGCTTGAGCGGAAGCACGGTGTACTTGGACGCCAGCTCCGCGGGGATCAGCTTGAGCAGGCGGGTGTCCACTTCAAAGCGCGAGAGATCGACGGCCGGCATGCGGTATTGGCGGGCGAGCATGCGTACCACTTCCGTCTCGGGCACGAGGCCCATCTTCACGACCGTCAGTCCGAGTCGCTGTCCGGGCGTGGAGGACTGCTCCTGCAGGGCCTTGGCCAGATTCTCTTTGGTCAGCAACCCCTCGCGTACGAGGAGATCGCCCAGCCGTTCAGCGGGGCGTGTCGGACTGGAAGCGGCGGGAGCGGCCATATGGCTCAGAGATCGTCAGAACGCGAGCGGACGGAGAGCAGGGCGCGACGTCCGCGCCTCACTTTGTTATGGACGGTGCCCGCTGGAAAACGTCACCAGCGGTTCAAGCAGGGACGACGTCGTGACACCAATGCCGGGAACGTGACGGAGCGACTCCGCCGATTCGAAAGGACCGTGTCGTTTGCGCCAAGCGATGATGCGTTTGGCGAGTGCAGGTCCGACGCGCGGCAAACGTTCCAGTTCGGCGGCGGAGGCGTGGTTGATGTCCACCGGTCCATCCAGCTGCCCGGAGGGCGGTGCACGTGTTGCGCGACGCGGTCCTCGAGTAGGTGTCGGCACCGCGTCGCGCGCACTTGATGGTTTTGCGAGGGAACGTGACGACCGACTACCGCGGGCGCGACCGGATGAGAGGGCGCGCACCTGACGCGCCGAATCGACGGCTGCGATCTGGTGGGCCAGCGCCCGTGCGGCGGGCGAGGCGGAGTCCGTCTGGACGGCGCCGCCGGTGGCCTCGTTGACATCACTGAGAAAGCGGCGGGCCGACGTTGCGCGTACGCCGGCGCCAAGCATCGCGATGACCGCGAGGAACGCGAGCGCCTGTCGTTCGGACTTGGTGGGCATGGGCGCATGGTACAGCGCCGTCGTGCGGCAAGCGTTACCGAAACAGCGCGCGGGGATGCAAAGTCACGCATTCGGCGGACCCGAGGAACGGCAACCAGCATTGTGGAGAGAACGGGAGCATAGAGGAGAACAGACGTTCTCGATTTGTTCTCCTGCAGTTCTCGGTGAGGCTGTATGTTGACTCGCCGTCTTCCCGCGTTGTGCTCCCGGCCGCTGTTACCGGAGCTCGCCCGCGAAGAACCGCAGCTGCAGTGTCGCGTTCAACACAGTGTTCGAGATCCGGCGATTGTACGTACGATCGAACGTCAGGATGTGTGACGCGGTGAGACTGAACGTCACGAGCTCGCTGACATCGGTCACGGCGTTCAGGTTGAACGTTTTTCGACCGCTGTTGGTCAGCACGGAGTTGATACCGGTCGCGGTGGTCTGGTCGTCGACGTTGTTGCCGATCGCGCCGCCGACGACGGTCTCTGTTTCTTCGGAGGAATAGGAGAGCTGGCTGCGCAGCGCACCGCGGGTGTTCCAACGCTTGGGCAACTTGAAACTGCGCCCGGCGTCGAACGACATGCGCCGACTGTTGCCGGTGGTGAGGGAGCCCGGGCGTGAGTCCTCGCGATGGGTGCGATCGTATCGGCCATTGGTGGTGATGCCGCCAAGCAGCGCCCAGGTGATGGAACCGGAGATCGGTCTGCTTTGCGCGAGCGTGCGACTGCGATCCGCGATGCCGCCGGTCTCGTTCGGTACGGTGGTCTGTTGCTCGGAGACCTGATAACCACCGTTGACCGAGACGAGCGTGAGCACCTTCGGAAATTTGCGCGGACGCCACGCCCATCGCACTCTGACATCGGGATAGACGCGCTGCTCGCTCGTGATCAGCGCCTGGAAGCCGTCGAGGATGCGGCGCGCCCACGTCTCCGTCGTACCGTTCTCGAAGCCGGTGCCAACATTTATGCCCAGTGGCAAGTTGACGGAGCCAGTGGCATTGAACTGCTGGAGACGGCCGGCGGAGGTCGCCAGTCGCGTGTCCAATCCACGAAAGTCCGACACGCTGCCCAGTCCGAACTGATACGCGCCACCAGGTGAATAGGTCGTATTGTCGTAGTTGGAGTTGAGACTCTGCGACCAGTTGATCGACACGGGCGCGAAGAACCGACCGAGTCGATTGATCGCCGTCTTCTCTTTCGTGGTGTTGAGAATCAAGCGCCCAAGGTCGATGGTCGCGCCCGTGCGAAACACCTGCGACGCCCCCAGTCGCCTGGGCAATCTGAACGCGCCCGTACTGTCGCCTTCGCGAAGCAGGGTGCGCGCGTTGGGATCCTTGTTGAGATCGAACCGCGAGGTAAAATCGACCGACGGACGGAACCAGATCGAAAGATTGGGCGTCCAGGCGAAGGCCGATGTCAGTGACCGCTCGCGCTCGAGGCCAATGTCGGTGCCGAGCAGTGTCAGTCGTTCGGCGGCAGCGGCCAAGCGCCGGTCAGAGCTGTCGGGCAAGGTCGTCGCGTCGCGATAATCGCGCAGATCGAGCAGTTGGCGCGCATCCATGCTCGCCGTCAAACTCGGCGTCGGCGCAAATTCGATGCGGGCATTGTTGGTCCAGAAGTGCTGCAGTCCGTACACCACCTGCCCGGTGTCGGTGGGCGAGGTCGCGGATTTGGTGAACGACGTCGAAGAGTTGGTGGCGCGCGCCATGGCAC
>CAYWCJ010000055.1:1364-17592 GCA_964456595.1 uncultured Gemmatimonas sp. | reverse complement strand
CACGCGCGCGTTTCTGAACGATCCCGACGCATACTTTCGCCACCTCTTCTCCGAATCCGATGGCTGACGTGGCGCCTTCATCGTCGTCCACCCATTCTTCGACGACGTCGTGTCAATCATCCTCGACGGAGTCGCACACACATGGCACGCTCACGGAAGTCGGACGCGGTGTACATCGGTGTTGGTTCACATGTGGTCGCCCTGCAGGCATCGTCGGGCGAAGAGCTGTGGCGCACCAAGATCAAGCATTCGAGGTACGTCACGATTCATCGTGAAGGTGACAAGCTCTATGCCGGCTCTGGTGGCGAGATCTTCTGCATCGAAACGGCCTCGGGCGAGATCATCTGGCACAACAAGCTCAAGGGCCTCGGGCTCGGTTTGATCGCGTTCTCCGGGTCGATTGAAATGCCGATGCAGGTGGAGGCCGAAGCAGCGCGCGCCGCTGCGATAACCGCAGCGGCGTAGCGATCGGGCAGGTGTAGGTGGGCGCGCTCTACTTCAACGAGCGCAGCACGTACACGTCACAAGATCAGCTCTCGCCGCCACCGTGCACGAGATACGCTTCGACCATGATGAGATTGCGGTCGCCCGACATGCGGATGACGTTGAGCAGGCGGTCCATCTTGTTGACCTCTTCAAGCTGCTCGTCGACAAACCACTGCAGGAAATTCTGCGCGAGGTAGTCGTGCTGCTCGGCGGCGATATCCATCAAGCTGTTGATCTGTCCGGTGACCTCGAGCTCCCATTTGAGCGCCGCTTCAACGGCGGCTTCTGCGGTGGCGAACGTCGCTACAGGCTCGCGTACCGCGGGGATGCGGAGCTCACCCTTCGTGTCCAACACGTAGTGCAGCAACTTCTCCGCATGCTGCCGCTCTTCGTCGGCCTGCGCGAAGAACAGTTTCGAGAGCATCAGCAGGTTGGATTTCTGGAAATGACCAGCGATCGCGTAGTACTGCAGGCTGGCGGCCAACTCGTTGCCGATCTGGGTGTTGATGGCGCTCGCCAACTCGGGGCTGATCAACATCAGGACTCCATGATGAGGAAGCTGAAATCAAACACGGGAAGCTGGGAACGGCACGTGGTCCCGTACGCGTACGATCGCGCACGGGACTACGCTTGCACATCACCTGACATGTCTCGATGATATGTCTCGCCGCGTGTGACTACTGCGGCAATGCCAGGACGGAGAAGCTCTGCGCGGCGCCGATCGGCGTCACTACCGTACCGACCATCGTGCCGATGCTCGCCTTGTACACACCAGCCGATACACGCTGCGGCTGTCCACGCAGTGCCGCGGCCAAGCCACCAGCTCCGCCTGCGCCACCACCACCACCGAATCCGCCGGCCGGTCCGGCAAGTGCGCATGACTGCACGGTGTTCGCCGCTGGACGTGCCGCACGCGCGGCGCTGTCTGCAGGCACCGCTGCCGCCGCCGCTGCGCCCTGTCCGGCAAACTGCGCGGTGAGACGACGCACGGTCGCACTGTCCGGCGCCACCGGATCACTGTTGAGATTCCACACGAGCCGGCGCAAACCGACGCTCCGATCCAGTTCGCACCGACGGACGTGCTTGCCGCTGTTGTCGCTGATGGTCAGCACCAACTTCGTGTCCGCAGGAAGCGAATCCTTCACGTTGTACGTGATCCACGCACCGACGGGCGGATTGGGTGTGCTGTAGTTGCCGCTGATGGCGAGCGAACCCGCCGCACCGGCCGGGGCGAGTCCGCCGGGCACGAACGAGTACGCGTGCCGCAACGGAAAGAGTCGCGCCTTCTCGCTCATGCTCTGCGCTGTGATCTCGCGCAGCGCGGAGTAGTCGTCGAGCACGTAGAAGCCACGTCCGAAGGTAGCCATGACGACGTCGCTTTCCCGCTTGTGCAAGGTGAGATCGCGAACCTGCGTCACCGGAAGCCCGCCCTTGAGCTGCACATAGTGCGCACCGCCGTCGACGCTCGTGAACAGGCCGAACTCGGTGCCAACGAACAGGAGATCACCGTTCACATGATCCTGCGCAATGGTCCAGACATCATGACGCGCCGGCAGATCAGCGGTGATGTTCACCCACGTGCGACCGCGATCGGTGCTGCGGACGATGTATGGCGCGTAGTCACCGCGCTGCCAGTTGTTCAAGGTGACGAAGACCGTATTCGCGTCGCGTGGGGAAGCGAAGACGTCACTCACATACGTGAACCTGGGGACGCCGGGAAACGTCTCGATGCGACGCCAATACTTCCCGCCATCGTCACTCACCTGCACCAGTCCATCGTCGGTGCCAACCCACAGCAGTCCCTCCAGCAGCGGCGACTCATCGATGGCGACGACGTTGCTCAGCGCAGTGGTCGATGCGTTGAGTGCCACCGAGCCACGCGGCCACACCTTGCCCATGATGGGGAGCGTGTCGCGATTGATGCTACGTGAGAGATCGGGACTGACCTTCACCCAGTTGTCACCGCGATCGTCGCTCCGATAGACAAACTGACTGGCGAAGTACAGGCGGTTCGCGTTGTGCGGGCTGGTGATGAACGGCGCATCCCAATTGGTGCGATCGGCTACGCGCGGCGCCGCACTGTCACGCACGGCGGCAACCGGCGCCGCCGCGGCCACCGCCGCACCCGCCACGGCCGCACCCGCCACGGCCGCACCCGCGCGCGCCGCCGCCGCGGTATCCGGCGCCGCCGAGCCGGCATCGTCACCGCCGATCGTGGCCGTCGTTGGACGAATGCCCTGTCCGCGACCTGTGCGCATATCGTATCGGGACAGTCCACCATTCTGCGATTCGCCATAGAAGATGTTGGGATCCTCCATGTGACCACGCGCCTGGAATCCGTCGCCGCCAACGATGTTGAACCAATCGCTGTTGCGAATGCCCCACGAGTTCGTGGTGCGCGACGGACCACACTGCGAGAAGTTGTCCTGCGTGCCGCCACAGACGTAGTAGAACGGTTTCGCGTTGTTGACACCGACACGATAGTACTGCGTAATGGGGAGCGTCGCGTGAAACTTCCACGTCTCACCAAAGTCGTACGTCTCGTACAATCCGCCATCGTTGCCAAGCAGGATGTGATTCTTGTCGAGCGGATCGAAGGCGAGCGCGTGATGATCCACATGCACGCCCTTGCTCTCCCAGTTCGTGTTGGACCACGTCGCACCACCATCGGTGCTGCGCGAGAGATTCGTGCCGACTTCGTACATGTGCCCGACCCGGTGCGGATCAAGAAACAGTTCGCTGTAGTACTGGCCCAGTCCGTTCGTGAACCAGTTCTCGCGCGCGGCGGCGGCGCGAGCACTGTCCGCCGCGGTGATCGGAGCCGCGGCACCACGACCGCCGCCGCCCGCACCGCCCGCGCCCAATCCACCGCGCCCGCCGGCCGCTTGCGCGTTCTTGCCAAAGCGCGCCCACGTCGCGCCATCGTCCACCGACCGATACAACCCCGACTGACCCGCGCTCGCCTCGATGAAGGCAAAAATCTGCGTCGGTGACGTGCGCCCTTCGATCGCGAGCCCGGCGCGGCCCACGTCCCCGGTCGGCAATCCGTTGCCGAGCTTCGTCCACGTCTTGCCCGCATCCGTGGACTTGTGCACGCCGCCTTCCGGACTGCCGCCGATGGCCTGACCAACATGTCGGCGACGCGGATACGTGGCCGCATAGATCACGTCCGCGTTCTTGGGGTCGACCACGATATCGGTGATGCCGGTGTTTTCGCTGATGAACAGACTGCGCGTCCACGTGGCACCGCCGTCGGTCGTCTTGTACACACCGCGCTCACCGCCCGCTGAGAAGAGCGGACCCTGCGACGCCACGTACACCACGTCCGAATTGCGCGGATCGATGATGATGCGGCCAAGGTGTTCCGATTGCGCGAGACCGACCCGCTTCCACGTCTTGCCGGCGTCGAGCGATTTGTACAGGCCATCGCCGAAGTGTGCGCTGCGCTGGCTGTGGTTCTCGCCGGTGCCGAGCCAGAGCACATTGCTGTTCTTCGGGTCGATCTCGATACAGCACAGATTGTGTGTGCTCTGGTCATCAAACAGCGGGGTGAACGACGCGCCGCGATTGGTCGTCTTCCACAAGCCACCAAATGCGGTCGCGATATACCACGTGCTCGGGTTGCTCGGATCGATCTTCACATCGGCGATACGACCCGTGACGAGTCCGGGCCCGATCGAGCGCACCTGAATGCCTTTGAGCGCATCGGCCGTGAGCGTCGTCGATGATGCCGCGGAGGCCTCGGGCTTCGCCGGTGCGCGACTGGTGCGCTGTGCCTCGGCGAATGACGGAACGAGCAGCAGAGACGCGCCGATCAGCAGCAGCGGACGCCAGGCGGCGTGGGTGTGACGTAGATCAATCATGAGGGGCGGGATTGGACACGGAGGGTGCGAACGGATTCCACTCCCAGTGTACGTGGCGACGGCACGATTCGCTCGGCGCGAACCACTCCGTTCAGTCGCCAACCACCCTGAACGCGCCAGCGGTGACGTATCCTGTCGTACCATCCTCGAACTGCACGCGATACCAGCTCGCATTCACCGCCATGATCTGTAGCGGCACGTCGCTCCCCACGCGGCGGCGCGTCTGACTCGCGGCGCTCGGCGACTCGCGCAACGCGACGTTCGAGGTGTTTGTCATCGCCCGACGACCGAGCTGTGTTGCATCAGCCGTCAGTGCAGGCGATCGCGCGGTGACGCGTCGAACGTACATCAGCGGATCGATGGGACCTTGTCCGCGGCGATAGATGCCGAAGTGCAGATGGGGTGGTGTGGTGCGCGCGTTGCCCGTGTTGCCGACGAAGCCGATGGTGTCGCCTGCCCGCACACGGTCGCCCTGTCCAACGGCATGTCGATCGAGGTGTGCATAGTAGAGCGTCTGGCGGCGGCGCTCGTCGCTGAGCCAGATCACGTTGCCACCGAGATTGTTGGGCGAAATGCTGCGCACCGTACCGTCGGTCGCAGCGAGCACCGGTGTACCACGCGGCGCAAAAATATCGATACCGTGGTGACTGCGACGTCCGCCCTCGCGGCCGACACCGAACAGACTCTGAATGGCCGCGTTACCACGGCCCTCCACCGGAAAGGCAAGCATCGGCTCCACCTGCATCGTCAGGTCAAATCGACCGCTGCGCAGCAGCTCCGGTTGCAGCCGCAGTACGAACACACCATCGCGCGTGGCCTCGTACTCGAGCGTGATGGTGACGGAGGCGCGGTCGACGCGGCGCAGCGTATCGGCCGTCGCTCGATGCGCGAAAGGCGTGATGGAATCGGCCACGACCTCGAAGAGATCGAGATAGATGCGCGCTGGCAAACCATCGGCGCGAAGCGTGGTGCGAAAGCGCTGACCATCGCGCAGTGCGACGCGATAGGCAACGGCGCGCGCTTCATCCCGGTCGTAGACGCCGACTTCCTGTGCCGGCAGCACTGCAACCAGCGGCGAGCGGAGTGCACTGTCGCTGGCGGCCAGCCATTCACGGCCAAGTGCGGTCGAGTCGAGGCCGGCGTCACGGAGCGCCCGCGCATAACGCTCGTGCGCAGTCGCCGGCCGCTCGCGAAAGTTCTGAAATGGCCCCGATGGCCCACAGGACACGAGCAGCGTGGCCAGCCCCAGCAACGTGAAAGCCGAGCCGCGGAGACGACGCCGTGCACGCACAAATGTTGGCATCCGATCAGGTCGCTCGCTCTGCAGTTCGCTCTGCTGTTCGCTCTGCAATTCACTCATGCTCGATTGTACACCGGAGCGTCGGCGATGACCACTTCGCCGCCGACCGCACCGCAGTTCACGGTGGAGGTTGTGCGATGCGCGTTGGCGTGCTCCGTTTCGGGGACTGACGCGAAACGCCAACTCACCCGCTCATGCTCACACAAATGCTCGTGCCTTTGTTGCGTGCACTTCCTCTCGTCCTCGTTTGGGCGATGCCACTCGACGCGCAACGCGCCAGGCCAGTCGGTGCATTCGATTTTACCGGCGCATCACCGTGGCCCGCCATCCGACAGGAGCGCATTCGCTCCCTGCTCCCCGAAGCGATGAAAGCCGCCCACGTGGACGCGTGGATCACACTCGTGCGCGAGAACGCCAACGATCCGCTGGCGCTGCACCTCGGCGGTGAGAACGCCGGTGCATTGAGTGCCATCCTCGTCATGCGCGACGGCGATCGCGTACACACAGTCATTCTCGCCGGGTTCGGCGAAGTGATCGCGTTACGCGAGCTGGCCGTGCACGACTCGGTGATCGCCTACACCGCAGAATCCGGTGGGCCACTTGGTGGAGTAGCCGATCGACTCGCCAAGGCCAATCCCGCGCGGATCGCCGTCAACAGCGGCAATCTCGCAATGGCCGACGGTCTGAGTGCCTCGCAACGCGCCGCTCTGGAACGCGCACTTGGACCCACGCTGAGTGCACGCCTGGTGTCGTCCGCCGAGTTGGTGAGCTACTGGCTCGCACGCAAGCTTCCCGCCGAAGTGGACATCATGCGCCGCGCCGCGACCCTCACCGCACAGCTCGAGCAAGAGGCGTATGCGACCGTAGTCCCCGGTCGCACGCGTGACAACGAACTCGCGCGCTTTCTCAAGCAGCGCATGCGTGAACTCGGCGTCGAAGACGGCTGGTCGCCCGCGCAGAATCCGAGCGTGAACTCCGGACCCGATCGCGGACACTCGCACGCCTCCGATCGCATCATTCAACCCGGCGATGTCATTCAGATCGATTTCGGCATCAAGGTGCACGGCGTCTGGGGGACTGATATTCAGCGCTTTGCGTACGTGCTTCGCGAGGGCGAGCGTGATGCGCCGTTCGACGTGCAGCGCAGGTGGAACGCCGCAGTGCGCGGCAATCGCGCCGCCATCGCCGCCATGCGTGCCGGTACGCCAGGTTCCGTCGTGGATTCGGCGCAGCGAGTAGTGATGAAAGAGGACGGCTCCGCCTCCGTGCCGTGGAGCACGGGCCATCCGGTGGGATACTGGGCGCACGACGTGGGCCCGGCACTCAATCGCACGGGACGACGGGTGCTGGAGGTGGGCCACGTCTTTGCGTTCGACGGGTTTCACGCCTGGACGCTTCCCGGCGGCGACGGCACGTGGGGGAATGGCAGCAAGACAATCTCGGTTGAAGAGATGGCCGTGATCACCTCGCTCGGCGCTGAGTATCTCACGCCGCCGCAGGAACGGTTGATTCTGATCAAGACGGTGGGTGGGCTCGCGCGCGGACTTGGCGCAGGCGCGACGCCTGAATAGCACCCATGCAGCGATCGCCGAAGCGGTCGCCGAGGTGATCGCTACTGGCGCCATGGTCGCAGGGGCGGCAAGATCTTCTTCCCTCCCGCAACGTCGCCCGCCTGTCGCCGCCCTCCGCACGAGAATCACCGATGACTTCCTGCCGGTCGCTTCGCTCGTTGACGTCGTCCCTGTCCGTACGCCTGCTCGCCGTCGCTACACTGAGCGCCACACTGACGCTCGCCGCATCGCAGTCCTTGCATGCACAGGGGGCACCGCCAACGGCGACGCGCAACATGGGCGGTGGCAGTTGCGCATCGAATCCGTACAACTGTCCCGAGGCGGCCAATCCGCTTCCGGCACCCAACACCATCTGGCTGGAAGAGATGACGTGGATGGACGTGCGCGATGCGATGAAGGCAGGGAAGAAAACCGTGATCATTCCCACTGGCGGGATGGAACCCAACGGGCCGTGGCTCGTGACCGGCAAGCACAATTACGTGCTGCACACGAACTGCGAAGCGATCGCGCGGAAACTCGGCAACGCACTGTGTGCGCCCATCGTCAAGTTCGTGCCTGAAGGTGGCATTGAGCCACCCACGGGCCACATGACCTCGCCCGGGACGCTGAGTCTGCGCGAGGCAACCTTTCGCATGCTGCTCACGGACCTGCTGACGAGCCTCAAGGTGCACGGCTTCGAGAACCTGATTCTTATTGGCGACAGCGGCGGCAATCAGGGTGGGCAGCGCGCCATTGCCGATTCCCTGACGGCCATCTGGAAGGGCACGCCCGTAGTCGCGCACGTGCAGGAGTACTACGACTACGCGAGTGCGGCCGCGTACATGAAGGATCGCGGCATCGTGGACGGTGCGTCGGAGAGCCTGCACGACGATGCGATCATCTCGCTCAACATGTTCATCGACGATCCGCGCTCCATCCGCTACGACGAGCGCGTCAAGGCCGGCAAGGCGAGCATCAACGGCGTGTCGCTGGCCGACAAAAAGAAGAACACGGAGCTCGCGAAGCAGATCGTCGAGTTCCGCGCGACGAGTACGGTCGACGCGATCAAGAAGGCGCTGGCCAACAAGGGCACGCTCCCCGCGCCGCCGCGTCGCGAGCGGTGAGGCAGGGGCGCTGAACATCGTGCAGACGCCAGGCATCGCCGCACGCCCATCTCACTCGACCGCCAACTGGTAGCGAACAGTCGCCGTGCCGCGGCGATCCACCGTGAAGACGGTGAGCTGTGACGGGCGAGTACCCCACACATCCAGTCGCATGAAACCGTGTGCGCGTGCAGTGAAGCGCGTGGCGGCGAGTGCCCGAACGAAGCTTGCGCGATCGGAGCTGCCCGCGCCGCTGACGAGCAGCAGCGGAGACGTTGTCGGTTGGTGCGCCTGCAGATTGTGCTCGTGTCCCGCAGCGTAGACGAGTGGACGATGCACGCGCATCACCGAATCGAGCAGCGCGCGTAGTCGCGTGTATGGTTTGGACTTGAGATCTTCCTTCGTTCGACCAAGGCGTCGCACCAGCGGATACAGCGAACCAGCCAGCGGGAGCGGCACCCACGCCGCGCTCCAGAAGTCGCGCAGCGGAAAGAGATGCTGCTGCCAGCCGAAGTTGCCGCCGTGCGGACCACCGGACTGCAGCGGATGATGACCGGCGACGACCACCTTTCGCTCACCCGCCGACGATATCGCGTACGCAAGCGAATCGAGCAGCGCGCGTTCGTCGGTCAGACAACCTGACATCGTTGCACGTTGGTTGCGCCTTCGCAGCAGCCACTCCGTATCGAGCAGCACGAGGCGCAGTGCCATGCCGACATCGAGCACCTCGGGACCGGGACATCCGGCCTCGGGCAACATCCGTATGCGTCCGCCACCATGCTGATTGACGAATGTCGCCTCGCGCGCCACCGCCATCATGCCATTTTCGCCGTCGCTGCCCCAGTCGTGATTACCGGCGATGAACACGCCGCGAGCATCTGCGGCACGCACGGCGTCCATCTGTGCACCAAGTCGCGACTCGGCTTCACCGCGAGAAGCGCTGGCGCCGTCCGGCAATCCGTGCGGATAGACGTTGTCGCCGAGGAAGAGCACCATGCTGCGCGAAGGATCGACGGCGACCTGCGTACGTAACCCCTGCAGGACGGGATTACGCACATCACCGCCCGCGTCACCGATGAGAAAGAGTCGGACGTCAGGCGCGCCACGCGCGTCGACGGTCGTAGCCGAAGTGACGTGCGCCGCAGGCCAAGTCGCTTGCGCTGACGCGCACGCCATCAGCGTCGCGGCAAGCAATGCGACTGGTGCGGTGCTGCTTCGGTGCATGACGCTGGTGCGCACGGCGCTATCGACGCTGGTCCATCCGCTCACCGCATGCCGGACGGCTTGAGTCCAAGCGCGCTGTTGAGCCACCGAATGAAGGGCGTCATCGCGGCGTAGTGCTTGGCGAGCGTGTCGGGGAGCTTGGCGCTCTGCACGTCGTCGTTGCGCAAGGCGCATCCCGCCGTGAACGACTGATATCGCAACCAGGCGCCCGCCGGATGATCGGCGTCGAAACCGCGGGGCGTTCGCGTCAGCATCGCTTCTTCATCGAGCGTGCCGAAGCGACGCTTGAACGCCGTCGACAGCACGATGTCCGCAAAGCCTTCGTGATCAGCTGCCAGCGATTGACGCAGCTTGTTGAGCGCCGGGCGCGGCGGCATCCAGATTCCTCCGCCGCAGAATGAGCCGGTCGGCGCCATGTGGAAGTAGAAGCCCGCACCACCGTGTGCCGCCTCGCTGCCCACGCCGTGGCCGGCGTCGCGATGGAAGAACCAGCACGCGACATGGGTCTTGTACGGAGACTTGTCCTTCGAAAAGCGCACGTCGCGATGGATGCGGAACGACGACTTCTTTGGTGAGCCGATGATTTCGGGCGCGAGCGTCGCCAGGCGCACATCCACTTCTTCGATGAGCTGCGCGAGCGGTTGCTTGAGCAGCGACTCGTACTCAGCGCGATGCTCTTCGAACCATTCCTTGCGATTGTTCTTGGTCAGTCCGCGGAGGAACGTCATTGCTTTCGGTGCAAAGCCGCCAAATCGATCCATGTGTCGAGCCGGGTGCAGAGGACGAGTGAGGACGCGCGTCAGTGAGCTGGAAACAGGAATCGCAAGAAGAGACCGGTGCGCTCGGCCCACGCACGTTCCTCGTGCCGGGCACCTTCCGCTTCGAGATAATGCAGGTTCACTCCGGGTGTCCAGCCTTTCCGGACCAACATGCGATACAACAGCTGCGTGCCCTTGAGCATGCGTGGTTCGCCGGTGCCCACATCCAGCCAGATGGCGAGCGACGGCCGACGATCATTGTTGGCGCTCAGCTGACGCACGATCCAGCGATCATCCCACCACACCGACGGTGACAACAGCGCGAGCTTGCCGAAGATGGCACTGTGGGTGAGTCCGAGATGCAGCGTGAGCAATCCGCCGAGTGAGCTGCCAACGAGACCCGTGTCGCGCGCCCCAGGCTTGGTGCGATAGCGCTTGTCGATGAACGGCTTGATCTCGTAGACGAGCATCTGTCCGTAGCGATCGGCCATGCCGCCCGCGTCGTGCGTGCTGTCGCGGGTGGGCGTGTACTCGTCGATGCGATCGCGTCCGGCATTGCCGATCGCCACCAGGATGATCGGCTCGATGATGCCGGCGTGCATGAGCGCGCGCGCGGTCGTGTCAGCGCCCCACTGCACGCCAAAGGGCGACATGGGAAAGTCGTCGAACACGTTCTGCCCATCGTGCAGATACAGCACGGGATACGCGCGATCCGGCTCGTGCTCGTAGCCCGGTGGCAGGCACACCACGAGATCGTGCACGTGCGGCAGAAAACGCGATCGCACTTCTGGGAAGTGCTCGAGCGAGCCTACCCGCTGCGGTTCGAGCGGAGTGTTGGCGAGGTCGTCGGGGACGCCGGCGTGGATGGTCATCGCATCCACAACGTAATGTGAGGCGCGTCGCAGGGAAGTCGGCGCGCATGATCACGCGAACACGACAGTCGCGTTGCTAAACCGGCCGCACCAGATCCGGCGGTACGGTACCGGCGACAAATGCATCGATGTTGGCGAGCGCGCGCATCCCCATCGCATCACGCGTCTCCACCGTTCCGCTCCCCTGATGCGGCAGCAACACGACGTTCTCCAGGTCGCGCAACTCGGCGACCACCGACGGCTCGAACTCATAGACATCGAGTCCGGCGCCCGCGATCTGTCGCTCACGCAGCGCGTGCGCCAGCGCGTACTCGTCGATGATGTCACCACGCGCCGTGTTCACCAGAAACGCGGTCGGCTTGAGCAACGCCAATCGCTCCGCGTCGATGAGGTGTCGCGTGTCGGCCGTTGCCGGACAGTGCAACGACACGACATCGGCGCTCGTCAGCAGCTCCTCGAGGGTGTCCACGCGGGTGGCACCGGCCGGGCCATCGATTGTCGGGTCGTCGATGCGCGGCGCGCGCGGTGCGTACCAGATGATCTGCATGCCCAGCGCGGCGGAGGCGCGTCGTGCCAGTGCGCGACCGATCCGACCATAGCCGATGATGCCCAGCGTCTTGCCTCGCGCACTGTGACCGAGCATATGCGTCGGGCGCCACCCGGACCACGCGCCGGTGCGCACATGTCGCTCACCTTCGCCCAGACGCCGCATGCTCATGAGAATGAGGGCCAGCGCGACATCCGCGGTGTCGTCGGTGAGGACATCGGGCGTGTTGGTGATCGCCACCCCAGCCCGCGACATCGCTTCGCGATCGATGTGATTGACCCCGACACCGAAGTTGGCCAGCAGTTTCGTGCGGACGCCGCCACCGCTCACATGCTCCGCGCGGATCTGGTCGGTGACGGTGCACAACACGATGTCCACCTGTCGCATGAGCTGCGTCATCTGCTCGGTGCTGAGCGCAACATCGGTGCGATTGAGACGCGCGTCGTAGCGTGCGGCGATGGCTGCCTCGACCGCCGGCGTGAGCTTGCGCGTCACCGCGATAATCGGACGGTCACTCACGCCGGAACGCGCCAGTGCGAGAGCGCGGCACCGACACCACTGCCGAGCGTGAGCGGTACGCCGACATCCGCGAGCGACATCTCCACACCGGCCAACGCACCGGCCAGGGTCAGTGCGTTCGTGTCGCCGAGGTGCCCGATGCGAAACACTTTGCCCGCCACTTCGCCGAGTCCGGCGCCAAGCGAGATATCGTAGCGCTTGAAGGCGATCTCCACGACGCGCGACGAGTCCATCCCGTCCGGCATCACGACAGCGGTGAGTGTATCCGATTCGATCTCCGGTCGACGTGCACACGGCGTGAGCCCCCACGCGCGCACCGCTGCCCGCACGCCGGTGGCCAGCCGTCGATGACGCGCGGCGATGGCCGGCATCCCTTCTTCCAGCAGCATCGTGATCGATTCGTCGAGACCAAAGAGCAACGAGAGCGCCGGCGTGCTCGGGAAATAGCCGCTCGCGTTCTGCACGCGCATCGCACGCAGGTCGAAGTACGCGCGCGGCGTGGTGGCACTGTCCACACGCGCCAACGCCTTCTCGCTCGTGTACAGAATACCAAGTCCACCGGGCAGCATGAAGCCCTTCTGCGATCCGGTGATGGCGAGATCCACGCCCCACGCATCGAACTGAAATTCGAGACTGGCGATGGAGCTGACACCATCCACGTACAACAGCGCCGGATGTTGCGCACGATCGATCGCCGCCCGCACACCGGCCACGTCGCTCGTCACGCCAGTCGCGGTTTCGTTGTGCACGAGCAGCAGGCCCTGATACTCGTGTGCAGCATCGGCGTGCAGAGCGTCTTCAATCCTGTCGGCGGGGGCCGCTTCGCCCCACGGTACTTCGATGACATCGACCGCGTAGCCGAGCGCGCGCGCCGTGGTGATGAAGAGATGCGAGAACTGTCCGAAGCGGATTGCCAGCAATCGCGCGCCGGGATCGAGCGTGTTCACCAACGCGGCCTCCCACATCGCGGTGCCTGAAGCCGGAAACACGAACGCCTGTCCCTTGGTCTGATTGACGATCTGCGGCAGTCGCGAGAGGATGGATCGCGTCAGCGTCGGAAAGGCCGACGACCGATGATCCTCCTGCTGGCGATGCATGGCGCGAAGCAGACGTTCGGGAACCGGGGTGGGACCCGGAATCTGGAGAAAGTGCCGACCCGGCATGGGCGTGATGTCAGGGAGAGAACAAAGAACGCGCGCGTTACAAACGCCGCAGGATCAGGAAGTTGGTGTCTCAACAGGATCGATGACCGCGTCTGCCGACGTCCCATCCGACGCGCCGTCCACGTTGGCGTCCGGCTTCCGATCCTGCACCGACTGGCTGTGTGGCAGGATGACGGCGGCGGGTACGCCCACGGGCTCCGCATCATCGGTCTCGTCGCTGCTCGGATCGGAGTCGTCGGTGGGGTCGAGCACGCGCAGCAAGCGACGACACAATCGTGCGAGACGCGCACGCTGATCGCCGGTGAGACCGCTCATCAGCTCGACGATGGCGGCGGTGCGGTGCGGCGTGGCTTCCGCCAGCACACGCACTCCGTCCGGCGTGAGATGTATGGTCATGTAGCGACGATCGGTGGCGTGCCGTTCGCGGCGCACGAGCGACTTGCCCTCCAGCGTGTCGATGATCGCAGTCATCTGTGCTTTGCTGCGGCCAAGCGCCTCGGCGAGCTCCTGCTGATGCACGGAGCCGCGGGTGTTCAGGGTGTCGAGCACGCCGTATTGCGATGCGGAGAGTCCGAACGCCTGTATCTCTGCCTCGACCGCCGCCGCCGAAAGCGCCGCTGCGCGCTGCAATCGACTGTACGCATCGAGCGCGCGTCGTCGTTTCTTCTCGCCTTTGCCGCTCATGCTGTCTGCTCCATGATCACCCGCGCGTGATGCCGGCATGCCGCGTCGCCATACGTTCGGCGAGCACGGTCGCCACTGCCATGATGGTTTCCTGCGGGTTCACGCCGAGCGCGGTTGGCAGCAATGACCCATCGGAAATGTACAGACCGCGTACCCCATGGCGCTCGCCGTCCGGCGTCGCTCCGCTGGTGCGCGGATCGGTGCCCATGCGGCAGGTACCGTTCACGTGCGCCGAAAACAGGCCCACATCGTTGGGCGCCAGCGACGCGGCGTCAATCTGCGCCAGATCGCTTCCGGATCGGATACGTAACGGTGTGGTATGCAACGTCTGGACCTCCGACGCTCCCGCGGCGAGGTGGAGCTGCGCCGCGGCGTGCATCGAGGCACGCACGCGCTGTTGATCGGAGGGCGTGAGACGATAGTCGATGCGGGTGCGACCGCGGCGGTCCACGCGCACGCTTCCGCTGGACGTGCTGGTCTCCGCACCGTCGCGGGTGAGCGCAATGAGCACGCCGAATTTGTTCAACTCCCGCATGCGGTCGGCGTGTGCGGCGCCAAACCCCGGGATCGCGGCGGCCGTGAACGACGGATGCATGGGCGGGCACTCGAGCCAGAATCCATAGTCGGTCTGCCGCCAGCGAATGAACTCGTCGCACATCGTGCTGAGGGGAATCCCCGTGCTGGCAATGATGTCGCGCGGATATCGACCGAAGAGCCCCGTGGTAGGATGCAACCGCAGCCAGTTTCCCACACCGCCTCCACCCATGCCGGAGCGCTGCAGCAATACTGGAGTGCCCACGGCGCCGCCTGCAATCACCACCAGTGGTGCGTCGATGGCCAGTGCGCGTGCGACGCCCGATCGCGGGTCGCGCATCGTGGCATGGACGCGCTTGAGCGGTGGCGTACCGGCGCCCGCATCGCGCTCGCGCACTTCGACGCGCGTGACCTGCGCGTTGGCGTAGAGCGTCGCGCCTTTGGCCAGCGCGCGGGGAACAAAGGTGACCAGCGTGGACTGCTTGGCATCGTGTCGACATCCCACGCCGCAGAACCCGCAACGAATGCAGTCGCGCGCATTGATCGCGCCCGGGACTGCATGCCAACCCAGTGCGGCGGCGCCATCGAGCACGATGCGGTTGTTTGCCGAATGCGCATCGTCGGGAACACGGCGCGCATGCACCTCCTGCTCGATGCGATCGAACACCGGTGACATCTCGTGTGGCAACATGCCATACACACCCGACTCGCGTGCCCACTGCTCGAGGACGAACGTCGGTGTGCGCAGCATGATCATCCAGTTCACCAGCGTCGAACCGCCGACCGCGGATCCCTGCAGCAAGGCCACGGATAGATCGTCGGTCGTACGCATCGCGCCATCGGCGTACAGTTGCTCCGTGAGCGCAGCTTCCTGCTCGTTGAAGTCCGCGTTGGTGAAGTACCCACCCTCCTCGAGCATCACCACTTCATACCCCGACTCGGCGAGTCGCTGCGCGGCCACCGCGCCGCCTGCACCGGTGCCAATCACCACCACATCTGCGCGTCGATGCAGGTCACGCCCGATATCACACGCGCGCACGACGCCCGTTGGCACCGGCCGCGACACGATGGCACTCGTTGACACCGCCGGACCACGACGCACCGGCTCGAAGTCGGTGTGCGCTCCGGCCAGCGGACCTTCCCACGTCGCCTGCGGGGCGCGCGACTGCAGCGGTCCGGCGTATCCGGTCGCGGCGGTGACTTCAGGACGTGCGTAGTGCACCACCAGCACGAGGCGTCGCACGGCCTGATACGCCGAGCGCAACTGCGGAATGCGGGAGTGCCCCCAGGCGTTGAAGCAGCGGGTCTGGGTCGCGTTGTCGAGCGACCGAAACGGCACGGGTCTCCCGATGGCCAGAAACACCCCGACGCGTCCACCAAGCAATGAGATGGCAAGTCCGAGTTCAGTGCGCTTGTGCGGGGCGAGCGACGCCAGCCGGGCGTCGCAACGGGCAACGAGTGCGTCCAAGGTCTCGCTGGACGGTGGCGCGCCATGCAGGAGGCATTTGGCCAATTCGCCAAGCCTCGACCGGTGCCGCGAACTCAGATGCTGAACGGGTGGCGGCGGCGCTGCGCGTGCGGGCGTCGGGTCGTTCTGCGCCCCGGATGTCGCCCCGGATGTCGCC
>CAYWCJ010000055.1:0-1264 GCA_964456595.1 uncultured Gemmatimonas sp. | reverse complement strand
CGCCCCGGATGTCGCCCCGGATGTCGCCACGGATATCGCAGAGTTCATGGCAGCCGGAGGTGAGACACGCCGCATAGGGTAGTCGGGCCGCGTAGTGACCGCCAGAGCGGCGCATCAGCGCCGGCATCCAACAAACCGCGCGGTGCGAGCCAACGCAAAAACACCGCGAATCGGATGGGAGCGATTCGCGGTGTTTTCCCGTCAGTCGCGGCTGGTTGCTCGGGCCATCGGGAGCTGTGCCACCAACCGAACTGAACTACAGCGCCGAGGCGAACTCCCGCTGAGTTTCGTCGTTGAGCAGCACCCAGAGCGAGTACGCCCCGAAGATCGTCCCGACGGGCCACTTGAAGAGGCGGAAGGCCGACACCGCGACGATGACGTAGCGAGCCCACTGCTGATGGTTGAGCAAGCCGAAGCCGGCAATGAGGCCGAAGAGGCTGATCGCACCAAGGACGAGAGCGCCCACGAGGCCGGCGACCGTTCCAGCGACGAAGCCGACGAGGCCACCCGAGAAGATGCCTCCAAAAATCCCGCCCATGAGCACAGCGGCCGCACTCAACAGACCGAGCGCGCTGTAGAGGATGTTGACGATGGCGACGATCTTGATGTGCGAGCGCATGCCGGCGTTCCCCGCGAAATGGTTGAGATGCTGCGTTGCCCGGTCGGCCATGTCGCCCACGAGGACGAATCTCCGTACGCCGATTCCATCGCTGAGGATTCGTGGGGGCGTGTCGTCGGCTCGTCAGTCGTGCATCCGTGTCGAAGCGACTCGCTGTCGACGCGAAGCCGCTCTGCCTGCCGCGACTCGAACTCAGCGTCGCTTGAACTGCGGCGCCAACGACACCAGTGCCACGCCACCCACAATGACGAACATCGCCAGCATCGCCCGTGATGGCAGCGTTTCGCCAAGCAGCACGACGCCGAGCAGGACGGCGACGACGGGATTCACGTACGCGTAGGTACCGACCGCGGTCGGACTCGCCTTGCCCAGCAGCCACATGTACGTGCTGAATCCGACCAGCGATCCGAACACGATGAGATAGAGCACCGCCAGTGCTGATCGGGCGCTGATGGCGGGTCCGCTCGACAGCCCGCTGATCTCCCCGGTCGCCAACGCCAGCGCGAGGAGCATCGCGCCGCCCACCAGCATCTGCATGGCGATCGCCACCGACGCCGGCTTGGCCATCTGTGCGGTGCGCGAGAAGAGCGAGCCGGCGGTCCAGGCGAGCGAGCCCACCGAGAGCACCAGCGCACCCAGCGGATC
>CAYWCJ010000054.1:0-17925 GCA_964456595.1 uncultured Gemmatimonas sp. | reverse complement strand
GACGGGGGCAGGGAAGTCGCTCATCGTCGGCAGCCTCGCCCTCCTCCTCGGCGAGCGAGCGGCGGCCGATCGCGTGCGCAGCGGTGCACAGAAGGCGGCAGTGGAAGGAGTCTTCGACGCATCACAGTTGCCGTCGCTGCGTGCGCTGCTCGACGAACGTGGCATCGAGGCCGATGACGACCTGCTCGTGCTGAAACGCGAGATCGGGGCCAACGGTCGCTCGCGCGCCTGGATCAACGGCTCGCCGGTGACCGCGGCCATGCTGTCCGAAGTGGGCGCCCGACTCGTCAGCGTGCACGGCCAGAACGAGTCGCGTCAGCTTATCGAGGGCGACCACCAGCGCGATGTGCTGGATGCGTTCGTCGGCGCCGGCGGCGTTCGCGAACGCGTCTCCGATGCCTTCGCCGAACGCTCGGCGCTGCGTGCACGCGAACGTGAACTCCAACGTCGCCGACAGGATGCCGAACGGCGCGCCGATTATCTGCGCTTTGTCGTACGCGAGATCGAAGACGCCCAACTCGTCTCCGGCGAGGAAGAGTCGATCGAATCGGAAGTGCGGCGGCTGGCACACGCGGAAGAGCTGCGCTCGCTCGCGTCACAAGCGGCAGATGCGATCAGCGGAGACGAAGATGCGGCACTGACCCGACTGGGTGCCGTTCGACGAGCACTGCACGCGCTCGTTCGCATCGACCCGGATACGGCACGCTGGCAGAGCACGTTCGAGGGCGCCGTCTACACGCTCGACGAATTCGCGCGCGAGCTGCAGGAGTATGGCGAAGGGATCGAGGGCGATCCGGAACGACTGCGCCGTCTCGAGGCCCGTCGCGACATGGTGCTCGCCCTCGTGCGCAAGTACGGCCCCACACTCGCCGACGTGCAGGAAATGGGACGTACATCGCGCGAAGAACTGGATCTCGTCGACGGTGGATCGCTCGATCTGCACGCCATCGCTGCCTCACGGGCCGCTGCCGAAGGCGAGTTGGTTGAAATCGCCGCCGAACTCACGCGTCTGCGACAATCGGGCGCGCAGCGCCTCGCGTCGGCCGTGTCGGCGTTGCTCCCCGAACTGGGTATGCCGGACGGTCGATTCAGCGTCTCGCTTGTACCACACGACGACATCGGCGCGACGGGTGCCGAAACCGTCCTCTTTGTGGCCGCACTCAACGCCGGCAGCGAAGCGCGACCACTTGGCCGCATCGCATCCGGCGGCGAACTCGCGCGCGTCATGCTCGCGCTGAGCACGGTGCTGGCCCGGCTGCAGCAGGTTCCTACACTCGTCTTCGACGAAGTCGATGCCGGGGTTGGCGGCGCCGTCGCGTGGGAAGTGGGTGCGTTGATGCGACGCGTCGCCGGTCATCATCAGGTGCTTGCAATCTCTCATCTCGCGCAAATCGCGTCACGCGCGCATCACCACGTCGTCGTTCGCAAGAGCGCTGTCGGCACCGTCACCACGGCAGACACCGAAGTCGTCGCCGACGAATCGCGCGTCGTGGAGATCGCGCGCATGCTGGGCGGTGATTCAGATCGGGAAGTCAGTCGGGCGCACGCACGCGAGCTGCTGGAACGCGGTACAGCAGACGTGACCGACGTGCGGCCGACCACGCGTCAGCGGCGCGGAAACCCGCGGTAGATCCGCAGTTCCAGACGGTCGATCGCCGACACCGGTTGGATGCCACCGGAGCCGGTGAACGACGCCGTGTGCGAGAAGAGCAGCTCCAGCGGCCACTTTGCGCCGCGGCGCAGGTAACTGGCCAGCGATGAAAACGACGCACCGATCGTCAGAGCCTGCATCGACGAGGCAGCAACCGTCTGCGCCACCACCGACGGGCAGAAAGCACCAAGGGCGCAATCGATCACGCCGGTGCTCCCTTGTGGCGTGAGCGTCGAGGAGCCAACGCGCCGGTAGAGGTACGCGCCCGATATGCCGAAGAACTCTCCGAACATCAGCCGAGGTGCGATTTCGATCTCGGTGCGCTGTCCGAGGCTGCGACTGGCGCTCCCGATGCTGAACGGATTGAAAAGCGTCGTATCCGTCGGGAGCGGCAACGCCACCGCGACATCGTCGCCCAAGGGCCGCACGACGCGCACCGTTCCACTGATCCAGAAAAATCGGTTCGCGACATAGTCGGTCGTACTGCGCAACAGCAGCGCGCTCGCACCATCGCCGATCGGGACGTCCAGCGGATCCTCAACGCGATTGGCACCCGCGCTACCAAAACGGAAACCGGCCGTCAGCGCGGAGCGCCAGGCGCGCCCCCGATTGTTGAGCCGCCGCTGTTGATCGGCGTTGAACGTGTCGTGCAGCAGTCCGGTGATGGTCAGATCGACGTCTCCGATACCGGCGCGTCGCGTACTTCCGATCGTGTTGTAGCGAAGTCCAAACAGCGTGTCACCCGCGATCGCCGGCAGACTTCCGGGTCCATAGACGATCGTGGCCGGCGCCGGGGCGATCCCCTGCGCGATGCTGGTCACACCGAACCCGGCAAACGCGGTACGCATGGCGCCGATCGTTGACACGATCGACGTGTGGGTGACCGACCCGCTGATCGGCACCACTGGAGATGCGCCGCGTACGCTGTCCCCATAGACCGTTTGCACGGCCGCCTGTGCATTCTGCGCCCGCACCAGCAACGCCTGGGCGCCGGCCGGATCAGCGCGAATGGCCGCGCACCCCGTCGCCACGGGATCGGCACATCGCGTGATGTCGGCCGCGAGTTGCGAGCGGGCGAGTGCGAGCTGTCGCAGCACCGCGCCGTTCGTTGATCTTGCCGTCGTACCTGCGGTCGTTGAGAACGCGGGGTTCTGTCCGACGGTGGCGCTGGTGCCCGCGCGATTCAGCACGAGTTGCCCACGATTGCGTGACTCGACGTACGGCACGAGCAGGCCAACTGAAACTCGCTTCGTGAGGCCAATGTCGAGTGCGAAAGGCACCGTGCTCTGGCGCACATCACCGACCGCTTCGAAGGTGCCGAACGTGAGCGTGTAGTCGGGACGTGCGGTCAGCGTGCGGATGCCCGCCTGAATCGCCGAAAGCTGCGGAAAGGCGCGCGTATCGAGACTGCTCGTCGCCAGCGGTGCCAGCAGCGGCCGTTGCTTGTACGAACCCTCCGCGTTGGGCGCGTACACCGAGGTGTAGTCGTTCCAGAGCCCGCCGACACGGAAACGCATCCCTCCCTTGGGCACGGGCACCGCATCGTCTCCGACACCACTGACCGCCTGCGCAACGAGGACCGGCGCGGCGACCAGCGACGCCGGAAGTTGCACCAGGAGTTGCAGCAGGAGTTGCACTCCGGTCATGGCCGCCGCCAGCGCGACGCGCGACGGCCAACGATGCGGCGAACGGCAGCGCGATGCGGAGAACAAATCCATGCGATGGGTCTGGGGCCTGTGCGAAGCGAACCGGCTAGATTAGCCGACGGTCGGGGGGGCGTCAACGAAACCCCGCTCTGTGTATGACGTTCCCTTGCCGTTCCGCTGACGATTCCCTCGCGAGTTCATGTGCAGATTCCTTCCGTTCCCTGGCAGCTCACCGGCAACCATTGGCTGACGCTCCCGTGCATCAATCCCGCCGACGGCGCGATTCACGGGATTGGCGTGCTGCATCGCGGCGCGCGTGCAGCGATCGAGTTCGCCGGGGCGGCGGGCTTTGAACGTGCAGCGGGCACGCCCCTGTGCGTACCCGTGCTGCGGGTGAATGGCGTGGTGAGCACTCTCGCCGCCGAAGGCATCGCGTGGGAACAGGCGGTTGGATGGCTGCCGACATTCACCTGCACGGTCGGCGAGCTGGTCGTCCGCGGCACGGTCTTCGCACCGTATGGCCGCGATGCCGATATGGCCGGCGCGGTCTATACGCTGGCGGTCGAAAACCGCGGAGATCGCGACGTTCCCGTCGAGATCGCGCTGGAAGGTACACTCGGCCACCGCCAGCAGCGCGTGCGAACGCCGCGGCCGTTCGATGACGAACATGTGGTGAGCATCGGCCTGGAGGACGTTCTGCTGCTGGAAGGCGCGGCGATTCCGGGGCTCGCCGCACTCGCTATCGGCAGCGACGGACCGGCGAGACTCGAAGCACCGACGCATGCGTCGCGCGATCCACGACCGTTTGCCATTCGTCGCGATGTGGTGGCGCCCGCAAAAGGCGCCGTGCAGGTGGCGTTCTATCTCGCCGTCGGACCCGAGCGCGATGGCGCACAGGCGACCGTCGCCGTTCTGCGGCGTCGGGGATGGCGTGCGCTGCTGACGGCCACCCGCGAAGCGCTCTCCACGATGGAGCAGTCCACGGGCAGCGACGGCATGGACCGACTCGTCAATCGCAACTTGCTGTTTGCCTATTTCTATGGCGTCGGCCGCGCGCTCGATGACGCGCACTACTACCTCGTTCGATCGCGCGCGCCGTGGCATGCAGCGGGTTGCACCGTGCGTGATTGGGAAGCGTTGATGTGGACGCTCCCGGCCGTACAGTTGGCGGACACCGGATTAGCGCGCGAACTGCTGGTGCGTGCGTGCGAGTTGCACGGCTATGCGCCAGGGCAGGGTGTGCACTATCTCGACGGCACGCTCTTTCAGCCCGGCTTCACCATCGAAGGACCGGCCGCATTCGCGATTGCCACGGATCGGTATATCCGCGAGTCCAACGACGAACAGATCGTCGAAGAACCGGTCGTCGCCGACACACTGTATCTGGCCGCGGACGACATTGCCGCCCGACGTGATGAGCGTATTCCGCTCTACTCCACGGAAGTGATGCCATCGGGCGCACCCGCACCAATGCCCTTCACGTTGCATGGCAATGCGGTCGTGGCGCTCGCGCTCGATGTGTTCAAGCGCACACTCGACGAGGAAGCAGCCAACGCAGTGGAAGACCCCGCGGCCGTACGTGCGGCACTCCGTCGGCACTTCGCCGTCGATCGCGCCGGCAAGGCGCGTCTCGCATCGGCGATTGACCTCGTCGGCGGCGCGTCGCTGGACGACGATCCGGTCGGTTCGTTGCTCTGGTTGCCGTTGTACGAGGCGCTCGATCGGGAGGACTCGCTCTATCGCCGCTCCGTGCGCGCCGTGAGTGAGGACACGGGCGCGTTGCTTCCGCAACTGGCACGCTTGCTCGGTCCCGATGCGACAGAAGTGCTGGCGTGGCTCCGTCGCGCCCCACTCGACAACGGCGTGGCCGCGGAGTTTGTGGATGACACGGGGCGCGCCGTGGCCAACGGCGGTGACGCGGCACTCGCCGGTCTGCTGGCGCACACGCTCTGGTATGCCGCACACGCCCTCGGTCTGCGAGGGTAACCGTCGACGCGCACGCGACGTGTGCGCTTGCTGGTGCGCGTGCCGGTGCGCGTGCCGGTGCGCGTGCCGGTGCGCGTGGTGCACCTCACCTGCGCGACCACGCGCTCGGCACTTCGCCGTCCGCTTGTACGGCCGTACCACGCTCACTAGCTTGCCATCCTCGCGGGAATAGCTCAGTTGGTAGAGCACAACCTTGCCAAGGTTGGGGTCGCGGGTTCGAGTCCCGTTTCCCGCTTTTATCAGGGGAGTTGCCGGAGAATGACGCTACGGACGGCCGATGCGTCGGGGTGAGGGCGCGCACCTTGAGTGAGGGTGCGCACGCGGAAAGGGGTTCGTCTGGGTCGCGCGCCACCCGAATGCCCCACGCGCGGAGCCAATGGCGCTCCAGAGGTCAGACCGCGATCGTGTTGTGCCACGTGCACAATCAGCGCAGAGCGTCGAGTCGATGCTGGCGTTCGTCAACATCCGCCAGTAACCTCCTGCGGATTCAACACCCGGATGGCGAAACTGGCAGACGCGCGAGACTTAAAATCTCGTGGCCGCAAGGTCGTGTGGGTTCGAGACCCACTCCGGGTACCCTCTCTGGAGCCTGCATGCGAACCGTTCGTGACGCGCGTGGTATCACTTGGATCTGTCTGGAAATGCCCGTTGTGCCAGCCGACTACCTCTCGGCGGCGGCGGCGCTTGGCGCGAACATCGTGGCGATCGAATGCAACTCCGGAGCGGAGCGGGTGATCGCCTTGGTCCCGCCGGGGTGGGATGATGACTGGACCGACGCGCAGCTGGCGGAAACGATTGCCCTCGCCGCGCGTTAACGTCGTACCGTTTGGCGCGCCTCAAGTCGCGACGAATCGCCGTGCGCGTTGCACGACTGTTTCATCCGCGCCGCCGAAACGCCAGGCCGTGCAGCAATCGTTCTGAGTTGAGTCGTTCCGCCGCACACGTGCGGCTGATCACATAGCGCCACGACATTCTGAGCTTGCTCACGCCGCCGCCCTTTCCCGCGTTGGCGTGACCGTGTCGTGGCCGTCCTCGTGCGCGTGAGAAACTCATGACTGCAATGTCCGTCACTCCCCAGACGGCAGAATTCAATACGGTCCGCTCGCGCGACGACTGGATGAGGCTTCACCACGCGGCACGGGAGGACCCGGGTGCGTTTCACGGCGAGATTGCCGCCCGCGAGATCCACTGGTTTGACGCCTCACTCAATGCCTGGCTTGCGCTCGGCAGCGACGGCGCGTGGCGCGGTTTTGACGCGGGCACGGGTGCCTCCGTGGGGAGCACATACGACGCTTCGTATCGGCCATGGGCCCGCGCGTTCGATGACGACGAGGCACCGTTCTACCGGTGGTTTGCCGGCGCGCGCACGAACGCCTGCTTCAACGAAGTCGATCGCCACGTCCTTGCTGGCCATGGCGACGAAGCGGCGTTTCTGGTGGAGGGAGATCGATGGGATCAGTCCCGCGATGGCGGGCGCGGTGGGCCGGTGGTCGCGTATCCGCTCTCCCGCAAGCGTCTCCTCATCGAGGTCGCGCGCTGTGCGATTGCACTCCGCAATCTCGGCTTGCACGCGGGCGACCGTATTGCGCTGAATCTCCCCAACATCCCTGAACAGGTCGCCTGGACGGAAGCCGCGAAGCGGCTGGGTATTGTCTATACACCCGTCTTTGGAGGCTTTTCCGACAAGACGCTGGCCGATCGGGTGTACGATGCCGGAGCCCGCGTCGTCATCACGGCCGACGGCGGATATCGCAACGCGCAGGTCATTCCCTTCAAGGCGGCGTACACCGACCCGGCGCTCGACCGATACATCGCCGCCGAACAGGCAATCGCTGCGGTGACGACGGCAATCGCGCAGCTGGCGTTGCCTGAGGCCGACGCGAGACGCGTGATCGAGGAGGCGTCGCGCGCAGTCGCCGGCGAGATCACCGTCGAACGCAGTGACGTCATGCGCGGTGTCGGTCGCGCGTTGGCGGCACTCACAGAATCCGGCGCGCTCGATGCGACGGCCGCCAGTCGCGCCCGCACGACGCTGGCAAGTGCGCTGGTTGCCGTGCAGAGCCGAGTGGAGCGGGTGGTCGTGGTGCGCCACACGGGCCAGGCCGATGTGCCCTGGCGCGAAGGCCGCGACGTGTGGGCGCACGCACTGCTCGCCGAGGCAGATACGGAGTTGCTGGCGGGCGCACGCAGCGTGGGATGCGACGTGCCGTCGATCGACGCGCTGGCGGCGCTCGATGATGCGTCGTGTGTGCGCGCGATCTGGGCGTCGACCACTCCGCTTCCGGTGGACGCGGAGTTCCCGCTCTTCTTCATCTACACCTCGGGCTCCACCGGCAAACCGAAGGGCGTCGTGCACGTACATGGCGGGTACGTCGCCGGCATTGCCAGCACGATGCGCGTGTCGTTCGATGCGCGGCCGGGCGATGTGATGTACGTGGTCGCGGATCCCGGTTGGATTACGGGGCAGAGCTACATGATCAGCGCGGCGCTGACCACACGTGTGACCTCGGTGCTGGCCGAAGGCGCGCCGGTGTTTCCGAGCGCGGGTCGCTTCGCATCGATCATCGAACGCTACGGCGTCACCATCTTCAAGGCCGGCGTGACGTTTCTCAAGGCGGTGATGTCCGATCCGCAGAACGCCGAAGACGTCAAGCGCTACGATCTCTCCTCGTTGCGAGTCTCGACGTTTTGTGCGGAGCCGGTGTCAAGTGCCGTGCAGGAATTCGGGATGGCGTTGATGTGCCCGTGGTACATCAACTCGTATTGGGCCACCGAACACGGCGGCATCGTGTGGACGCACTTCTACGGCAACCCTGACTTTCCGCTCCGCGCCGACGCGCATACGTATCCGCTTCCCTGGATCGACGGCGATGTCTGGCTGCCCGATGGTGACGCTGATGCTGACGGACGCGTTCCCTACCGTCGCGCCGAGGATGGCGAGAAGGGCGAGATCGTCATCGCCGCGCCATATCCGTATCTCGCGCGTACGATCTGGGGTGATACCGCGCGCTTTGTGGTGCGCGACGATCACGTTGCCGCGGATTGGCGCGGTGATCTCGCGCGCTACGGCCAGACGTACTGGACGCGCTGGCAGGGACGCTGGGCGTACACGCAAGGTGATGTGGCCATTCGCCACGCCGATGGCGGCTTCTCGCTGCACGGTCGGAGCGACGACGTCATCAATGTCTCCGGTCATCGCATGGGCACCGAAGAGATCGAGGGTGCGATCCTGCGCGACAAGCAGATCAACCCCGACTCGCCGGTGGGCAACGTCATCGTCATCGGCGCGCCGCATCGCGAAAAGGGGCTCACACCGCTCGCCTTCGTGACGGCGGCACCAGGCCGGCGCATCACGATGGATGATCGTCGTCGACTGACCGAGCTCGTGCGAACGGAGAAGGGCGCTGTAGCCGTACCGGAGGAGTTTCTCGAGGTCGCGGCCTTTCCCGAAACACGCAGCGGCAAATACATGCGTCGCATGGTGCGCGCGCTCGTCGAAGGGGCACCAGTCGGCGACACGACGACCTTGCGCAATCCGGAGTCGATCCCCGAGCTCAAGCGCGTGATCGATGCGTGGCGTGCGCTGCAGCGCATCAGTGAGTCGCAGCGCATTCTGTCGTTCTGGCGATACTTCCGCGTGCAGTACCACACCCTGCGCGCGGGTGTGCGCATCGCCATCGTGATGGTCACCAATCCGCCGGTCAACGCGCTCAACGAGCGTGCGCTCGATGAGCTGTGCACGGTCGTGGAGCATCTCTCGCGCCAGGACGACGTGCGCGCGGTGATCTTCACCGGCAGCGGCACATCGTCGTTCGTGGCCGGTGCGGATATCCGGCAGTTGCTCGACGAGATGCACACGATCGAGCAGGCCTTGCCGTTGCCCAACGTGGCGCATCTGGCGTTCCGCATGATCGAGCGCATGGACAAGCCATGCATTGCCGCGATCAACGGCGTCGCCCTTGGCGGTGGACTCGAATTCGCACTGGCCTGTCATTATCGCATTGCCGAACACACCGCCGTCTTTGGACAGCCGGAGATCAAGCTCAATCTGCTTCCCGGCTACGGTGGCACGCAGCGTCTCACACGACTGCTGGCCGATCGTGATGGCAACGAGGGCTTCATCACGGCGATGGAAGTCATCCTTGGCGGACGTCAGGTCAACGCCGATGAGGCACTCGCGAGCGGGATGGTGGACGAACTGACCACGAACGGCACCGATGTGCTCTCGCGTGCATCGGCGCTGGCACGCGCGTTCGTGCATGACGCGGGAAGTCCGCTGGCCAAGCGCTTTCGACTGGTCAAGGAGCGACGGCTGGCGTGGGAGCAACCCGGACATCTCCCGGTCGACGAGCTCTTCGCGCTGGAACCGATCGCACGACTGGTGGCGCAGGCGGAACGCGTTGGTCGCGCCACGGCCGTCGCGCGCGTGCTCGACGCCGTGCGCACCGGTTGGGCGCGCGGGCTCGAAGCAGGACTGGCGCGTGAGGCGCGACTCTTCGCCGAGGCCGTCATCGATCCCGACGGCGGCAAGCGTGGCATCAAGGCATTTTTCGATCGACGCAGCGCACCGCTGCCCACCCGTCGACGTGAGGAGTTCGATGACGCGCGGCAGGCGTCGCTCATCGAGCAAGGTGAGCTGCTGCCGGTTGGAGCGCCGTTCTATCCCGGCTTCACCCCCATCCCACAATACCAGTTCGGCCTTGGCGTGGCGCGCGACGCCACCACGGGCGCACCTGTACACGGCGTACCCATCGAGGCGGAACGGGAGCTGATCGTGCCGGTGGACACGCCGGGAGCCAACGACGCGTTGGTCTATGTGCTCGCGTCGGAGGTGAATTTCAACGACATCTGGGCCATTACCGGTATTCCCGTCTCGCCGTTCGACAATCACGATCAGGATTGGCAGGTGACCGGATCCGGCGGCATTGGCCTCGTCGCGGCACTCGGCGACGAAGCCAAGGCCGAAGGTCGGTTGCGCGTCGGCGATCTGGTCGCGATCTACTCGGGGCAGAGCGAACTGCTCTCGCCATTTGCCGCGCGTGACCCGATGTCGGCTGACTTCCGCATTCAGGGCTACGAATCGCGCACGGGTAGCCATCAACAGTTCCTCGCGGTGCAGGCGCCGCAACTGCATCCGGTGCCACAGGATCTCACGCTCGAAGCTGGCGGTTCGTACATCCTCAATCTTGGCACGATCGTTCGCGCGCTCTTCACCACGCTCAAGCTCGAGCCGGGGCGCACGATGTTTGTCGAAGGCGCGGCGACCGGTACTGGCCTCGAGGCGCTCAAGAGTGCGGCGCGATTTGGATGCACTGTGACCGGCATGGTGTCATCGGCGGATCGCGCGGATGTGGTGCGGAACAACGGTGCGCGTGGCGCGATCAACCGGCGCGACATCGACATTCGCGACTGCTTCACGATGGTGCCGGGTGACGCCGCAGCGATCGCCGCCTGGGAAGCGCAAGGGCAACCGATGCTCGACGCATTTCGCGTCCAACACGAGGGTCGTCTCGCCGATTATGTCGTCTCGCATGCAGGCGAGCAGGCGTTCCCACGATCATTTCAACTCCTCGCCAACGGCGGCGCGCTGACGTTCTACGGTGCGTCGTCGGGCTATCACTTCACCTTCGCCGGTAAGGACGGCGCCGTCTCACCCGTCGAAATGTTGCGGCGCGCGCGCATGCGATCGGGCGAGGCGGTGTTGATCTACTACGGCGCCGGACTGGACGCGGGTGAACTGGTGGACGATGCAGGGCTCGAAGCGATCGAGGCTGCGGCATCCCGCGGCGCCCGATGCTGCGTGGCGGCGCGCACCGATGCACAGCGGGAATTTGTCCAGTCACTTGGGTTTGGCGACGCGGTGCGCGGTGTGTTGAGCATCGAAGAACTGTTGCGTCGCAGTGGCGGCGAATTCGACTGGCCGGACACCATGCCGCCCCTTCCGGATGTGCGACAGGACTCTGCCGCCTTTCGCGAAGCGGTGCGCGCGTTTCAGGAGCGCACCATCAAGCCGTTTGGCAGTGCGGTGGGCAAAATGCTCCGATCGGCCGACAATCCGCGTGGCGCGCCCGAGCTGATCATGGAGCGGGCGGGGCATGATGCGCTCGCGGTGTCGACGTCGCTGGTCCAGCCGTTCACCGGTCGTGTGATCTACTTCGAGAGTATGCGCGGTCATCGCTACAGCTTCTATGCCCCCCAGGTGTGGACGCGACAGCGTCGCATCCTGATGCCAACGGCCAGCATTCTTGGCACCCATCTCTGCAACGCGTACGAGGTCACACGGATGAACGAGATGGTCGATGCGGGCTTGCTCGAGGTCACGCCGCCCACGGTGGTGCCGTGGAGCGCGCTCCCCGAGGCGCATCAGGCGATGTGGGACAACAAGCATGCTGGTGCCACGTACGTCGTCAATCACGCACTGCCCGCGCTGGGATTGCGTTCTGTGGATCAACTTTACGAAGCCTGGGCGGCGATGGAGACGGTGCGATGACGGAATCACGGACAAGGGCGGCAGCGACGGGAACTGACGTGCGCACCGATGAATCAGCCGAGACGAGTGCGGCGAAGGAGCGGCGTCGCTCGGCGCGCGGTCGTCTCGCCGGCAAGGTGGCACTCATCACCGGCGCTGCAGGGAATATCGGCACCGAGATCACGCGCCGCTTCCTGACGGAAGGCGCCACGGTGGTGATGTCCGGACGCGATAAGAAGAAGCTTGAGGCGGCGAAGGCGAGCCTCCGCGAAACGCTGCATGTGAGCGCGGCGCGGATCATCACACTCCCCATGGACGCCTCGGAGCCTGGACAGGTGCGTGTGGCAATCGCGGAACTGATCGCGAAAGTTGGTCGCATCGATGTGCTGGTGAACAACGCCGGCACGGCAGGTCCGAAGTGCCGTCTGCAGGATCTGCCGCTCCTCGCCGAAGATCTCGACTCGCTGCGCGCGCGGGGCATCAGCGAAACAGAGACTGTTGGCGCAGCCGCGCGCAATCTGCTCGGCCTCGCCTGGAACCTCGTGCGGGCGGTTGCGCCGCATCTGCACGCCGGCGCCACGGTCATCAACGTGTCGACGATTTTTTCACGCACGCAGTACTACGGTCGGGCTGCGTACGTCGTGCCCAAGGCGGCGCTCAACGCCTTCTCGCGTGTGCTCGCGACTGAACTCGGCGCGCGCGGTGTGCGCGTCAACACCGTCTTTCCCGGACCCATCGAGTCGTCGCGCATTCGCACCGTGTTCGCCGCGATGGATGCCTTGCGCAAGGCTGAAAGCGGCACCACGGCGGACGATTTTCTCGGGTTGATGACGCTGGCGCGCAACCCTGCGCTCGATGCGACACGCGCGGCTGCGGCAACGCTGAATGAGCCATCGCCAGCCGAGACGGCGCCGAGCAGGGGATTTCCAACGGTGTCGGACGTGGCCAATACCATCGTTTTTCTCGCCAGCGACGAGTCGGCCGCCATCAACGGGCACAACTTCGAGGTGACACACGGCATGACCGTGCGCCCGGAATCGCGCAGCACGTGGGTGTCGCGACCCGAACTGCGCACGGTCGACGGTACGGGCGTGCGCGTGCTGGTCGCCGCCGGTGATCAGGTGACAGACGCGATCGCCGTGGCGCGTGTTCAGGCGGCGTGCGGCGCCACCGTGAGGCTGACGCTCGGCTCGGAAGAGGGGGTCCGCGCCGCAGTCGATGCGTTGGGCATCGACGCCGCCGATCAGCTCATCAGCGTCTCGCTGCTCGATCGTACTCGTCCCGCGACGGTGCAGGAGTTTTTCGACCAGCTCACGGCGAGTGGTGAGACGCTGCAGTCCGCGATCATTCTGCCGGCGTACGGCGCGTGGCGCTTTCGCGGACCATTCACCGCGCTCTCCGACGGCGATGTGGACACGTTTCTCGACGGCGAACTGGTTGGCATGATGGCCCTCGCGCGTGCACTCACGCGCACCTGGGAGACCGCGACGCTGCGCACCGCACCGCGCGTCGTGTTCCTCTCCAATGGCGACGACGGTCACGGCAATGCGTACGGCGACGTGTTGCGTGCGGCGACCGAAGAGCTGTGTCGGGTCTGGCGCGACGAATCGGGCGAACAGCAGCGCGCAGGTGAACGTCCATTCGTGGTGTGGTCCAATCAGATCATTCGTTGGGGCAATCGTGACGCCGAAGACGTGCCCTTCGCGGCCGGGCAGGCCGCGAGACTGTTGTACACGCGTCGTCGCATTCGCCAGGTGAATCTGTACTTGCCGGTCTCGATCGTGGAAGCAACCGGTTCTCGTCGCGCGATCTTTGGGTGGATGGAGTCGCTCATGGGACTGCATCTTGGCAAGGTCGCGCTCATCACCGGCGGGTCTGCCGGCATTGGTGGGCAGCTCGGACGATTACTGGCGATCGCCGGCGCTCGCGTCATGCTCGTGGCGCGTCGCGCCGATCAGCTGGAGGAGATGCGAACGAGCATCGTGCGCGAGCTTGAAGACATCGGCTATTACGAAGCGCAGGATCGCGTCGCCATTCTTCCGGACATCGATGTCGCAACTGAAGCCTCCTTGGCCGCCGCGGTGACGGCGACGATGCAGACGTTCGGTCGCATCGACTACCTCGTCAACAACGCCGGTGTGGCCGGTGCCGAACAGATGGTGGTGGACATGGACGTGGACGCGTGGCGCTACACGCTGACCGCGAATCTCGTCTCCAACTACTCGCTCATCGAAAAAGTTGTCCCGATCATGAAGCGGCAGGGTACGGGCTACATCCTCAACGTGTCGTCGTACTTCGGAGGCGAGAAGTACGTCGCCGTGCCGTATCCCAATCGTGCCGATTACGCCGTCTCAAAGGCGGGCCAGCGCGCGCTCACGGAGAATCTCGCGCGTTTCGTCGGTCCTGAAATTCAAGTGAACGCCATCGCTCCGGGTCCGGTGGATGGCGATCGTTTGCGTGGCGTTGGTGGCAAGCCCGGACTGTTCGAACGTCGCGGCCGACTGATCCTCGAGAATCGCCGTCTCAACAACCTCTACGCCGCCGTCATCGAGTCGTTGCGTGCTGGCGCGTCCGTGGGGGACCTGTTGAATCAGCTCGCCCTCAATGACGCAGCCGCGCTTGCCTCGTCCAGCGACGTGACCGCGCCCATTCGTGCCTTCTGCGATCGCGTGCTGCGCGCCGCTCGCGCCACCGAAGATGAGGCGTCGTCCGGCCGCTCACTCATGCATCGCGCCATCGCGCAGCGCCTTGTCGCGCGACTCCGACTGGCCGGTCGCTTCCTCCAGGAGCCCGATCTTGGCGCGCGCTTTGGCGATGAGTGGCTCGCCGCATTGCCGGTGCCGGCCGACCCGTTCCTCTCGCGCGACGAAATCCTCGGCGAAGCGAAGAAGATCGGCCAGGGAGTGCTCGGCATGCTCCATCTGCGCAACATGCCGACGGAGGTGGAGGTCGCCCTCGCCACGGTCCTCTTTCTCTCCGATCGCGCGGTGAGCGGAGAGACCTTTCAGCCGTCCGGCGGTCTGCATCAGGAACGCACCATCACCGAACGGGAACTGTTCGGACGTGCGAAGCCCGAACGCTTGGCCAAGATGAAGGGCCAGACGATGTGGCTGATTGGCGAGTATCTCACCTCGCACCTGGCTCGTGCCGCTCGACTGGCGCTGGAGCAAGGCGATGTCGGTCGTATCATTCTGCTCACGCGCTCTGCAGAAGCGGCAAAGGAAGTGCAGGCCATGCTGCAGATTGTCCGCCACAGCAATCGGATCGAGCACATCGTCGTCGGCGACGACCTCGAAGGCGGGATGGACAGCGCGTTGCAGCTCGGCGGAGCACCGGCGGCCGTGGTGTCCACTCCGTTCACGCCATTGCCGTCCAACATCCTGCATCACGACGGCAAGGAGGCGCTGGATGCCGACGGGTTTGCGGCGCTCGTCGAGGCGCATCTCACGCATCACTTCCGCGTCGCGCGCAAAGTGTCGCTGATGGATAACGTGCGACTCGTGCTGGTCTCGCCGGACGTGCCGGTGCGCCCGACGCATGCGGAGTTTGCGCTCGCGAACTTCGTGAAGACGACGCTGCACGCACTGACGGCCACGCTTGGCGTCGAGAATGAACGAATCGTACACAACGTCCCCGTCAACCAGATCAACCTCACGCGTCGAGTGCGCTCGGAGGAGCCACGCGACGCGGCAGAACAGGCGGAAGAGCAGGAGCGGTTCGCGCACGCCGTGCTGCTGGCCAGTGCACCGCTCCCCGAGCCCGAAGACAGCCGGTATCGCGCGCGGATCTATCGCGGATTGGCCATCACGGTGTAGTCCCGCATCGGAAAGCCCGGTGTTGGTGCGGGGGCGCGCCGTCGAGACTCGCGATCTATCTTTGGCGCATGTCAGACGTCGTTGCCCTCGCCACCGAGCTGCTTTCTCTCGAATCCACCACCGGTCGCGAAAGAGACGCGGTCGATTTCGTCGCGCGCTGGCTCGTGGCCCGCGGATGGAACGTCACCTTGCAGGAAGTGGAGCCCGGACGCTCGAACGTCTGGGCCGCGCGTCGTGGCGGTGGCGGCACCCTCTCCACGCACCTCGACACGGTACCGCCGTACGTACCGCCGCGTCTTGAGGGGGATCGGCTGTATGGCCGCGGTTCGTCCGACGCAAAGGGCATCGCCGCCGCCATGTTGATCGCGGCGCAGCAACTCTCCGACGCCGGCGAAGATCGCGTCGACCTGCTGTTCGTGGTGGGCGAAGAGAAAGGGTCGCCGGGCGCGCGCGCGGCCAATCGCCTTCCCGCCACCAGCAAGTGGCTGGTGAACGGTGAGCCCACCGAGAGCAAGCTCGCGTCGGGAGGCAAGGGAGCACAGCGGGTCATCGTGCGTGTGCGCGGTCGCGAGGCGCATTCGGCGTATGCGCATCTCGGTAGCAGCGCGCTCGAGCCGCTGCTCGACCTGTTGCCGGAACTGCGCACCATCGCACTTCCGTTCGACCCGATTCTCGGCGCCACCACGTACAACATCGGCGTGCTCCGCGCCGGCACCGAGGCGAACATCGTGCCGGGGCTCGCGGAGGCGGAGATCATGATCCGGCTTGTCGGTGAGGTCGCGCCCGTTCGCGTCGCCTTCGACGCGTGGGCGAAGGGTCGCGCCGAGTTGATCTGGGGTTCGCATATTCCGGCGCAGCATTTTCACATCATCGACGGGTTCGAGGTGGAAGCAGTCGCGTACACCAGCGACATTCCGCTGCTCGATCGTTGGGGCACGCCGCTGCTCTTTGGTCCAGGTTCCATTCACGTCGCGCACACCCCGATCGAATACATCGGTGTCGCCGAACTCGAGGCGTCAGTGGGTGCCTACGAGCGCATCGTCCGCACCCTGCTCGCATGACCAGTCCATCCATCCGCTGGCCGGTCGCCGTGCTGGGCGCGACGGGTGCTGTCGGGCAGGCCTTCATCCGGCTGCTCGAACGACATCCCTGGTTCGATCTCGTCGAAGTCGCCGCTTCTGAACGCAGCGCCGGCCGCTCCTACCGAGACGCGGCGCGCTGGCTGGAGGGCACGATGCCTGCCGCCGCCGCGTCGCTCCAGGTCAAGGCGTGCGATCCGTCTGCGGTCAAAGCACCGATCATCTTCTCGGCCCTCGATTCGTCGGTGGCAGGTGACGTCGAGGCTGCGTTTGCACGCGCCGGACGCATGGTACTCAGTAACGCCAGGAACTACCGCATGGCACCCGATGTGCCCCTCGTCATTCCCGAGGTCAACGGCGATCATCTCGCGCTGCTCGCGGCGCAGCGTTCGGCGCGAGGATGGCCCGGCGGCATCGTCACGAACGCCAATTGCGCGGTGACGGTGATCGCGATGGCGCTCGCACCTTTGCACGCGGCGTTCGGGGTGCGCAAAGTGTTTGCGACGACCATGCAGGCGGTGTCCGGTGCCGGCTATCCCGGCGTGCCGTCGCTCGATATTCTTGGCAACGTCATTCCGTACATCGGCGATGAAGAACCGAAGATCGAGACCGAGCTGGTGAAACTGCTCGGCGCGTATCGCGGCGATCGCATCGAAAGCGCCGACATCGTCACCAGCGCGCACGCCAATCGCGTCGCGGTCGAACATGGACACACCGTCTGCCTGTCCGTGTCGTTCGATCGCGCGCCGTCACCGGCGGATGCCATTGCAACCCTGCGCGCATGGACGGGGTTTGCGGGGGTGCGCGGCTTGCCCAGTGCGCCCGCTCCCGCGCTGATCGTGCGCGACGAAGACAACGCGCCGCAGCCGCGTCGTGATGTGAACGCCGGAAACGGGATGGCCGTCACGATTGGTCGCGTGCGTGGTGACAACCTGTTCGATCTGCGCCTCGTCGCGATGTCGCACAACGTGGTGCGTGGCGCGGCCGGCGGTTCGATCCTCAACGCCGAGCTTCTGGTGGCGACGGGCCAGCTCACCGGACTCGGACAACCGTGATCGTCTGCAAGTTCGGCGGAACGTCGGTCGCCGATGCGGCCGCCATCGAGCGCACGTGCGAGATCATAGAAACCAAGCGTCCGCGACAGCCGGTCGTGTCCGTCATGGGCGGGGCCAAGATCGCGGACAAGATCGACACCATCAATTTCCTGGCCGGGTTTTCCGAGCACATCCTGATCGGCGGCGCCATCGCCAACGCGTTCCTCAAGGCCAAGGGCTATGAG
>CAYWCJ010000053.1:0-18153 GCA_964456595.1 uncultured Gemmatimonas sp. | reverse complement strand
CACCCGCACCCGCGCCACGCGGCCCATCAGGCGGCGGCGGAGTGTCCAGCACCGCACGGTACACCAGGTTCGTGGCCCATCCGTACGAGATCACCACGCCGGAGCCGACCACCAGCAATAGCGGCAACGCAAACCACAGTCCGGCCACGTTGTGCCAATTGAAGTCGCGCGCCTTGCCGCTCAGTCCGCGCCGGGTCAACGCGACAGCCTTGGCCCGTTGCTTGGTGAACGGACGCGGAATCCAGAGAATCACGCCGCTCATCACCAGCAGCAGAAAGAACAGGTTCGCGCCGTCGAAGACCAACTTGGCGGCGTTGCGCGATTCGCCGGTAAGTCCAAGCCACCGATGCCACTGAATGAGATCGTTGAACAACTTCTTGAGCGCCGGATCGGCCTCGCCGAGTACCTGCGCCGACCGGCCGTCGACATAAATCTGACGTGCTTTCGGGTACTCTGCCGCCACCGGCATCGCGGGATCGCGCGCGAACTGCAAGGAGATCGGTCGCTCGCCCTTCTCAGCAGTCGCCACCGCGTCGGCGAGCGTGCGAACCGGCAGCCAGCCCCCCGGCGGGGTGGCGACGGTAGCGGTCTGCATGCTCCGCACCGAGCGGGCCAGGATCTGGCGCTGGTAGGTGAGTAGCACCCCCGTCACGGACATGATGAGGATGACGACGCCGGCAGCGACGCCGACGCCCAGATGTCCCCAGAACAGCAGTTTACGAAGCGACATGAGTACCAAAGGAGTATATGAGAACGGTTCTCAAAAACTACGCAGGCGATAGTACGACACCAACAGTCGCGACTGCAGTGGGCTGATGGCCAGAGCATCGCTACAGGAACGACCGGCCGTCGAGGCCCTCGGGAATCGGCAGCCCCATCGCCGCCAGCGCACTCGGCATCACGTCGGCCGATCGTTGCGGTGTGCGCGAAATGGGACCGTCGAGCAGCAGCGGGACCGACATCTGCGCGCGCAGCAGGGCGCCATGTGTGGAGACATGTGCGACAGGCTCGAACCGCGACCGCAGATCCCAGCCATCGGCAGCCGAGAGCACCAGATCGCCCGCGCGCGATGAGGTGCACAGTTGCACCAGCTGCACGAGCGCATCGGGATACGGCGAGCTCGCACACGCCTCCCAGGCACCGTGATCATCGAGGTCGAGCAGCGATCCGCCGAGTCGCAGGGGATCGCCCAGTGTGGCGTCGTAGTCCCAGCGCGCGCTGTCGTTCGCTTGCGTTCCAGCGCTGCCGTTGGCACCACCGCCGACGCTGCTCCCTTTCTCTCGTCGCGTGACGAAGGCCGTTCCGTACACCGAATGAGAGATACGCACCCGATCGGCGCGCTCGCTCACGCTCACGAGATCGATGGGGTCGCGAAGCACCAGCGCATCATGCAACGACTCCCAGCGCGCACCATGGGTGGGCCACCAGTGCCGGCTGCGCGCGGATGGGTCGACGTAGAGATGTGCCATCGCGTTGCCACCGACCATCAGCACCACGTCTGGATGGCGCGTGTGCAGACGCGGATGCGCGCGCACGCGCAGCGCCTGCCCCTCGAGCCAGCCGTGCAGGTCATCGTGCTGCGAAACGGGCGAGTGTCCATGGTCGGCGACGACCCAGATGCGCAGCGAATCGAGCCATCCATCGCGACGAGCAATCTCCTGCGCGCGTGCGATGGCGGCGTCGACGTCACCAATGGCGTCCCGCACCGGTTGTGAATCACTGCCGAACTTGTGCGAGAACTTGTCAGGGCTGGTGATGGCAAGCACCGAAAATCGCGGTCGCTCGCGCGCAAACGTGCGCAGAAACTCCGTCGTCCCCGCGCGTTCCACACCGCGCCAACCCAGCGTGTCGCCACGAAAGTGCGGAATCGCCGCGCGCACTGTCCAGAGCAGAGATCGGCCGATGTTCGCGACGCTGGCACCGCGACCGAGCATGCTCATGCCGGAGAGCGACGGTTGCGCCAGATCGAACAGCGTGGGCATCTGCGGATCGACGTCACCATCGACATGCCAGATATCGATGCCGGCGTAGCTGCGCGTGTGTGCGGGCGACCAACGCAACGTGCGCGCGCGATCAAACCAGCGAAGCCCGGGCAGTCCTGCCGTCGCCGCATGACGTCCCATCAGGAACGGCACGTACGCCGGCCCGGTGACCGAAGGAAATGACGACGTGATCGTGTACAGTCCTCCGCGTGCGCAGAGGGCCGACATCGCGGGCGCGCGACCGGCGTCCAACTCGTCGCGCAAGACGTCGGGGCGCACGCCATCGGCCACCACCAGCAACAGGCGCTGCATCACCGTCCCCATTCCGGCGTAGACGGTCGTTTCACCTGTTCGTGCGGTGGCGATACCGATGAACGGTCGCGTACACTTCTGCGCAGCCGCAGACTCCTTCCAATTCCCGACTCATGGCGAAGCCCCGCTCGACCGACAAGCCGTCGTCCGCCAAAGCGGCGCCCAAGTCCACCAGCTCCGCGAAGGTCGCACGCAAACCGCCGCGTACCATCACGGGAAAGAAAGCATCGCCGAGCAATCGTGCAGTGGCCGAACGAGGCTCGCTGGAAGGATTGATGGAGCGCACGGAAGAGGGGCATCGCAAGGCGGGACGCGAGCCCGACGCGCAGGCGCTCGTGTCGAGCGGCGCTACGGCCGTTCGCCGCAAGTTTCCGCGTGTCGTGGACCAGGCCATTCGCGATCTGCCCACGCTCACCGAAGACGAAAAGCTGCTGCAATCGCCGGGGCGCGATCAGGGTGCATTCACGCGCAGTGATCCGTGGCGTGTCATGCGCATCACGTCGGAATTCGTGGAAGGATTCGACGCACTGGCCGATATCACCAAGGGTGTCACGATCTTCGGCTCGGCGCGCACGGGTCCCGATGATCCGCAGTACATCGCGGCCTGCGAAACGGCGCGATTGCTCGCCGAAGCAGGGTTCTCCATCATCACCGGCGCGGGGCCGGGAATCATGGAGGCGGCGAACAAGGGCGCCAAGCAGGGCGGTGGTCATTCGGTCGGATGCAACATCGAATTGCCGTTCGAGCAAGGTGCCAATCCGTACGTCGATACGCTGGTGAACTTCCGCTACTTCTTCGTGCGCAAGACGATGTTCATCAAGTACTCGAATGCGTTCATCATTTTTCCGGGAGGGTTCGGAACGCTCGATGAACTGTTCGAGGCACTGACGCTCATCCAGACGGGGAAGATCTTTCAGTTCCCCGTCGTGCTTTTTGGACGTCACTACTGGGCCGGACTGCTGCGGTGGATCTCGTCGCGGCTCGTGGGCGAAGGCAAGATCTCCAAGGGCGATCTGGACTTGCTGCTGGTCACCGATGATCCCGCCGAAGCCGCGCAAGCAGTGATCGACGCACACGCGGCACAGACGGCGAACACGCCGGCGCGGTAGTGAACCGGTCCACGCACGCTGATCAGTCGCCGACTTCATCGCATCACCGACTGCGTCATCCATTGCGCAGGACCGCGCGCACGAAATTATCGGGAGAGTACTCACCGGCGGAGACGTAGTGCGTGCGGGTGCGCGCGCCGAGTAGTTCGCGTCGAATCTCCTCGACGTTGCGACCTGCGGCGGACAGCGTTTCGACGCGACCGATCATCTCGTCCATCCAATCCGCCTTGGCGGCCAACAGCGCCGCGCCGTGCGGCAACAGGCCGCGATGCGCGCAGAAGACGCGACGTGGTCTGCGTGTGAGCAGTGCGCGCAGGGATCGCACGTGTTCTCGCGGGTCCTCGTGCGCGTGGGCGATGCGCACCTTCACGCCCAGAAAATGGTCGCCGGCAAAGAGCGTCTCCGTCTCATGATCCCACACCACATGATGATCAGGACTGTGACCGGGCGCGGGCTCGAGCGTGAATGACACATCGGCAAACTCCGTGACGGGCGCGCTGAGCGAGTCCATCGATCGCCAGGTGAACCGTCGGTAGGGCGGGATGCGAGCCACGTCGCGTATACTGACAGCCGTGGGTGCACTCATCGCCATCGGCAGACCCAGCGAGGCCAATGCCTGAACGTTTCCGGCGTGATCTTCGTGCTCATGCGTGACGAAAACGCCCCGTGGCTTGCGATCGTGCACTAGTCGCAGCAGGTCACGTTCAGCCGCGGGAAAGCCAGTGTCGATGAGAACGCCGCGAATCAGGTACACGTAGACGCTGTACCCAGCCACGCGGCTCCGCCACCAGCTCAGCCGCCAGGCCGTCACGTCGTCGTGCTCGGTGCGCTCGATCACTCGTCCAAATTAGTCGGGCGCGTCATGTTTGCATCGGGCCCTGCCCGAGGCATATTTCGTTTCTTGCGCGCCCGGCCGTACCACGGCCGGGCGCTCGCCTTTTTTCCGGGACAGGAGTTCGCGACTCGCGCGACGACCTGACCGCCATCCCAGCAGGCACGACGATGTTCGATGAACTGATCGCCAAGATGGCGCGTGAGGTTGAGAAGCTCAGTTTCGAGCTGAACGTCACGATCCCGCACGAAATCCGAAAGGCCGTCGAACTCGGTGACCTGAAGGAGAACAGCGAGTACAAGGCCGCGCTCGAGCGCCAGCAGTTCGTGCAGGCGCGTCTCGGTCAGCTCACGCGGCGCGTCACCAAGCTCGCCAACATCGATATCGCGCAGATCTCCGCAGACAAAGCGGGGCTCGGCTCGCGCGTGGTCGTGCAGGATCAGGCGACGGGGAAGCTGGAGAATTACGAGCTGGTTTTCGGCGATGCCGGTGAGCTGCATGACGGTCACGTCACGATGGCCTCACCCATCGGCCTCGCGTTGCAGGGCAAGGGGGTCGGCGACACTGCCATTCTCAAACTGCCCAAGAGTGTGCGTCGTCTGACGGTGATTGAACTGGTGACGATCCACGCGCGCAACGCCGACGATCTCGCCTGACGGTTCAAGCACCACGTTCCGGGCTTCGGGTTCGGGCTTCGGGTTCTGAGTCGGCGCAGTTCCAACTCGAAGCCCACGACTTCCACCCGAAGCCCGAAACCTGGCAGTTGCAGTTAGCACCCAGCAGTCTCACCTCCCGCCGGAGTTGATCATGAAGCGAGCGGCTTATGCAACGCGCGGTTCCGTCCCGCAGGATGTCATCACCTGCGAAGAGTTCGAAACGCCGCCGCTGTCGGCCGGCCAGGTGCTGTTGGAAGTCCTCGCCGCGCCGATCAATCCGTCGGACGTGCTGACGCTCACCGGCCAGTACGGGATGCTGCCGCCCCTTCCGGCGGTGGGTGGCAACGAGGGTGTCGGCCGCGTTGCGCAACTTGGCGATGGCGTGACGAACATCGCCGTTGGCCAACGCGTGCTGTTGCCGGTCGGCATGGGCACATGGACGACCCACCTGGTCGCCGACGCATCGACGTTGATGCCGCTGCCCAGCATCGGCGACGTGAAGCAACTCTCGATGCTGGTGGTGAATCCGCCTACCGCAGCGCTGCTGCTCTCGGAGTTCGTGACGCTCGAACCCGGCGAGTGGGTGATCCAGAACGCGGCCAATTCCGCGGTGGGCAGCTATCTCATTCAGCTGGCCAAGCGTCGTGGACTACGCACCGTGAACGTGGTGCGCCGCGAAAGCGCCGTGGCCGACGTGCAGGCGCTTGGTGGCGATGTGGTGCTGGTGGACGATGCAGATCTGCGGCATCGCGTCGCGGAGGCCACGAACAAGGCAAAGATCCGACTCGCCATCGATGCGGTCGGGGGAAAGTCCACCGATCATCTGGCGCAGAGCGTGGCGATCGGTGGCACGGTGGTGAACTACGGCGCGATGAGCGGGATCCCGTGCACGGTGTCGCCCGGCTCGTTCGTCTTTCGCGATGTGACGCTACGCGGATTCTGGCTGGCGTTCTGGTTCCGGCAGTCGACGCCACAGCGCCAGCGCGAGCTGTTCACGGAACTCGCGACGCTCATTGCGACCGGTCAGCTCTCGGCGCGGGTGCAGCGCACGTTCCCGATCGAGCAGATCAAGGAAGCAGTGCAGCTGGCGGCGAGCGGGGAGCGCGACGGAAAGATCATCATGACGCCGAATCCGGAGTTGCTGTAGCGAGGGGTGGTGGGTCTGGGCTTTCCGCTGTGGTCAGTGTTTGGTGATGCGCGTTCGGTGAGAGTGGAGCAACCTGCGTGATGTCGCAGCGGCGGGCGTCGACGCACTCAAGGCTCAAGACCCGAACTCACAGCTCGACACTTGGTGGTTCATCACCCCGCCGTGATCCCTCCATCGATCGCCAGCGCGTGACCCACCATGAACGCTGCGGCATTCGAGCAGAGATAGAGCGCGGTCGCTGCAACCTCGTCGGCCGTTCCCAGTCTGCCCAGGGGAACACGCGCGACCAAGTGTTCCGTGGGGAGTCCGGCGTCGAGCATCTGTTGCACCATCGGCGTGAGGGTGAATCCCGGACACAGCGCGTTGATGCGGATGCCGCGCTTTCCGTATTCGAGTGCCGCGGTGCGCGTGAGTCCGATCACGCCGTGTTTGCTCGCGGCATAGGCCGGATGCCTGGGAAATCCACCCAGTCCCGCCACGCTCGCGACATTCACGATCACACCACCGCCGTTGGCGAGCATGGCCGGGATCTCATGACGCAAGCTGCGCCACACGCCCGTGAGATTGATATCGATGACGGTGTCCCAATCGGCGGGCGCGTACTCAGCGGTACGCACCTCTGGTCCGCCGATGCCTGCGGCATTGATCGCGATATCGAGTTTGCCGAACGCGGCGACGGTGCGCTGCACGCCCGCGTTCACCTGATCGTCGTGTCGCACATTCACCGCAAGCGCGATGGCGCGACCACCGGACATGGTGATGTCATGCGCCAACGTCGTGGCGGCATCGAGTTGCACGTCGGCGATGGCCACCCACGCCCCCTGGGCGGCAAGCTGCTGCGCGGCCGCGCGCCCCAATCCTGAGGCGCCACCCGTGATGAACGCACTCTTGCCGGTGAACTCGGAAGTCATGATGGACACATGTGGTGAAGAGACGGTGCTGTACGCCTGCAGAAGTACGCGCGCGCGTTTACGCGACGTCGATGGAAAACAGCCGTGTGACATCGCGATCGTAGTCCGCGATCTGCTGCTCGCGCTCGCGGTCGCTCCAGGACAGCAGCGCGCCCATGAGCGGGGCAATGCGTCGCGCGGCGCCGCGCCCATGATCGCGTGTTTCAAAGGCAACATGCGTGCGTCGCACGAGAACGTCCGCGAGCGTACAGGCCAGTTCGCGCTCCACCGCGTGTGGCACTTCGGCGGTGAGATACGGGAGGTCGTCCACCAAACGACGCGCGAGCGACGCATCGCGCTGTGCGTAGCTCCACACATTGCGCCATCGGGTGCCGTACGCGAGCGCCAGTCGTTCGCCGACCGCCGAATCGTGCACGGTGTTTCGCGCGTCGTGTACGGCGCCATCGCGCGACACCATGTCGCCGCCAGGCAGCGGTGTGTGCTCGCTCTCCTGCGCCTCCGCGATCAGCGTGATGGGCCCGCCGCTGCGCAGGGCCTCTCGCCTGGCATGTGCGAGGACATCGGCCGCCATGGCGCGATAGGTCGTCAGCTTGCCACCCGTGACACTCACCAATCCATCGTCGCGATGCGTGATGGCGTGCTCGCGGGACGCCGAATTCGCGCCATGCGTTCCGGCGCGTATCGCGGCCAGCGGTCGTATCCCCGACCACGCCGAAATCACGTCGTCCATCGTCAGTTTGGCGAACGGGAACAACGTGTTCACGGTGCGCAGCAGATACTGCACTTCCTGTTCGGTCGCGCGGATGTCATCCGGTCCGCGCCGGGCCGGTCGTTCCGTCGTGCCCACAATCGCGTGCGCACCGGCCGGCAGCACAAACAACACGCGCCCATCCAACGGCGACACGATCGTCACCGCATCGTTGTTCCCCAGACGCTGTCTTGGCACCGCGATATGAGCGCCAGCAGAGCCCAGGATCTGTGGACCCGCCGCTGATCCCGTCAGCGACGCGGTGGCATCGCTCCACGGACCGGTCGCATTCACCACCACACGGGCTGCGACCGTAAACGCGTTGCCCGTCAGTCGATCTTCGACAGCGACGCCAGTCAGTCGCGTGCCCGCGGCCCCGCTGCGCACACCGCCCACCACGGCCGCATGATTGGCCACGACAGCACCCGCCTCGCGCGCCGAGAGCGCGCTGGCCAGTGTGAGGCGCGTGTCGTCGGTTGCTGCATCCCAGTAACGCGCGCCGCCGACGAGTCCATTCGGATCGAGTGCCGGTTCGAGCGCGAGCACGCCGGCCGTACTGAGCGACTGGTGTCGTTGCACATTGCGGAACAGGGCCAACGCATCGTACAGCGTGAGGCCGGCGCGCACCTTCCACAACGGGACGCGTGCGCCACGATATACCGGCCAGGTGAACGAGAGCGGTCGCACGAGATGTGGCGCGAGATCGAGGAGTATGCGCCGCTCTCGGCTCGATTCGAACACGAGTGCGAAGTGTCCATGCTCGAGATAGCGCACGCCGCCGTGCACGAGCCGCGACGAACGACTCGACGTGCCGCTCGCGAAATCATCGCGCTCGAGCAACGCCGTTCGCAAACCGGCCAAGGCGGCTTCGCGCGCCACTCCCGCGCCCGTGATGCCGCCGCCAATCACCACGATGTCAAACGGCTCACTGGCGAGCGCGTCCAACGCGCTGTGTCGACTGGCCACGGCCGCTGCTTCGCGTGGCATCGAGCGACCGCCCACGCCCGTCGATGCCCCGCTCGATGGCACACCCGATCCTGCGTTCGCGGATGGAGCCACGGTTGACGTGGTCGATTCGGCGCTGTGTGAAACGGAGCGATCGGGCATGACGGCAGAAATGCGGGCGGGACGCACGACGCGCCAGTGGGAGGCGGCAACCACGCGCGCGCCGTGACGCCCCAACGGCGGCACGTTACCTTGCGGCATGACCACCTTCGGACACGGACGCCGCGTCGCGATCATCGCCGGCGTCCGGACGCCCTTCGCCAGATCGGGCACGGCGCTCAAGGACTACACGGCCATCGAACTCGGTCGCTTCGCCGTCGCGGAACTGGTGCAACGCACCAATCTCGACGGCGCACTGGTCGACCTGCTGGTGTTCGGCACGGTCGTGCAGTCGGTCATGGCGCCCAACATCGCGCGCGAAGTCTCGTTGCTCCCGCACTTTCCGAAGACACTGCAGGCCTATACGGTCGGTCGTGCGTGCGCGTCGGCCAACCAGGCGATCACCGACGCCGCCGATCAGATCGCGCTTGGCCACGCGGACATTGCGATCGCGGGTGGCGCAGAGTCGTTGACGCAGGTGCCGATCCTGCATTCGCGCGGCATGTCCGACCTGCTCATTGCCGCATCGAAGGCCAAGTCGATGTCGCAGCGCCTGGCCATTCTCGCGCGCGTGCGTCCGAAAGATTTTGTGCCGATCACCCCCGCGATCGCCGAACCGAGTACCGGCGAGTCCATGGGGCAGTCGGCGGACAAGATGGCCAAGCTGAATGGGATCTCCCGTGAAGCGCAGGATCGCTTCGCGCTCTCCTCGCACCGGAAGGCGGCCGCCGGAACAGCGGACGGTCGCCTGCTCGCCGAGATCGTGCCTGTCCCGATCCCGCCAAAGCACGAGCAGATGCTGTCGAGCGACAACGGCATCCGCAACGAGTCGACGTACGAGCTGCTCGCAGCGCTCAAGCCGGTCTTCGACAAGCAGTACGGCAGCGTGACGGCCGGCAACGCCTCGCCACTGACCGACGGCGGATCGGCGGTATTGCTCATGTCCGAAGCTCGCGCCAACGCACTCGGCTACACGCCGCTGGCGTTCATCAAGTCGTACGCGTATGCGGCCGTGGATCCCGCCGAGCAGTTGCTGCAGGCCCCCGTACTCGCAGTGCCGGTGGCATTGGCGCGTGCCGGACTCACGCTGCGCGACCTGGGTCTCGTGGAGATGCACGAAGCGTTTGCGGCGCAGGTGCTGAGCAACATTCAAGGGCTTGCCTCGAAGGCGTGGGCCGCGCGCGCGGGATTCGCGGACGCCACCGGCGAAATCGATCCCGAACGACTGAACGTGATGGGTGGTTCGCTGTCGATCGGACATCCGTTTGGCGCCACCGGCGGTCGTGTGCTCACGACATTGTGCAACGAGCTTGCGCGTCGCGACCAGCAGTTTGGCATGTTGACCGTGTGTGCCGCGGGCGGCATGGGTCACGCGATGATCGTGGAGCGGGCGTGACGCCGACGGATGACCCGTTGACGGGCGAGTTGCTGCTGAGCGACGACGACGTCGGCGTCTCCGTGCGTCTGCAGGATGGCGTCGCCGTCATCACCTACGATCAGCCTGGCGCGCCGGTGAACACACTCAACACACGCGTCGGTCCGGTGTTCGAGCGTGTGTTCGATCTGATCGAGCAGGATGCACGAATCAGCGCTGCCGTGCTGCGCAGTGGCAAGCCGGATTCGTGGATTGCCGGTGCGGACATCGATGAACTGGCGTCGCTGGCGACGGCCGCTCAGGGCGAAGCACTCTCACGGGGTGGACAGCGACTGCTCGACCGGCTGGCTGCACTGCGCAAGCCTGTGGTCGCCGCGCTGCACGGGGCGACGCTTGGCGGCGGACTGGAAGTGGCGCTCGCGTGCAGGCATCGCATCGCCAGTGAACATCCGAAAACGATTCTGGCGCTTCCAGAAGTGCAACTCGGACTCATTCCCGGTGCGGGCGGTACGCAGCGACTGCCGCGTCTGGTGGGGCTGCAGGTGGCGCTCGACATGATGCTCACCGGCAAGAACGTTCGCGCGCGGAAGGCGCTGCAGTCGGGCCTCGTACACGAGTTGGTGCATCCGTCCATTCTGTTTCAGGTGGCGATGCGCCGCGCCATCGAGCTTGGTCGTGGTGAGCGGCCCGCGTTGCGCCCACGCAAGCAGGGCGCGACGACGTTTCTGCTGGAAGACAATGCGCTGGGCCGCAAGCTGGTGTTCAAGCAGGCGCGAGAGACGGTGTTGGCGAAGACCAAGGGACATTTCCCGGCGCCGCTCGCGGCCATCGATGCGGTGCAGCGCGGCTACGCCGATGGCATGGCGGCAGGATTCATCGAAGAAGCGCGACACTTCGGGGAGCTGGCGGTCAGTGACGTGTCGCGGCAACTCGTCTATCTGTTCTTCGCCACGACGGCGCTCAAAAAGGAGAGTCCTACGTCGTATAACGGCAGCGTTACGACAACACCGGTGCGCAAGCTTGGCGTGCTTGGTGCGGGCTTCATGGGTGCGGGGATCGCGTCGGTGGCCGTCCAGCACGGCACCATCGTACGCGTGCGTGATGCCTCGCTCGATCGCCTGGCGTCGGGGTGGCGTGCCGTGCGCGACGTGTTGCGCGAACGAGTGAAGCGAAAGCAGCTCACGCGACTGCAGATGGACGACATGCTCTCGCAGTTTGGCGGTACGCTCGACTACAGCGGTTTTGCCAACACCGAGCTGGTGATTGAAGCGGTGTTCGAGGAGCTGGCGGTCAAGCACCAGGTGCTCCGTGAAGTCGAAGCGGTCGCGCCACGCGCGATCTTCGCGTCCAACACGAGCACGATCCCGATCACCGATATCGCACGTGCTTCGGCGCATCCGGAACGTGTGGTGGGAATGCATTTCTTCTCCCCCGTCCACAAGATGCCGTTGCTCGAGGTGATCACGACCGCCGAGACGAGCGACGAAACCATCGCCACCGTCGTGCAGTACGGCCGTGCCATCGGCAAGACGGTGATTGTCGTGCGCGACGGTCCGGGCTTCTACGTCAATCGCATTCTGTCACCGTATCTCAACGAGAGCGGCAAGTTGCTCGATGATGGGGCGAGCATCGACGCGCTGGACGATGCGCTGACCCGGTTCGGGTTTCCTGTCGGGCCGATCACGCTGCTCGACGAAGTCGGTCTCGATATCGCCGCCAAGTCGGGTCCGATCATGGAAGCGGCGTTCGGGGTGCGCATGCAGCGCTCGTTGACGCTGCAGCGCGTGATCGAGAGTGGTCGTGTCGGACGAAAGACCAGGCGCGGATTCTATCGCTACGATGAACGCGGCAAGCGACAGGGCGTGGACGAGACGGTGTACGCCCTCACACCCGCTGGTGCGACGCGTCGCGAGTTCGATCGGGAAACGATTCGACAGCGGACGGTCCTCCCCATGCTCAACGAAGCCGTGCGATGTCTCGAAGACGGCATCATTCGTTCGCCGCGCGATGGCGACATCGGTGCGGTGTTCGGCATTGGTTTCCCGCCGTTTCTCGGTGGACCGTTCCGCTATCTCGATTCCCTCGGCGCGGGCACCGTCGTCGCGCAGTTGGATGCGCTCGATGTACAGTTCCCGGGTCGGTTTTCGCCCGCAGCTCTCCTTCGCTCGATGGCGGTATCGGGCGTTCGTTTTCATTCTGACGCCGGCTCGCCGGCCTGACCGGGAACTCCATGTCCGCGACCACCGCTGCGCCGCATCCACGCATTGCTGAACTGCTCGCCGAGCTTGAACAGTCACGTCGCGAATTGCTGTCGGTGGTGCAGGCCCTGCCGGAGTCACAACGCGATGCCGCGCCCGTTGGCGATGCGTGGTCGGTGTCGCAGATTCTGGAACATCTGAGCATTGTCGAGGACAGCGGCGGTCGGCTCATCTCGAAGCTGATGAAGCAGGCGCAGGAGGCGGGCGCGTTCGAGTCGGACGCGAGCTCGGTGCTCGGCTCCCTCGATGCATTCGGCTTTGAAGATCAGACGCGCCGCATCGAGGCGCCGGACATGGTGTGCCCCAAGAGCGGACTCACGACGGCACAGGCATTGGAGCGCATGCAGGCCGTGCGCGAGCGTCTCGTCGAGAAGCTGCTGCAGGGGTCGGGACTGGCTCTCGGTACCGTGTCGTTCCCGCATCCGATTTTCGGTCCACTCAATGGCTATCAGTGGATCCTCACCATCGCCAAGCACGAGCGCCGACACATGGCGCAGATCACGCGTCAGACGCGTCCGGAACAGAGCTGATGTCAGCGAAGGCCGCGTTCCGTTCGTTGATCCGCTGTGCGATCCCGATTTCCTTCCGAATACGTCCGTTGACACCGCTACCTGCCGCGCTGCACCCGCCTCCGCGTCTGCACCGCGCGCGCCACGCTCTGCTGGTTGGTGCGCTCGCGCCGTGCCTGACCGCACTGGCGGGGTGCGCGTCGCGCGGTGCAGCCGTCGTTGCGCCCTCGGGTGCGCAGAGCGCCGCGACGGTGTCGCGAGGCACCGGCGGCCTGCCGCTCCCGTCTACGCGCGCGGAACGCACCTCGTATCTCGAAACGTCGTCGCACGCGGATGTGATCGGCTTCGTGGACTCGCTCGTGGCGATGGGCGCGCCGATCACGGTGCGCGAACTTGCACGATCGCCGATGGGCAAGGTGCTGCCGATGATCATTGCGTCGCGTCCACGCGTGAATTCCCCGCAGGAGGCGCGTCGTCTTGGTCGTCCGATCGTGTACGTGCAGGCGAATATCCACGCCGGCGAAGTGGAAGGAAAGGAAGCGGTGCTGGCGTTGCTTCGCGACTGGTCGTTCGGTCGCGCGCCCAACGTGCTCGATTCGCTCGTGGTCATCGTCGTGCCCATATACAACGCCGACGGTAATGACAAGCTCGCACCGCAAGCGCGCAACCGCGGCGCGCAACTTGGGCCGGCGATGATCGGTGAGCGCCCCAACGGCGCCGGCCTCGACCTCAATCGCGACTACGTGAAGGCGGAAGCGCCGGAGACGCGCGGTTCACTGATGGCGTTCAACGCGTGGGATCCTGATGTGTTCATGGATCTGCACACCACCAATGGCAGCTATCACGGCTACGCGCTCACCTATGCGCCGTCGTTGCACCCAGCGGCGGCACTCGCGCCGTACACGGCCGACACGCTGTTGCCCGAACTGCGCTCGCGCATGCGCACGCGCCATCAGTTCGAAACGTTTCCCTATGGCAACTTCAGCACGCAGGCCGGTCGCGACGAAGCGGCGTCGGCCGGCGACAAGTCTTCCTGGGTGACGTACGAGCATAAACAGCGTTATGGCAGCAACTACTACGGCTTGCGCGGTCGCATCAGCATTCTGAGCGAAGCCTATTCGCACGATCCGTTTGCGCGGCGCGTCGCCAGCACGCGCGCGTTCGTGCAGGAAGCGCTCTCACTGGTGGCTGAACGTCGCAAGGAAATCCGTGCGCACATCGATGCCGGCATCGCGGCGAGCACTTTCACCGCCAGCAACACGCGCGCCGTTGCCCTGCGCAGTCGCTTCACCAGTCGCCCCGATACGCAGCTCGTGTTGATGGAAGAGCTCGAGCGGCGCACCGATACCACGGGCACCAACGAACCCGGCGTGCCGCGCACGATGCGTCGCACCGGCAAGATCGTGTCGCGCCGCATGCCGGTGATCGACCGTTTCGAAGCGACATTGATGCGCAGGCCAACGATCGAGGGCTACGTCATGGACGGCAGCTGGACCGAAGCCGCGCGGCAGTTGCGCGCCCACGGCGTGACGGTGACCGTGTTGCCCAGGGCGATGACGGCGTCGCTCGAAGTCTTCGAGCTGGACAGCGTCGCGATGTCGGTGCGCGCCTTTCAGGGGCATCGCGAAGTGGTGGTGACCGGCAGGTGGCGCACGCTCACGCGCACGCTGCCCGCCGGCACCTTCTGGGTGAAGATGGCGACGTCGCGCGACCTGCTGGCCATGCTCCTGCTCGAGCCCGAAAGCGACGACGGACTCCTGACCTGGAACACCTTTGATGCCGTGCTCGCTCGTGGGAAGGAAGCCCCGGTGGCACGCCTCACGGCGCCGCTCCGTCTATATTCCCCCGGCAAGTCCGCGTTGGATCCGCAGTAGCCCCACGGCCCCGACGCTTCCACTCCGCGAGTTTGCGCCGTCCACCGCGCGAGCCAACCAGCGACGCATGTTTCGTACTTCACTGCTCTATCTCTCACGCCAGCAAGGCGTGTTCAATTTCATCCGGAACGTCGGCTTCGCCCGCAAGATGGCGTCGCGCTTCGTGGCTGGAGAAAGCATCACCTCTGCGCTCGACGCCGTCGAAGCGCTCAATGCCAAGGGGATCAGCGCCTCGCTCGACCTGCTCGGCGAAAGCGTCGCCAACGAAGCCGAAGCGCGCGAGACGGGACGCCAGTATCTCGAAATCCTCGATCGCATCGCGCAGCGCAAGCTCAACGCCAACGTCTCCGTCAAGCTCACCGCACTCGGCCAGGACATCTCAGACGGACTGGGCGTGGAAGTCGTGCGGCAGGTGCTCGAGCGCGCCAGGCAGTACGGCTCGTTCGTGCGGCTCGACATGGAGTCGAGCGCCTACACCGATCGCACGCTGGATACCTTCGAACAACAGCTCTATCCCGATTTCCGCGCGAACGTGGGGGTGGTGCTGCAGAGTTCATTGCGTCGCACCCTCGCCGATGTGGAGCGCGCCAATCGCCTCGAGTGTCGCGTGCGCATCTGCAAAGGCGCGTATCTCGAACCGCCTGCGGTCGCGTTTCCCGATAAGGCGGACGTCGATCGCAACTACGTGGCGGCGATGCACACGCTGATGGAGTTCGGCAACTATCCCGGCATCGCCACGCACGACGAAACGATCATCTCCGAAGCCAAGCGTTTCGCGAAAGAGCGTGGCATCCCGGCTGATCGGTACGAGTTCCAGATGCTCTACGGCGTGCGACGCGACCTGCAGGAACAGCTCGTGCGCGATGGTTATCGCATGCGTGTCTATGTGCCGTTCGGTACGCAGTGGTATCCGTACCTCATGCGTCGTCTCGCCGAACGACCCGCCAATCTCGCCTTCATGACCGGCAACATCGTCAAGGAAATGTTCGGTGGTTCGTCGAGTGGCAAACCCAATGGCTCGCGCAGCGGTTCGCGCACTGGGGCGCACTGAGCTCGCACGACGATCACGCCCACGCGGGACATCACCTCCCGGCCGATCCGTCGAAGGGAGACGAACGTACGCTTGGCGGCTACATGGCCGTGCACGCACGTCCGGCTGCCTTCGAAGGCGTCGATGGGTTCTCGTACTCGGCGGACATCGTCACCGACACCACCGGCGATCGCACCGCGCCATGGGGCGCGTACCTTTTCTTCGTGAAGTGGGGGCGTGGCGAGCCTCAAGTGCAGGGGCATCTCGAAACCGGTTTTCTCATCACGGGCATGAGCGAAGCCGTGGTGCGTCATCAGCTCGGCGCGATGCAACTCGCCACCGTGAAGGCCACCCTCGATGGATTGATCCGCGGCGCCGTGTCGGCGTGGACTGATGCGGCGGAGCCGTCGCCTTGAGTGAGCGCGACGGGGTGGTGATGCAGGGCACGGGCGGGGTGTATCAGGTGCGCACCGACGGCGGCGAGACATTCGATGTATCGCTGCGCGGTCGACTGAAACACGATGGTGGACGGGAGGGGAAACGTGATCCCGAGCGCGAGACGATGCGCCGTGTTGGACGCCTCGACAACGCGGAGCGACCACTGAAGCTGGCCGTCGGGGATCGCGTCTCCATCACCAGCGATGAAAACGAGACGTCATGGGCGATCGATGCGATTCACCCGCGTCGCAGCAAACTCGCCCGACGTGCACCGGGCGGCGCTCGTGGTGAGCGCGTGGTGGTGGCCAATCTCGATCAGGTGCTGGTGGTGTTCGCGGCCGCCAAACCGTAGCCGCATCCGCGCATGCTCGATCGCTTTCTCGTCATCGCGGAAGCCAACGATCTCGCCGCGCGCGTGGTGATCAACAAGAGTGATCTGGCGAATGAGCAGGATATCCGTCGTCGCTTTCACGAGTTCACCGACGCGGGGTACCCGCTGCACCTCACCAGTGTGCGCAACGAGACCGGTCTCGAGGAGCTGCGCGCCGAAGTGGGCGAACGAAATTCGGCTCTCACGGGTCCGTCCGGTGTCGGCAAATCGTCGCTCATGAACACGCTCTTTCCGGGGCTCGACCTTCGAACGGCGGAGATCAGTGAAAGCGTGAACAAGGGACGCCACACCACCGTTGGCGCCGTGTTGCATCCGCTCCCCGGCGGTGGCTTCGTCGCCGACACACCGGGGCTTCGCGAAGTCGGGCTGTGGGGCATCGAGGTGGGGGAGCTGGCGCGCTGCTTCCCGGAGATGCGCCCCCTGCTGGATCAGTGCCGCTTCGCCGACTGCACCCATTTGGTGGAGCCGGGATGCGGTATCCGGGACGCGGTTGCGGAAGGTGCGGTAAGTCGCGGCAGGTATGAGAGTTACAGTAAGCTCAGGGAAGAATTGACGGAAGCCACGGCGGACCAATGGTGAGATAGAGAACGGTGGCGGCCTCGAGCGTGTGCATCCGATCCCGATTCGCTGGCGTAGGTGAGGCAGACCGCTATGCCATACGCCCACGCCCCCATCGCCCTGCAGCACACCTCCGGCCTGTTCCACGGCACGGATGCGTACTACGTTGACCGCCGCATCAGTGTCCGCGGCCACCTGCGTCTTGATCGGTTCTCCTTGCACTCTGTGAACGTTTCCACCGCTGCGGCTGAAAACGATCTCTCGCTCGTGGCCGGAATGGCACGCGGTGATGAGTCGGCGGCGTCGCGCCTCTACGATCGCCACAGCGCCGTCATGTACGGCTTGGCGCTGCGCATGGTCGGCGAAACGGCGGACGCCGAAGAAGTCGTCCTCGACGCCTTCGCACAGGCGTGGCGTGATGCCGGCCGTTACGACACCACGCGCGGAACCGTCGTTGGTTGGTTGACGACGATCGCCCGCACGCGCGCGCTTGATCTCATTCGGGCGCGCGGTCGGAGAACCAAGATGACCGACACCGCGTCCACGCAGCTCGATGCGCCGGCAGCGATGGGTGAAGGCTTTCGGAGCGCCGATGCACTGGTTGACGAAGCCGATCGTGCTGCGGCCGTGACGTCGGCACTCAACGGGCTGCCGGAGGCGCAACGCCGCGCCATCGAGCTCGCATTCTTTGAAGGGTTGACACACCCCGAGGTCGCCGAACGGCTTCGTGAGCCACTGGGTACGGTGAAGACGCGGATACGACTCGGCATGCAGAAGTTGCGCGACATATTGGCCGACGTTGCGCCGGAGGGTGCATCATGAAGCCCATGTCGCTGGACGAACTGCGCGAACTGGCTCCAGGCTTCGTCATGGGCACGCTCACGCCCGACGAGCAGGCGCACTTTGCCGCGGCAATGGC
>CAYWCJ010000052.1:0-19141 GCA_964456595.1 uncultured Gemmatimonas sp. | reverse complement strand
TTTTCTGGAACCGATCGGCACTGCCTGAGCAAAAAAGGCGGGTTTGGCCTTAACCAGCGTCCCAAAATTTCGCCAGTTGCCACCCGATACCGGCGCAGCCAACCGGCTGCGCCTACTGCCAGGGCGTCGGGCGACGCCACAAACGACGCCCCATTCGCCACGAGCGCTTCGCCGACAGCTCGTTCGAGCCGCCCGGCGGGAACAGCTCCGGATCCGCGAACTCGTCCAGCATGTCGGTTGCCTTTGCCGACGATTCGTCCGCCCAGTGGACGATCTCCGCTTCCACCGTCATCGGCTGCACCGGGCTGCCAAACTCCAGCGCTCCATGATGCGAGAGGATGAAGTGCAGCATCTCATCGCGCTGCGCAGCCCTGAGCGGTAGGCCTGACGCGACCAGACGTCGGTCGAACATCAGCGCGCCCAGCGTCACGTGCCCCAGCAGCATCCCCGTCGACGTATGTGAAAAACCTTCGGGGGAGACGGAGTACGCCTCGACCTTCCCGATGTCATGCAGCATCGCGCCCGCGACCACGAGGTCCGCATTCGCCTGCCGCACCGTACGCGCCACGTGACGCGCGATCGACGTCACCTCGTAAACGTGCAGCAGCAGCCCGCCGAGCTGTGCGTGATGGCCATTCACCGACCCTGGCGCCCGCTCAAAGAGCACGCGGAATGCGTCGTCTGCGAAGAACAGATCCACCGCCTGCCGCACCGGCGTGGAAACGATCCCCGCCCGCAGCTTGTCCATCGCGTCCCACACCTTCTCCGTCTCCACGTCGATCCGCTCGAGAAACTCCGCGGGATCGAACTGCTCGATGGGCAGCACGCGCAGCGGCGCCGACAGTTGCAACTGACGTCGCTTGGATCCCTCTTCGCCAAAGAGCGCCACGTCGCCGATGACCTGGACGACACGCCCTTTCTCGGCGCCGGCCGCCCAGTCGAGTTTCTCCGACCAGATCGGCGCAGTATCGATGCTGCCCGAACCATTGCCGAGGGTGAGTACGATGAACGGGAGCCCCGCGCGCGTAGTGCGTTCGGAACGGTCGCGAACCAGAAACTCGTGCTGAACACGGTCGCCAACAGACGCCGCGCGAAGGTCAAATCGGGACATCCCCAATATTCAGGGGAGCACTCCGGCCGCAGCAAGGGCTGATGAGAAGTACGTCCGTATTGGTCCAGACCCTTGCGCCCAGCGGACTGTTCAGAGAGGCTTGGGCATGGTCGTAACCCGCCGCATCCGTCAGGACCGTCAAATGATCGTCACAGACCCCAATGTCGACGTGTTGCATGACACGGCGCGTCCGATGCATGAACACGATGACGAGATGCTCGCCAGCGCTCGTCGCGCCGACGAAATCTCCCCGGAATCCGCGACGTCGCTGCGATTGTGGGTCATTCTTGCGCGCGCGCACGCCGCCATCGCCGCACACGCGACGGACGACGCGGCTCGACACGGGCTCACGCTCGCGGAGTTTGGCATCCTGGAGGCGCTCTACCACCGCGGCCCCATGTTGCTCGGCGAAGTGCAACGTCGAATCCTGGTCTCCAGCGGTGGCATCACCTTTCTGGTCGACCGATTGACGGCCAAGGCGCTCGTGGAGCGTCGCTCCTGCCCATCGGATCGGCGCGCTCGCTACGCCGCCCTGACGCCGACTGGTGAAGCGTTGGTCGCCGAAATCTTTCCGTCGCACGCTGACGTCATTGCGCGCGCGCTCTCCGGGCTGTCGCTCGAAGAGCAGGAAACGGCCGCCGATCTGCTGCGGACGCTTGGTCTGCACGCGTCCGGAATTCCGAAGCCGGCCACGCCAGCAAAGGTCTTCGAAACGGCGTAAGTCAGCCGCGGACACGAAGTCGCGAAGGACGTCACTCAGCATCGCTCGATCGATGCGCGGGGACGTCCTTCGGCGTTGGTGCGGAACACGAAAACAACAATAGCAAAGCGACTGACTATCACGGATAGCAACGGATGAACAACGCTGATTTTCACGGATACTGCGAATCAATCGATGAAAGGCACCATCCGCAGAATCCGCGTCGTTTCCGCGTGCATCCGCGTCAGTCAATTGCGGTTCGCCGTATCCCCGAACATCTCTGTTCAATCCGATGCTATCCGTGACAGTCAGTCGCTGTTCGCCGTTGCTGCTATGCGTCCAGACACGATCTCACGACCCGTACACTACGTCGCCGTCGTCGTCGATGCCGAGTTCCTGATGGACGCCGCAGACGCCGCAGACGAGTTCTGCGTGCCACACTTCGCCGAACTGCGTGCGCAGCGCCGGAATAGCTTCGCGCACGACCAGCCGGCGATACGTGTACTCTTTGCACCCAACACACGCGTGCGCGCGGGCGATGCGTTCAGCGCGTTCGCGCGAAATGGACATATGGGCTGTCAGTACAGTTGACGCGCGATGTCAGGTGTTGCTTGAATCGGTGCCGTCGCCAAGTGCTTTCGGCGCACCAGGGTAGCCAAGTCCCGACGAGGTGGCGCTGCGTGTGCCAGCGGCGCGCGGTGTCGTGGCCGGATCTGCGTCTCGCGAATGGCCGGTGGCGCTGAGCAGTTCGCGCAAGCCACCGAGTGCGCCCATCACGCCTGAGGCTTCGGCCGGCAAAAAGATCGTCGTCCCTTTGCCCTGCGTGAGCAGTGGCAGCGCTTCGAGGTACTTGAGGCCGAGCAGGTACATCGCGGCCTGGCCTTCCGGCAATGCTGCAGAAATGCGTGTGATCGCTTCGGCTTCGGCGTTGGCGATCGCCAGCCGCGCTTCGGCCATGCCCTGGGCACGCAACACGCTCGCGTCGCGTTCACCTTCGGCTTTGCGCACCTGCGACTCGCGTTGTCCTTCCGACTCGAGAATCGCGGCGCGCTTCCCGGCTTCGGCATTGGTGACCGAGGCACGACGTTCGCGTTCGGCGCGCATCTGCAATTCCATCGACTGCTGGATGTCGCGCGGCGGTTCGATGCTCTGCAGTTCGACGCGCGTCACGTCCACGCCCCACCCAATCGAGGCTTCTTCAATCACGTCGCGCATGCGCTTGTTGATGACATCGCGACTGGTCAGCGTCGCGTCGAGCTCCATGTCGCCCACGATGTTGCGCAACGTCGTGCGCGTGAGCGTCTCGAGTGCGTACGGCAGGTTCTGCACCGAGTAGGTCGCCTTCTGCGGATCGGCGACGCGATAGTAGAGCACCGCGTCGATATCGATCGTCACGTTGTCCTTCGTGATGACCGGCTGACTCGGGAAGTTGAGCACCTGCTCACGCAGATCGATGCGGGTGGTGGCGCCGACCACCATTTTCTGCCCGCCAGCGATGCTCGACTCGAGATAGCGCACATCGATGGAACGCGGCCGTTCGATGAACGGGATGAGCAGGTTGAGCCCCGACCGCGCGATCCGATCGAAGCGACCGAGCCGTTCGACCACCATCACTTCCGCCTGCCCGACGATCTTCACCGAACCCGCGATCAGCGCGAGTACCAGGATTCCAACGACGATGAGCGCGATCATGGGCAGGACAGGAGAAAGGTGTGTCGGCTCAGGGTCTCCAGTCGGCGATGAAGAGGTTGGTCTCGCCAGCCTTCGCGTCGAAGCGATTGGACGCCCAGATCAGTTGCTTGCCGTTCGGGCTGAACATCGGAAAACCGTCGAACTCCGCGTTGGTGCTCACCTGCTCGAGTCCCGTTCCATCGACCTTCACGATGAAGAGGTCGAAGTTGCGACTGCGCGGATTCTTGTGGTTCGATGAAAAGATGATGCCTTGCCCATCGGGCGTCCACGACGGACCGAAGTTCGCACCGCCGAGGTTGGTGATCTGGCGGTTGCTGGAACCGTCGGTGTTCATGACGAACAGTTCCATGCGATTGGGACGGATCATGCGCTTGTCGAGCAGATCGCGATACGCCTTGAGCGAGTCCGGATTGGTCGGATGCCACGCGCGATACACGATCTTCGTACCATCGGGCGACCACCAGGGTCCGCCATCGTATCCCGGCGTAGTCGTCAACTGCTTCACGTCGGTGCCGTCGACATTCATCGTGTAGATATCGAGGTCACCACCCTTGAGCGAGGTGAAGACGATGCGCTTGCCGTCGGGCGACAGCACGCCTTCGGCCGTGTAGACGCCGTAGTGGGTGAGGCGCTTGAGATCCTTGCCATCGCGGCCGACGGTGTAGATATCGAACGGGTCGATCCCCCAGACGTACCCCTTGCTCGGATCGGGCTTGACCGGGCAGGCGGAATCGGCGGCGTGCGTGGAGCCAAAGAACAGACGCTTGCTGCCGGGGAGGAACCAGCCGCAGGTGGTCTTGCCACCCACGGAGACCTTGGTGAGTCCGCTGCCGTCGGGGCGCATGACGTACTGCTGGTCGCACGTCCGACCATCGCGCGTGGACTGAAACGTGATCCACTGGCCATCGGCGCTGAAATACGCCTCGGCGTTCTCGCCGCCATCGGTGAGCTGGCGAATGTTCGTGAGGTGCGACTCACCGTACTCCGACGGGACGCCGCTGCGCAGGGTCGGGCCGGAGGAGGTGGGGGCGGCGGACATGGCCGCATTGGGAACGGTGCTGCATGCCGCCAGCGCGAACGTCAGCGCTGCTGCGGCGAGAAACGAAGCGGGGGTGTCGGCGGGAAGGCGCATGGGCCTAACCGTAGACACCCCCCGAACCTGTGGCAATCCGGACGATTACGAGGGGGGCGTGAGACCCCCCTCGACTGTCAGCCTAGTTGGCGCCGCCTTTGCCGCGGGCCAACGACGGCTTGGTAATGGCGGGCATGAGTGCAGCGGCGGCGAAGACGTCCTTCTGCGTGCTGCTCTTGCGCAGGATCTCGACCGCCTTGCGGAGCTGGTTGTCGTCCCGGAGTTCGTGACGCTTCTGCGTCGAGTCGCCGAAAGCGATACGTGCCACACGATTCTCAACCTGACGATCCACCCACGAGACGCCGGCATCGTACGTCGGCTTCTCCACCTTCACGCCCTTGTCGGAGAGACGCTTGTAGATCTCCTCACGCCAGGCGGCATCGTAGACGAAGTCGGACTTGATCTTGCCCTTCTGCTCCTGAGCGAATTCAGAAATGACGGTGAAGAACTCGTTCGACTTGGGGATGATCTCGCGCGCCAGCTTTTGCTCCGCGCTGCTGATCGTGTCGGGCGAGACGTAGACGTCCGGCGTGATGGCGCCACCACCGTAGAGCGTGCGGCCGGCCGTCGACTTGAAAGTCGGGCGCGCCTTGCGGGCGGAATCGGTTTCGATCGAATCGGGCGCGACTTCGACGAACTGACCGTTGTCGTTGAACTTGCGCTCCTTCTGGATGGAGCGACCCGACGGCGTATACCACTTGCCGGTGGTGATTTTGAGGGCGTAGCCTCCATCGAGGTTATACACGCTCTGCACGAGTCCCTTGCCGAACGACGTGGTGCCCAGGACCAGCGCACGATCGTAATCCTGCAGGGCGCCAGCGACGATCTCGGAGGCCGAGGCGGAGTATCCGTCCACCAGGACGACCAGCGGAATGTCGGAGGCCAACGGTTCGTTGTTGGCGACGAACTTCTGGAAGTCGCCGCGACCACGGACGCTCAGCAACTCCTTGCCCTTGGGGAGGAAGAGGTTCGACATGGCGAACGCCTCTTCCAGAATGCCGCCCGGGTTGCCGCGCAGATCGATGATGATCCCCTTCGCGCCCTGCTTGCGGAGCGACATCACCGACTCGGCGATGTCCTTGGTCGTCTGCTCGCTGAAGCGCGTGAGCGGCACGTAGCCAACGGCGGGGTCGATCATCATTGCGTACGGCACTGCAGGGACGGTGATCTCCGCGCGCTTGAAATCGAGCTTGATGGGCTGCGGCACGCCCGGACGCGCGAACTGCACGGTGACCGCGCTACCAACGGGGCCGAGGAGCTTGGCCTGCGCCTGCTGCGTGTTCCAGCCGCGGGCGGGGAAGGTGTCCACCTGGAAGATGCGATCGCCTTCCTGCACGCCACGCGATTCGGCGGGCGAATTCGGGAAGACCTTGTTGATCGTCACCCAGTCGCCGACCTTCGAGATCTCCATGCCAAGACCGGCGTAGCGGCCGTTGGTGGTGCGCGCGAACTCTTCGAGTTGCTTGGGCGAAAAGAGTTCCGTGTACGGATCGTTCAGCTCCTTCACGAGACCGCGTGCGGCCTTTTCGTAGAGCGCCTGCGCGTCAAGCGTATCGACGTAGCGCAGCGCGACGAAGGTGAGGACCTGATCGAGCAGTTGAGCGCCGCCCCGAGTGGTGCGCGCCTGAAGGGCGAAGCCGCCGGCGAGCACTGGGAGGAGGAGAAGGCTGGCCAAAGCGGCCTTACGGGTGCGTGTCATGCGGCAGCTCGCAAAGGAGGTGTACCAGAAAACCTGCTACGTCGTACGCGCGGCGCCGGGCGACGTTCCGCGTCGGCGTAAAGCCACTACCCACTCAGGACTCTTCGCGTGGGCGGGAGCCGAGTACGTAGTCTACCTGCCAGACCCGGTCGTACTGCCGGATGCCGATATCCCGCACCAGTCCTGCACTCAGCAACATCTCGTGTGCTGGTTGTAGGACGCGCTGCAGGTGCGATGGATAACGTTGCGTCAACGGAAGTTGTTCGGCCAGTCGTTCCAGCGGTACACGCCAGGAAAGTCGGCCATCGGCGCGGGCGACCTCGAGAATGCGGTACAGACGGCGCGCCACGGGGGACGAAAGTGCATGATAGCGGGTGCTCGACAGTGTGATCGTGTGTCGCGCGGCGAGGTTGGCCCGAACAGTTGGCGAAAGGATCACGCGCGCATCGCCCGGCTCACCGGCGGCGAGATTGCCGAAGAGATGGAGCTGTTCGCGATCGGCCACGCGACGGCGCTGCACGGCGACGGCGGTGAGGATGGTGAACGAGAGATCGGCCAGTGCGCTGTTGGCGGACCAGTACGCGCCGACGGATTCGAGCGTCGTGCGTTCGAGTCGCGTGAGCGCGGCGCGCAGCTGTTCGTAGGTGCGACCGTCGGCGCGACGCCCCATCGAGCGCAGGAAGGCATGCAAGGTGAACGTGACCGCGCCGTCGGCAGGGGAGCCCATCTCGCTGTAGCGATGCAGCAATTCGACGTAGACATCCTGGTCGAAGGTGCCGGGTAAGCGATCGCCGGCCGTCGGGATGACACGCCACCGCCCGCCGTTGTCCGTGATGAACGAAACGGGCGTATCGTCCGCCGAATCGCTCAAGCGGAAGAGGGGGAGCTCCTCGAGCGCGCGATCGAGGACCACCCCGCGCACGGCGGGACGTCTACGTGCAGCGAGTGTCATCGCGGTGGAAGCTGTGCCGTTCGTCACGCTCGCGCCAGCGTCGGCTCTGAATTGGCACCTGCGAGGACACCAGGCAGTTCCGCTCCACTCGAACGGGAAACGGTGCACCGAAGACTCGGAACAGCGAAAAGCCGTGCCCGTGGCGCGCGACGAGCTTGGGCTTTTCGCTGTCGTCCGCTGTGAGTCGTCAGCTTCCGGTAAGCGTGGAGCGGACCGGCGAACTGCAACTGACAGCGGCGGATGAACGCGGATAGAACGACCAGCGACGGACGATCACGGATAGCAACGGAAACGCACCGATTTCCGGGGATGCTGCGAACAAGAAAAAAGCACGGTTGCAGTATCCGTGATATCCAGTCGCTTTTTGCTGTTCGCAGTTTGCCGAATGCACTGGACCGAGCATGATCGCATCCGGAAACGAGGTCCTACGCGAGCGTGATCACCTGACCATTCACATTGCGCGCAGCGTCGCTGGCGAGAAACGCGACCACATCGGCCACGGATTCGCGCTCGACGTACTTGGTGTCCTCGCGCATGCTGCTGAGGTTGGCCGCGGTGCGAATGGCTGTTGGCGCAACGGCGTTCGCGCGTACGCCGTGTGCGATTTCTTCCTCGGCGACGGCGCGCATGAGCGCCAGGACGCCACTCTTGGCTGCGGCATATGCGGCCATGCCGGCTGACTTGCCGCCGGGCAACGCGGCGACAGACCCGAAGTAGACGAGCGCGCCTTTGCCCGCGCGAAGTGCGGGGAGGAATGCGCGGGTGGCCCCGTATGCCGTATCGAGATTGAGGACGAACTGCTTGTGCCAGGCCTCAGGATCGCTGGCGTCGATGGGGCCGGTCATGCCGAAGCCCCCGGCGGCGCAGACGACGGCGTGTACGGCACCGTCGAACTTCTCGCGGGTGGCCGCAATCACCTCGGCGGCGGCGCCTTGAGCGGCGTCGGCGTCGGCGAGGTTGGCGGCGTGCGCAGAGATCGCGTAGCCGGCCTCGCGCAGGGTGGCCGCACGCGCGTCGACTTCGGATTGCTGCAGGTCGAGCAGGGCCAGCGTGGCACCGCGTTGTGCGAAGCCCAGGGCGAGCGCTTCACCAACCTGCCCTGCGCGACCGACGCCAGTGATGACGACGAGCTTCCCGGTGAAATCCATTATGTCATGCCTCGCGGGTTTTACGGCTTGAGCGCGCGCAGCGACTCGGTGACGGCGTCGAGACAGCGGGTGAGCCCGTCGACGGTGTGATCGCCCATGTGCCCCACTCGAAAACTCGTTGCCTTGGTCTTGCCATATCCACCACCGATGACGAAGCCACGGAGTGCAACCGCCTTCACCAGTGCATCGCCTGCGATCTCGGGCGGCAGTGCCACCGCCGTGACCGTGGGCGACCGCATCCCCTCGAGTGCAGTGATGCACAGGGGCAGGTCGAGCGCGTCACGCGTGCGCCCGACCCACTGCTGCATGGTCGAGCGCATCGCTTCGTGGCGATCCCAGCGCGCTTCGATCCCTTCGTGCGCAATCGCCTCACCCTGCAGCAGGGTCGCGTACAACAGCGAAATGGCGGGCGTATTGGGCGTCTGGCTCTTCTTCGCGTACTGCTCGAACTCCAGCACGTCGAAGTAGCGGCCGCGGGCCGTGGCCTGTGATGCGCGCTGCACGAAGCGTTCGCTCACGGCCGCGAACGCGAGACCGGGTGGCAGCGCCAACGCCTTCTGCGAACCGGTGAGCACGACATCGAGGTCCCACGCGTCCGACTCAACCGGTGCGCCGGCAATGCCAGTCACACTGTCAACGAGAATGAGCACGTCGTGCGCACGCGCAAGTTTGGCCAGCGGCTCAAGCGAGGTGAGTGCGCCCGTGCTCGTTTCCGAATGCACCACCGTGAGCGCGACGTATCGTTTCGCGCGCAGCGCATCTTCCACTTGCGCAGGCGAAACGACGTTGCCCCACGGCGCGTGCAATACCGTGACATCACGATCGCAAGCGCGCGCGATATCCGCGAACCGCTCCGAGAATGCGCCGTTCACGAGCGACAGAATCGCACCGGGCGGCGCACAGCGCACCGCCATCTCCATGAAGCCGGTGGCCGAGGAAGTACTGACAAACACCGGACGCGTGGTACGAAAGATCGGTTGCAGCGTGCCAGTCATGCGCGCGAACATCGACTCGAAGTCGGCGCCGCGGTGCGGCAACATGGGCGCCAGCATTGCCTCGAGCACTTCGCGACGCACTTCGGTCGGACCCGGCAGAAAAAACGTACCGAACGCGGGCTCGGCGGAATTGCTCATGCGATCTCCCGAAGCAACAGATCGTGCAGCACGTGAAAGTCCGACGCTTCGGCGTCCGCCACCGCTACCACATTGGCTCGACGCGCGACACCAGTATACGCAATGAACGAATCCGATACGCCACGCACCGCGGCATCGGTCGAACCATCGCCGACCATCACCAGCGGGCGCGACAACTTCAGCGCGTGCAGGGTCATCGGTTTGCCCCGTTGCGTCGCGAGGGGTTGTTCGCCGTCGAGCGCGTGGTAGGCGCCGTTCTCGTCAAAACGCACCCGTACCGCGTGCACGCGCGATGCCGGAATCTCCAGATAGTCAGCGAGTGGAAGAATCGCGTCGCGCAAACCGCCACTGAGCAACGTCACTTCGCTTCCGTTGGCGGCCAGCACCGAACAGAGCGCGCGCGCGCCGGCCTGCACTTCACGGATGTAGGCGCGGCCGAGGGTGGTGATCTCGCTGCGCGTGGGGCGGATGAGTGCGAGACGCTGCGCGTAGACCGATTCGAGTGGGATCTCGCCGGCCATCGCACGATCGGTCAGCGCCGAAACCTCTCGCGCGACCGCGTCGCCACGAAGTCCGGCCAGCCAGTCGATCCCTTCCAGCGACGAAAGGGTCGAGTCCACGTCGAGTACGACGGAGGCGAAGCGCGCGAGCGAGTGCGTGACCGTCACAGAACGTTTCCGGGTGCGAGGATTCCGGCGGGGTCAAACTCGTGCTTGAGCGCGCGCATGACACGTTGCTGCACATCGCTGGTCTGCAACGGCAACCACTTGCGCTTGATTTTCCCGATCCCGTGTTCGGCCGCGACGGTGCCACCCATCGCCACCACTTCGCGCAGTGTGGCCGCGACGACTGCCTCGATACGCTGCAGTTCGGCGCTGTCATGTGCGATGAAGTTCTGGTGCGGATGTCCGTTGCCGGCGTGACCATACGCGACGGCCTGCGCGACCCCGTGCTCGCTGGCGAGGCGACGCGCAATCTGCAACGCCTCCGCGAGACGCGGGAACGGTACGGCCCAGTCGGTGGACACCTTGCGACCACCGGCCGACCGGCACGCCGCACCGCGCTCGTTCATCGTCGCCGGCACGGCATGGCGCATGCGGCGCGCGTCGCGCAACGGCGCCGGCGCGTCGTACACGCGAATGTCGCTGGCGAGCGCGTGGTGCGCTTCGGCCAGGGCAAGCCACGCATCGAGCGGCAATTCGTCGTCGCTCGACGCCTCCTCTGCGCCGGTCTCCTCGACGTAGATCATCGCGCGCGCTTCACTGGCCCACCCGGACGTCCCTTCAGCGTCACGCGCGATGGTCATGGCACGTTCGTCGAAGAACTCGAGGCAGCGCGGGTACACCAACGTCGAACGGCGTGCCGCCACGACGAACGCGAGTGCGTCGGACTCGTTGACGAACGGGATGGCCAGACCAAGCACCTGCGCCGGCAACGGATGCAACGCGAGCTCCGCTTCGACGACGATGCCAAGTGTGCCCTCGCTGCCGATGAACCAATCGACCGGATCGTGTGCGATCCGATAGCCGACGGTGTTCTTCTCGAGGAGCGGACGTCGCAACTCGAGGCGTTCACCATTCGCCAGCAGCACGGTGAGGGCCCGCACGTGCGGCCCTGTGGCGCCGTAGCGCAACGAACGCGCACCGGAGGCGTTGCAGGCGATCGCGCCACCGATCGTGCTCTCCTCTTCGCTGGTGGGATCGGGCGTGAAGAGCAACCCGGCGGCTTCCGCAGCGCGGCGCACATCGGCCACAATGGCACCGGCGCCCACCCGCACCGACCGCGTGTCCGTATCGATGTCGTGAATGGTGGACAACGCACGCAACGACATCAGCAGCCCGACAGCGGAGATGGAGGCGCCCGTGGTACTCGACTGCATACCCGCCGCCGTGACCGGTGTGCGCGACGCATTGGCTTCGCCGAGCAGCGCGGCGATTTCGTCGACGGACGACGGTCGCACCACACCTTCAGGCACCAACTCCAACCCCGACGCATCGCGCGCATAGGCGCGACGCACATCGAGATCGCGCACGATGGAAGGCAAGTGCGCCACTGGGGGCGCGTTTGGCGACGCGGACGTCGTGGTGGTCATCGGAGACGCGCGACGAGCGGTGATCGGTGCTTGGCGTTGTACATGCGATCGGGGCGCGCGATCAGTCAGTGCGGAAATGCACGATACTGGCGGTCACGACGTCCGGGAGTTCGAGCAGCGCCAGTCGTGTCGCTTCATCAACCGTTCCGTCCACCGACACGGCCGCCAACGCATCGCCACCCTGCGCCAGGCGTGCCTGGTGATATTCGGCGATGTTGACATGACGCTGCCCGAGCAACGTACCGACGCGACCGATGACGCCCGGCACATCCTTGTTGGTGAGGATGAGCAGCGTCTCCTTGGGGTTCACATCGACATGGAATGACCCGATGCGCGTGAGGCGCGGCGTGCTCCCTTCCGGCGCGACACCGGCCACGGCCAGCTGCTGCATGCCACCGGAGAGCGCGACCTCGACGGCGCGCGCGTGGCCAAGTTCGTTCGACTCGCCGACGGTGAGTTCGATACCGCGCGCTTCGGCCAGACTGCGTGCGTTGATGAGGTTCAATCGATCCGATTCGATGACGCCTTCGAGCACACCGGTCGCGGCGGCGGCGAGCAGGGCGCCCGAGCCATGCGCCAGATCCGGACTCACGCGCAGGGCGAGACGACGCACCGCGCGCATCCCCTGATCGGCGAGGACCGCGCGGGCGACGGCCGCCGCACGACGCGCCACGAGCATCGCGGTGTGCAGATCGGCCCAGCTGTCAGAGCCGGCCGCAATGTTGATCGAACGCGAGAGATCCTTGTGCAACAGTGCGTCGCGCACGGCGATGCAGACGTCGCGCGCGACGTTGCGCTGCGCTTCGACGGTGCTGGCACCCAGATGCGGCGTAAGGAGCAGATTCGGTGCGGTGCGCAACGGGCTGTCGGCGACCAGCGGCTCGCTCGAGAAGGCATCGATCACGGCGCCGCGCAGCTGATCGCCTTCGAGTGCCGCGAGCAGCGCCGCTTCGTCGACGATGCCACCGCGCGCCATGTTCACGACCACGGAGCGCGACGGCAGCTTGCCCAGTTCGCGCTTGCCGATCATACCCTTGGTTTCGTCGGTGAGCGGCGTGTGGATGGTGAGGATGTTCGTTTCCGTGAGAAGCGCATCGAGCGTGGCGGCGCGACGTACACGCAGCGCGGTGAAGCGTTCATCGGCGATGTACGGATCGTACGCAATCACCTGCATGCCGAACGCGTGCGCGCGCGTGGCGACCTCACCACCGATGCGTCCGAGTCCGACGATGCCGAGGGTCTTGCCTTTGAGCTCGCGTCCGAGAAAGAGCGTCCGATCCCAGCGTCCGGCGCTCATGCTCTGCGCGGCCTGCGGCAACTGTCGCAGCAGGCCGATCACGGCGCCGAAAAACAGCTCGGCGACGGCGACGGTGTTACCGGCCGGTGCGTTGATGACCGCGACGCCCAGTGATGTCGCCACATCGAGGGCGATATTGTCCACTCCCACGCCCGCCCGGCCGACGACGCGCAGCTTCGTGGCCTGCTGCAGCACGTCGGCGGAAATGCGCGTCGCGCTGCGTCCGACGATCGCGTCGTAGTCGGGGATGCGGCGGAGCAGCTCGTCTTTCGGGAGCGTCGGAACTTCATCGACGATGAGTTCCGGTTCAGCAACGAGCAGCGCAACGCCTTCAGGATCGACGTCGTCCGTTACGAGTACGCGATACGTCATGCAGAAATTCTGGGAGATGATGGGGCTCGACGGGGGTCGAGCGTCGCTGTGGCTACACCATCAATGGATACTCGGGAACGTCCTTCGGCGGCACCGTGCGGGTCATGCCGAAGCCATCAACTCCCGAAGTCGTTGCGACCGAGGGCCCCGCGCAATGTGTCGCGCATGGCGACGATGAATTCGTCCCGGGAGGCGGGCGAGTCGTCTCGGACGTGCAGCTCGACGCCGTCGGCGATGGCGACGCGACGCCAGGAGGCGGTGCTGCCTGCGTCACGCGAGACGATCGGGTCCAGTTGCAGTGTGAGGGCCGGCGCGAGCGACGATGCCACGCGTCGCTCGAGGGCGTCGCCAGTGACTTCACGCATCTCCTGCTTGATCGAGTCGAGCGTCTGCCCTTCACGCTGACGGATCTTGATAGCCAGCAACTGCAGCAGATGCCGATAGCCGTAGGTCGCAGCGGTGCCGGCGCCTTCCGGTCGATCGAGCAGTCCGTTGGCGACGTAGAAGCGCACCGCGCGCGCACTGGGCATCGCACGCGCGGACGCATTCGTTGGCTTCATGCCAGCGGCATCCACCAGCGAGGCCGCATGAGCGGCGAGTCCACGAGCATTGAATGGCGCGTGGCGCGCGTGTGCGCGAAGCAGCGGTACGGGGGACTCGGCCATGGGACGCGGAATATACGGGCAATCCGAATCACCGCGAGCGATGTACGCAATTCCGTTTGCCGCAGTGTTCGACGCACGTGTGGATCCGGGCGCGCGGGACTACACGACGCTGTCGAGAAAACGATGGAGCGCGCCCAGAAACTCCGCCGGGCATTCCTCGTGGGGAAGGTCGCCGGCGGGGAACACGGCGAACGGTGCCTCTGGGCGCAACGCGTGTACGGCTGCGGCTTCACGAAACGGTGTCTGTGCCGCGCGCGTACCCCAGGCGAGCATGAATGGGCGCGGCATTGTCGCCAACTCGAGGCGGATGTCGCGATTGAGCTGCATGCCGACGAAGGCCGACGGTGCAAAGCGAGCGTTGTGTTGTCGCGCGCTGCGCCAATACAGCTCCACTACGTCGTTGGTGAGCACGCGCTGATCTGCGTAGATGTCCTTGAGGAAGAAGCGAATGCTGGGCTTCGACACCAGCGCGGAGAAGAGCGCGGCACCGGGGAACGAGGTGCGAAAGATAGACAGCACCACGGCGCCCGCCGCTCCGCCCGACACGAGCAATCGTGTGACACCAGCGGGTCCAACTGCACACACAGCACGCACCAATTCCGGATGCTGTGCCGCCACCGAAACGGCGTAGGTGCCGCCGAGTGAGGAGCCGACAATCACCGCCGGCACACCAATCACGTCGCGCAGGAAGTCGCCAACCAGATCGATGTAGAGCTGTGCGGTGTAGTGCAGGGGCGGGTGTGCGGACGCGCCAAAGCCGAGAAAGTCGAGGCTGTAGGTCGTGTATCGCGCCGAAAGTTCGGGCACGATGTCCCGCCATTCCATGGACCACGCACAGGCGTGGATGCAATGCAGCAGCAGCACCGGCGGTCCGTCCCCGCGCTGCACGTAGGCAACGTCATGACCCCGCCAGGTATAGCGGCGGCGTTCGCCGCCAAGCGGATTCGGAAGCTCAGTCATCAGTCCAGTCATCAGCACAGTTTACTACGTCGACTCGCCAAGCCGCCCAAGTGACACTCCCCAGCATCACCCACCACCCACCGGACGACCTGACGATTCTGTCGACGCGTTCCTATTGCCGTAACCGAAACAGTTCCGTTGACGAACGACTTGCGCAGGAACGACTTACAGCGTGCGCGTGGCGAAGGCGGTGCGAACGCCAGCGGCGGCCGCGTGCTCCGCGATGATGGCGAGATCCACCGGCTTCTCGAGGAAAAAGAGCGCGCCCAGGCGAACGGACGCTTGGCGATTGGAATCGTCGGGGTAGGCCGTGAGCACTAACACAGTCGCGTCCGGCGATAGCATGCCCGCGACCGCCATGACCTGCAGCCCTCCATCGCGCTTCCCGCCCAATCGCAGGTCGGTGACGATGAGATCGAAGCGCTGCATCCGCAGCCTTTCGAGCGCGTCGGGAAGCAGCGCCGCTCCCGTGACGACGTTGCCTTCAACTTCGAAGAGTTCCACGAGGACGTCGCGGATGCTCTGTTCGTCTTCGACAACGAGTACTGACTTGGTAGCAAGCGCCTGGATCATGCCCCCACCCATGCGAGAAGCGAGCCAAGAGCGGTCGAACATGGCAAGTTGTTTATTGACATAGCAGTGCGTGAAATTGGAGGCGCCGAGCGGACGGGAGAACGACCGAAAGTCGATCAACCGCGCGGCGCTCGTCCGAAAAACGGTCACCGATTATCAGTCGCTTCGACCAACGGGTTTGGGGGCGTCGGCAACCGGACGTCGCTTCAGCTTCTCCACCAGCGTGGACCTCGCAATACCAAGGAGTCGGGCGGCGTGGGTGCGGTTCCCGCCGGACGCGGCAAGCGCCTGCGCAATCGCGTCCTGTTCTGCGGCGATCAGCGTGCGAGGCGCATTGGGCACGCTGAGCGCCGGCCTGGCGGATGCAGTCGCCTGCGCCCTCGGCACGGCGGATTCGCGCTTCGACGGGGCAAACGCCTCGGCATCGTCCGACAGACCGAGGTGCGCCGGCTGGATGGGCTGCCCATCGGCCAGGATCGCGGCGCGCCAGACGCTGTTCTTGAGCTCGCGAATGTTTCCCGGCCAGCGATATGCGAGCAGGGCGCGACGGGCACCGTCGCTCAGGGACGCGCCGCGTGGCAAGGCCTGTTCGGCGAGCGGGATGATCTCGTCGGCCCGCGCGCGGAGTGGCGGGAGCGTGAGCGTGAGGACCTGAAACCGGTAATAGAGATCGGCGCGGAATCGGCGATCGGCGACGGCGTCGGCGAGCGGCTGATGAGTGGCGACGACCATCCGGGCCGCCGTCTTCAGTGTGGTGGTGCCGCCCAGACGCCGAAAGCTGCGCTCCTCGATGACCTTGAGCAGCCGAGGCTGCACCTCCAGCGAGAGTTCGGCCACTTCGTCGAGAAAGACCGTCCCGTCGCCCGCAATCTCGAGCAGACCGCGCTTGGCCTGACGCGCATCGGTAAAGGCGCCGCGCTCGTGTCCGAAGAGCTCACTTTCGAGGAACGTTGGCGACAAGGAGGCGCAGTTGATCTCGACGAACGGCGCCTGGCGTCGGGCCGAACGATCGTGGATCTGTCGGGCGACAAACCCCTTGCCCGTGCCCGTCTCCCCCTGCAGCAGTACCGGCGCGTCGGGATTGCGGGCCGCCAGGTCGATGAGCTGCGCCAAGGTCGGTGCAAAGACGACGCCCGCGTCGGCGTCGGAATCGCGCGCACGAGCGCGGAGCAGCGCCACCTCCTGTCGCAGTCGACCGCGTTCGGCGGCGCGAGTGACGGCCGCCGACAGCACGTCGAGGTCGACCGGCTTTTCGAGCACGTCGGCCGCGCCGTGCTGCATCGCCTGCACCGCGGTGCGCACGTCGGCGTAGCCCGTCAGCAGAATGACCGCGACGTCGGGGTCGTCGGCGCGAAGCGCGTCCAGGGTGGTCACGCCATCAGTATCCGGAAGCCGCAGGTCAAGCAGCACCACATCGGGGGCATGTTCGGCGGCCAACCGCCGACCCTCCGCTGCCGACTCGGCGGCGCGGGCCACGTAGCCACACATCTGAAAGAACTCGACGAGCGTCTCGCGTATGGATACGTCGTCGTCGATCACCAGCAGCGACAGACTCACGCGACGACACTCATGACGACGACAAGGGCGGCAAGGTCAGCGTGACGGTGGTGCCCGTTTCCGGCGTGCTGTCGATGAAGATGCTGCCCCCATGCTCGTCCATGATGCGCTGACAGAGGGCGAGACCGATGCCAGTGCCGCCGGCCTTGGTGGAGTAAAAGAACTCGAACACGTGCGGCAGAACGTCGGCGGGAATGGCCGGGCCGCCATTGATGAGACGACAACGCCAGCCACCAGCCGGCGAGGGCTGTGAGACGATCTGGAGTTCGCTCCTCTCGGGCGCCGCGTCGCAGGCGTTGACGAGGATGTTGCGGAGCACCTGACCGAGCTGTTCGGCGTCGACCAGACAGCGCAGCGGCGTGTCGGAGCGGTGCCTCCGGAGCGAGAGCTTTCGACCGTCGAGGCGGGCACGCTCGCCATCGAGAATGTCATCCCAGACCAGTTCGGGATCGCTGGGGGCGAGATGGGCGGCGTTGGGGCGGCCGAACTCGAGCAGCGAGGTAACCATGCGATTGAGCCGTTCGACCTCACGAAGAATGCGCCCGACGTTCTTCTCGACGAGCGGATCCTCACGGGCGCGAAACTGCAGCAACTGGGCGGCGGACGAGATACCAAACAGCGGATTGCGCAGTTCGTGCGCGACACCGGCGGCAACTTCGCCGATCGCCTCGAGACGACGCTTCTGTTCGACGCGCTGCACCAGCCAGGCGCGCTCGATCGCGACGGCGGTCTGCGCGGCGACGACGGCCAGCACGCGCTCTGCCTCGTCAAGCGCCTGCGCCGACTCGATGAGCTCGGCACAGAGCGTGATCGCACCCAAAACCCCTTCGGCGCTGATCAGCGGTGCGGTGATCTCGAGGCCCGCTTCGGTGTGCTCGCGCACGACGTGCCCCTTGGCGAGGGCATCGAGCCAGGTGCGCAGCAATCGTTGCTCCAGACACGCCGAAGATTCATCGGCGCCGCCGTCGTAGCCCTGGCGATGGGTGATGCGAAACTCCGCGGTTTCATCGTCGGCGAGCGCGATGACGAATCCGGTGGAGGGGACGGCACGGCGCAGCTGCAGCGCGACTTCGGCGTAGACCTTGTCCAGCGCGATGGCTTCGGCGAGCGCGATACCGGTGTTGATCAGCGCTTCGCGCGAGCGATGACTGGGCGTGATGTCGACCGTGGCGAACACAAAGCCGGTGATGTCGCCGTGTTCCTCGAGTGCAGTCACCTGCATCAGGAAGACCCGCTGTTCATCGGGCGAGCTGCAGGGAAACTCCCATCGCACCATCGGCACCACGCGCTGCCGCAACAGGCTCATGGCGCGTTCGATCTGATCGCGCGAGCTGTCGTCGGCCATGTTGTCGAAGATGGAGCGACCGCACACGTCGGCTTCGACGGAGAGCGACGGGGCGCCGTTTTCCAGCGCAAAGCGCGACCACGACGCATTGGCGGCAGTAATGCGCCCGTCGAGGTCCACCGACCAGATGGTGAGCGGCAGCGCGTCCAGAATGCGACGCGCAAACAGCGGCTGGTCCAGCGGGATGATGATGGTTCGATCGATCGCGGTCACGCCACGAAAGCTAGGGTCGGGGCAGAACACGAACAGGGGCGCGAATCACCGCGCCCCTGTTCGTGTCGAGCACCATCACGAGCGATACGGCGCGCCGAATCAATCGGCGGAGCGATCAGCGCGGCTTCTTTTTGGCCGCCTTCCTGGCGGCTGGCTTTTTCGGTGCGGGCTTCCTGGGCGCCGGCTTCTTTGCCACCGCCTTCTTGGGCGCCGGCTTTTTTGCGGCCGCTTTTTGGGGCACGGACTTCTTTGCCGCGGGAGCCTTTCTGGCCGGCGCCGCCTTCGTCGCCGCAGGTGCCTTCTTTGCCGGTGCCTTTTTCACTGCGAATCAGCACTGCGTCGTTTGATGGCGCAAATTTTAAAATGAGTCTGGCAACTTCTGCCATGGCCTCAGAGACGCCGACCATTTGAACACTTTCGATCAGTTTTCGATTATCAGAGTGAACTGAAATTGAAATAGGTTTTGTTATCGAACAATTATTTCTAAAGGCAGTCACTTG
>CAYWCJ010000051.1:0-19237 GCA_964456595.1 uncultured Gemmatimonas sp. | reverse complement strand
CCCGTCGCGGCCGCGATGCCTGGATCTCGATGACCGGCACGCTGCGTCGCGATGGCGCGGCGCGCGACCTGCCCGCGGGCACGCGCATCATCACCGCCGGCACGATGAGCGGCATCCTCGTGGTCGATCGCGATCGCGCCTGGATCGTCGACGCGCGCACCATCATCGACGTGCAATCGGATGTCTCGCCGGGCGCGGCGGCACCGGTGCTGCTGGATATCCGCATTCGGCAGCGCGTGAAGGTGCGGTAGCCAGGCAACGTGCGCGCGCTTTGGTAGCCGGCATTCGGCTGCGGCAGTCGGAATCGCGCTGTCAGCAGGCTGGACCACGGCGCTAGACTTCGCGCATGCGTCTCGTCCATCTCTCCGACCTGCACCTGGGCTTTCGGCAGTATCAGCGCCTGACGCCCGGCGGGATCAATCAGCGTGAGGCGGATGTGGGCGACACATTCCAGCGCGCGATGCACCAGATCGCCGACCTGGCGCCCGATGTGATCGTCGTGGGTGGCGATGTCTTTCACACCGTGCGCCCTTCAAATCCGGCGATCATTCGCGCGTTCAGGGCCTTCTCGATGCTCAGGACCCGTCTGCCCGATGCGACGATCGTGATGGTCGCCGGCAATCACGACGCGCCGCGCACCTCCGACACGGGTTGTATTCTCCGGTTGTTCCGAGAGCTCGAGATTTCCGTCGTCGACTCGAAATCCGAAACGCTGACGTTCGCATCGAAGTCACTGGCCGTGCTCGCCGTACCCGATGTGCCGGGCATTGACCGGCCGCTGCTGCTCCCGCCCGAGGGATTCAAGTACAACGTGCTGCTCATGCACGGTGAGATTGCGGGCGTGCTGCCGGCACATCTCGCGTCGGCCGAACGCGCGGCGATCGAGGTGCCTATCACGTCGCTCAACGCCGACGCGTGGAGCTACATCGCACTCGGCCACTATCACGTCTATCGCGAGGTCGCGCCCCGTGCGTACTACAGTGGCTCGCTCGACTACACCAGTTCGAATCCGTGGGGCGAACTGCGCGAAGAGCGAGAACAACGCATCCCCGGCAAGGGGTTCATCGAACACGACCTGCGCACCGGTGCGCATCGCTTTCATCCCGTCGCGCCATCACGTCCGTTGCTCGACCTCGAGCCGATCGACGCCGACGGCATGGGCACGGCGCAGGTCGACGCCGCGTTGCGCGCGCGCATCGACAGCGTGGGGGGCGGTATCGACGATCGTGTCGTGCGCGCGGTGGTGCGCAATGTACCGCGCCATGTGGTGCGCGAACTCGATCACGCCGCGCTGCGCGAGTATCGTCGCCGCGCGATGCACTTCCATCTCGACACGCGCCGACCCGAACCAGAGCGACGCAAGAGCGCCGGCGAGGGCGCTCCCGGCAAGCGCGCCACCCTCCCGGAACTCGTCGCCGAACGTCTGCAGGATCGCGTCCTGCCTCCCGGACTCGATCGTGACGCGCTGGTGAGCATGGGACTGCGCTACCTGCAGCAAGCGGAAGACGCCGTCACGGCCGCCATGCCGGCAATCGACGGATGACCGCACGCACGAGACGCGCGTGCGACTGATCTCGCTTCGCCTGCAGAACTTCCGTCAGCACGCCGATACGCGGCTGACGTTCGAGAGCGGACTCACCGGCATCATCGGCCCCAACGGCGCGGGCAAGTCCACGCTGCTCGAAGCGATCGCGTGGGCCCTCTACGGCAACTCAGCCGCCCGCGGCACGCGTGACTCCATACGCTTTTCGCGCGCTGGCGCACGCGCATCCGTGCGCGTCGAACTCCAGTTTGACCTGGCTGGCCATCGCTATCGCGTGGTGCGCGGACTCACGAGCGCGGAGTGCTTCCTCGACGGTGGCGACACGCCCATCGCCAACACGATCACCGGCGTCAGCGAACTGCTGCAACGTCGCCTGGGCATGACGCGCGCCGAGTTCTTTCACACCTACTTCACGGGTCAGAAGGAACTGGATGTCATGGCCACGCTCGGCCCCGCCGATCGCGCGCGCTTTCTCTCCCGCGTGCTGGGCTACGATCGTATCAGCAACGCACAGGAGCTCGTCCGTGAACGGCGACGTGCGTTGGTCGCCGAGATCAACGGTCTCAAGCAGGCCATGCAGGATCCGGAGACGATCGCGCGCAACGTGAGCGACGCGATCGCGCGTCTCCATGAGGCGCGGGTGCGCGCCACCGCCGCCGGTACGTCGCGTGTGCATGCGGTCGCGCAGCTCGCCGAAATCGCGCCGCGCTGGACGGTGGCGCAGGCAGAACGCGAGCGACTGCAGCAGCTCGTCGCCGAAGCGCGTGTCGCCGAAAACGACACGGCCGCGTATGCACGCGACATCGGGCGTCTCGAGCAGGAGCTCGCCGCCATCGACGGCGCGCAGCGCGAGTTGGCGCCGCTGGTTGCGGCGCTCGCACCATTGCCGACCTTGCGCGTCGAGCTGCAGACCATGGACGCTCTCGCGACGGCGGAAGTCTCGCGGCAGGCACTGCTCGAGCGCGTGCGCGGCCTCGTGGAGGATGAAGCGCGACTTGCTGAACGCGCCACCAGACTCGAAACTGCGCCGACGCTGGAAGTTGAAACGCAGCAGCAGCTGGTCGCGGCGCGCACCAGCATTGCCGCAATCGAACAATCGCTGGAATCGGAACGCACGGCCTGGCTACGTGACAAGCAGGAGGCCGAGACACGACTGGAAGCACTGCGCGCGCAATACACCGAACTCGCGCAGCAGCGCGATACGCTGGAAGGCCTTGGCGAAGAGAGCCCCTGTCCCACGTGTGGACGGCCACTTGGCGCGTCGTACCGTGGCGTGTTGGAGCTGCTCTCCGAACAGGTTGAGACGGTGCGTATCGACGGCAACTACTATCGTCAGCGTGTCGAGCAGCTGCGGAAGTCGCCTGAGGTCGTGGACACGCTCGATGACCAGCGGCGTGCGGCGCAAACGGAGCTGACGGCGACCGAGCGTCGCCTGATGCGCATTCAGGCTGCCATCGCCGAGCAGAGTACGATTGCGGAACAGCAACAGCAGGTGGCGCGACGGCACATCGAGGCGCGCACGTCGCTGGAGGCCTTGGCCATCGGCTATGACGCCACACGACATGCATCGCTGCGCGCAGCAGTCGCACGACTCGCCGAGCTGAGTACGCGCGCAGCGCGACTGAGCGGACTCGCCGAGCGTGATGCGACGGTGCGTGCTGAGCGAGTGCGCGTTGCCGCCTTGCTCGACGTCTCGCGGGAACGCGTCGCGACGCTCGAGGCGCATCGACAGAACGCCCCGACCAGCGAAACAGAGTATTCGGCGCTTCGTGACTTGCACGACCGCGCAGTGCAGGACTCGCGTCGCACCGAGCTGGACGCCCTCAGCGCCACGGCCGAGGTCGAACGTACCGACGGAGCGGCGAAGGCCGCCGAACACGCTCGCGCGGAGCTGGAGCGGCTGCAGACTGCACTGCTTCTGCTTGAGACTGACCGTCGCATGCACGAGGAGCTGGATCGGGCCTTCACGGATCTGCGCACTGATCTCAACTTCCAGCTGCGACCCGAGTTGGCGGAAATTGCCAGCGGCTTCCTCGACTCGCTCACCGATGGACGCTACAATGCGCTCGAGTTCGACGAGGACTACAACCTGCTGGTCCTCGAGGAGGGTCTGCCGAAGTCGGTCATCTCCGGCGGTGAAGAAGACCTGTGCAACCTCGTGCTGCGTCTGGCCATTTCGCAGATGATCGCCGAGCGCGCAGGGCAGGCGTTCTCGCTGTTGATCCTCGATGAAGTGTTCGGATCACTGGACGACACGCGTCGCGGCAATGTGGTGGATCTGCTTCGTCGTCTCAACGATCGTTTCGAGCAGGTAATCGTGATCACGCATATCGAGCAGGTGCGCGAAGGACTGGATCGTGTGCTCGTCGTGCGCTTTGACGAAGAGCGCGGCGCGAGTGTCGTGACGCCTGGCGCCGAGTTGGTGCTGCAATGACGACTGCCGTGCGGAGCACGACGTGACGGCGACCACGCGCACGTGGCGCAGCATGCGTCCAGTGGAAGGACCGTTCGTGGCGACCGACGCGGATATCGACGGTCTCAACGAAGTCTTTGCCGACGCCTTCACGGAACGCTATCGCCGTGATGGTCTGGCGGGTGTGCGGGTGCCGCCGTTGAATTCGGCGATCTGGAAGTATGCGATCGAAGACGCCGGTGACGGAGCGCTCTGCTGGCGTGATGAGCGTGGCCGCATCGCCGCGTTCAACATCGCGCACCACTCGGGGACCGAAGGATGGATGGGCCCACTGTGCGTGCGCCCCGATCAGCAGGGCGCGGGGCTCGGCAAGATCATCGTGCAAGCCGGCATGAGTTGGCTGCGGCGACACGACGCGAAAGTGATCGGCTTGGAAACGATGCCCCGCACGATGGACAACATCGGTTTCTACTCCAATCTCGGTTTCGTGCCCGGACATCTCACCGTCACGCTGACCCTTGACGCGCTGATGGGAGATCATGCACCGCTGCTGTTGTCACGCCTTGTTGGCGACGGCAAGGCGGAAGCGATTGCGTCCTGTTTGGCGCTGACGAGCGAGGTCATGCCCGGCTACGACTTCACGCGCGAGCTCGAACTCACCGATCGTCTTGCGTTGGGCGACACGCTGTTGCTCGGCACTCCCGACGCACTGCGCGGGTTCGCGCTCTGTCACAGCGCGCCGCTGGTGGAGGGGCGCACACGTGACGAATTGCGCGTGCTCAAACTCGTGTTGCGTCGTCGTACGGAGTTGCCGCAGATGCTCGGCGCACTCACCGATCTCGCGCGACGCACCGGTGCGCGTCGTCTCGCCGTTCGTCTGCAGGGTGACTACCCCGACGCCTATCGCACCTTCATCGCACTTGGCGCGCGCGTGCGCTGGACCGACCTGCGAATGAGTGCGTATGGCTGGACCGAAGTGCCGCCCGCTGAAGGGATGGTCCTGTCGAACTGGGAGATCTGACGCCGTTCAGCGTTTCGTATCCGGCTTGTCGTCTGCTGTCGGTGTGCCGCGCACGACGATGCGCCAGATGAGCAGAAATACACCTGCGGTGAGCAACAGATGGACGAATCCTGGCGCCGCGGTGGTGACCGTGATGAAAGCCCACACGGCCAGCATCACAATCGCGGCAATAGTGTACAGATCCATGACAACGCTTCTCGGCAGAGGTCGGATTGCGCGACGCGGCGCGCCGGTGATAGCTTCGATCGAGCTCGGGTACGGAGAGATTTACTTCTTGAGCCGATAAGTCCATAGAGAAGGCTCGACAAACTGTGTAAACGTCATGCCCCAGTGCGGGGAAGGCGGAAGCGTGGTGAGAGTCTTATTTGTAATCTTTGGGCTTCAAGATCACCTCTCCCTGCCCGTTTTATCCGAAGACCCCGCCCCCGTGGCGGGGTCTTCGCGCTTATTACCCCCTTCGGACGCGGAATGGAACGGTCGTCTGCGGGGTATCGTTATCACCGTTACGGGTGGAGCCGACAAGCCCGTGGCTGTACGCGGCCAGCACCGGTCGCGAAGCGCCCCGCGCCGTCGGTCGAGGATGGACATGGCAATCGTCACTGTGACGCGCCTGCTGCGCTTCAATGCTGCGCATCGCGTGCACAACCCCCAACTCTCCGACGAGGAAAACACCCGTCTGTTCGGCAAATGCAACAATCCGAACTGGCACGGACATAACTACACGCTCGAGGTCTCGGTGAAGGGACCGGTGGACGAGCGAACCGGTTACGTCATCGACCTCGGCATGTTGCGCGATGTGGTGGAGCGTGACGTGATCGATCGCACCGATCATCGCAACTTCAACATCGACGTGGACTACATGCACGGGATCATTCCGACCACCGAGAACGTTGTGGTCGAGATGTGGCGCGTGCTCGCGCCGGTGGTGGCACCCGGTCAACTCGTCCGGTTGCGCCTGTGGGAAACCGAGAACAACTTCGCCGATTATGAAGGGGAATAGGATCGTGCTGCGTTCACCCATGAGGGCCATCGTCGGCGAAGACTCCGACGACATGATCGCGACCGGCGACCGCATGGTCGAATTCGAGAACGTGATTCGCCGTCAGCTCGAATTGTTGGGCGAGGATCCGGAGCGCGATGGCCTGCTCAAGACGCCGAGCCGTGTGGCCAAGTCATTGTCGTGGCTCACGCGCGGCTATGAACTTGACCCCAAGGAAGTCATCGGCGACGCCCTGTTCGAGGAAGCGCACGAGAACATGGTGATGGTGCGCGACATCGAGATGTATTCGATGTGCGAGCATCACATGCTGCCGTTCTTCGGGAAGGTCCACATCGCGTACATCCCCAACGGAAAGATCGTCGGTCTCTCCAAGCTGCCGCGCGTGGTCGAAGTCTTTGCGCGTCGTCTGCAGGTGCAGGAGCGGCTCGGCGAGCAGATCGCCAACGCGCTCGACGAAGTGTTGCAGCCCAAGGGCGTGGGCGTGGTCATCGAAGCGGTGCACCTGTGCATGATGATGCGCGGCGTCGAGAAGCAGAGTTCACGCACCATCACCTCGTCGTTGCGCGGGCAGTTCCGTGATGATGCGAAAACGCGGAGTGAGTTTCTCCGCCTCGCGCATGGTCGCGCCGAGCAGTACTGACACAGGCGGGACTGAAACCAGCCATGCACACTCGGCGGTAGCGCGCCCGACAGTCTCGTCAACAACGCCGGACGGTTCGTCCTCGGCGCACTCGAGCAAGTTCGGACAGTGCACCATGAACGCGGTGTTGCGCGCGGAGCTGCCTGGCAGCGGCATTCGCGCCACGCTCGTTTCTCCCGCCGCCACCGACACGTCCATCTGGTACGCCATCGACCCGGACATCACGCCAGGTTTCCCCTCGTGCGCAAGCATGTTGCGCCCAGCAGATGTCGCCCATGCAGTGCTCTGGGTGGTGACACGGCCCGCCCATGTGCGCGTGACAGAGGTACGGATCTCCAGCAGCTGACCGCTCCTTAGATTTGCGGCATGCGCGTCGAATTCATTGAACTGCTCCGCTGTCCCGCATCGCACGAATCGTCGCCGCTCATCACGGTCGCTCATCAGCGCGACGGCGAGCATCTGATCGAGGCGACCCTCGGCTGCGCGCTGTGCGGCGCGGAGTACGCGCTGCGCGACGGCATCGTCGACCTGCGAACTGGCCGTCTGGCGTCGCCGCCAACCGATGCGTCAGACCAAAGTCAGCTGGACGCGGCGTCGCCGCTGCTGCCGCCCGAGGCACTGCGCGTTGCCGCGCTGCTCTCGCTCGCAGACAGCAGTGCGCGTGCGATGCTCTGTGGCGTGACGTCGGCGGTCGCCGGAGACATCGAAGCGCTGACTGGTGCACGCTGTATCGGCGTCAATGCCATGTCGTCGCACCGCGTGGAGCGCAGCGCATCAGATACCATCCTGCTTACGCCGTCGGAGCAAATTCCTCTGGCATCGGCCTCGCTCACCGGGCTCGCCTTGGACGGCGCACATCTCGTGCTGCTGGCAGATGCGACACGTGTCGTGCGGCGCGGCGGACGGATCCTTGCGCCCGCACACGCCGCGATTCCGTTCGGATGCACTGAATTGGCGCGGGATGCGCAGGAATGGGTCGCCGAAGTGCAGTCCGCGTCGATGGCGCCCGTGATGTTGCAACGTGCCGCAGGGTCGCACCGCTAGGCACGACCCCGCGTCATCGCCCGACGTCGAACGACTGGTTGGCCGACGGCTACCTGGGAGGGGCGGGCTGCGTGTCAGCGTTGTTGATGTCGCGCACCACCTTCCACGATCCATCCCCTTGCCGCTGCCAGACGGTCAGGTACTTGCCCTTGTCCTCCATCGATTTACCGCCCGTAGGCACGGTTGTCACCGTGAACGTCCCTGTCTCGATGGCAAGATCGCCCGAGGCGATGACATCCTCCGTCCGAAACTGCGCAGCGGTCACTTTCATGCCGCTCATCATTCCCTTCATCCCATCCTCGATCGCCACGCGGCCGCGCATCATCGGCATGCCGGGCATCATGAAGATCGCGCTGTCGGCATAGTTCGCGACCGAGCCAGGCATATCCCCGCCCAGCATGGCCGTCACCGCGCGCTGGTTGGCCGCCTCGATGCTGGTGCGAATCTCCGTGATGTTCGGCTCGGCGAGCGTACCCGTCGCAGCGCCCATCGTGGCCCCCTCTGCCGGCTTCTCCGCCGCCGGTGCACACGCCAACAGCGTTGCTACCATCGCACTGCCAATCGCGACTCCCATACGCCTGTCCATGGGTACCTCGTGTGAGTAATGGAGTGCAGCTGACGTGCATCACGAAGCTAGATCGGGCGAACCGGCTGTCAAATCGCGACGTCACGGATGAGTTCGGTGAGGCACACGCCAAGCGATGACCTTCGATGCTGGATCGGCAGTTCCCAAAGCTGCGCGCGCGGGCAAGCCGCCGCAGCTCCGCCGCAGTTCAGCCGCGGCGTGCATTCCCGGCGAATCGGGTGCATTCTGAGGCAGCTCAGGTCGAACTTCGCGGCCTTCGTCACAGCGAGCGCGGCCACTCATTCTCGTCCGTTCCCCGTCGTTCGCTCTTCCTCTCCTCTCGAGTGCGATCATGCGCCTTCGCCAGACGACCGCCCGATCCACGTCGCGACTTCGCCGAATTGCGGTGGCGATGTCGGCCGTCTCCTTGTTCGCCGGCAGCGGGAATGCCCAGGCGACGCGCCCGCGGCCGTCGGCGCCGCTCACCTCCGCCGATCTCCTCGGCATCACCGCAGTCTCCACCGGCGATTTCTCACCGGACGGTCGCTGGCTCATCATCCGCACGGCACGTCGCAGCGACGGTCTGGCCTACGATGCCTCCCGCGAAGGCGATCCGAGTTACACGCGGCCCTCGGGTGCGCGCCTGTTGCTGCTGGACACGAAGACGCTCGACACGATTCCGGTGATTGGCTCGCCACGCAGCATCGGTGCGACGGCGTGGTCACGCACGGGCAGCAAACTCGCCATCGCGACGCGTGACTCCGTGCCTGCGGTGTTGCTGTGGGACCTGGCCACAAAGCGTCTGCGCAGCATCACGCCGGCGGGTGCGCGTGTTTCGGAATCCACCGAGTTGACGTGGACGGACGACGATCGACTGATCCTCGCCATTCGCGAGCGAACATGGCTCGCGCAGGTGAAGGCGCGATTCGATTCGCTGGTGCGTGGACCCGTGAGCGTGCAGGCCGGCAACGATCCGTTCCTCGCGTGGGATGCGCTGCGGCGTCTTGGCGCCCGTTCGATCGTCGTCGCGCTGTCGCCGACCACGGGCAAACTCGACACGTTGCTCGGCGCGACGCAGCTGAGCGGCTATACTGTCGCGCGCAGCGGGCAGGCGATGAGCTGGCGCGAAGACATGAACACGAAGACGAACTACGACGGCGGGCCGGCGAACGAATCGCGCTTCATGGTGCGACCGTCCGGCGCAAACGCACGAGTGATGCTGCCCTCGTTGCGCGGTGTGACGTTGCAGGTTGCCGACGACGGCGAACATTTCGCATACGCGAAGGACGGCGCGATCTTCGCGGCGACGATCAACGACTCCGCTGCGCGCAAGGTCATCGGACCTGCCGCGCGCGCTGCGACGGATAGTGCACGCAGCGGCAATTCGGCGGACAGCGCATCACGCGCGCGTGAGGAGCGCTATTCGCTCGTGCGTATCTCGGCCAAGGGCGACGCCGTCGTCGCATCGACTCGCGCGGGGCTGTGGCTGGTGGATCTGGCTTCCGGCACGCGCCGCGCACTCTCTGCCATCACCGACACCGTCTCGGGCCCGCGAGTGACCGTCGCCGACTGGACGGATGATGGGCGTACGCTCTATCTCGCGTATGCCTCGCGCACGTCGTGGGATCGCGCGCTCATTCGCGTGAACCGCGAATCAGGCGCGGTGGATACGTTGGTGCGTGACGGTCGTTTGTATGGCGCGCCGAGGCTGAGTCCCGATGGCTCGCGCATGGCGCTCACGATCGGTGCCAATGGCCGTCCGGCCGACCTGTGGGTTGCCGGTGCTGCGTTCGATGCACCCAAGCGCATCGTCGAGTCGAACCCGCAGCTGGCCGCGCGCGCGTTACCACGCACGCAACTGGTGAAATACCTCGATGCCGACGGGCGCGCGCAGTTCGGCGTGCTCACACTGCCGGTTGGCGACGCGAAGGCGTTGCCCACCGTGTTCAGCGTCTACGAAGATTTCTTCGACGATTCGTTTGATGCGACGACGATGTATCTCGCCAGCAACGGCTACGCGGTGGTGAAGCCATCGGTGACCTTCGAGACCGGATTCCCTGGGGAGGCATGGCTCAAGGGGGTCACCGCATCGGCCAACAAGCTGATCGAAATGGGCATTGCCGATAGCGCCAAGCTTGGTGTACACGGCACCAGCTACGGTGGCTATGCGACCAACCTGCTGGTGACGCAGACGAACCGCTTCAAGGCCGCGATCAACATCTCCGGCAAGGTCGATCTCATCTCGTTCTACACCGACTCGCCGCGTCTCGGTGTGCGCAACGTGAACGCCGCCGAGAAAACGCAGGATCGCATTGGCGCCACGATGTGGGAGCAGCCGCAGAAGTATGTGGCGCACAGCGCGATCATGTTTGCCGATCGCATTCGCACACCGCTGTTGCTCATGACCGGCGGTGAAGATCACAACGTGCCGGCACTGAACACGCGCGAGATGTACTTCGCGCTGCGACGTCTCGGTCGCACCGTGGAGTGGGTGAACTACACCAACGGCGGTCACGGCATTCCGATGACCAACGCGAATGAGTTCACCGACTGGCACACGCGACTGCTTGGCTGGTACGACAAGTATCTCAAGCCGGCCGGTGCCGCCGCCGCGCCGAAAGCCACCACGTCACAGAACCCGACCTCCGGAGACCAGCGATGAGTTCGATGTCATCCCGTTTGATCAGCCAGACAGTTCGCGCAGCGCTCACCGCCACCGCGATGATCGTGGCTGGTGCGTCCCCTGCCGTCGCGCAGTCCGCGCCGATGAGCTTCTTCATCACCAGCGCCGGCCCTGGTGATGGCGCAAAGCTTGGTGGTCTCGCTGGCGCCGATCGTCACTGTCAGACGTTGGCCGAAGCGGCCGGCGCGCGCGGCAAGACGTGGCACGCCTATCTCAGTCAGGCCGCGATGAGCGGTGTTCCGGCGGTGAGCGCGCGCGATCGTGTCGGCCCCGGTCCATGGCGCAACGCAAAGGGCGTGGTGGTCGCCACCAACGTCGATGATTTGCACAGCGACAACAACAAGCTGGGCAAGGAAAACAGTCTCACCGAAACGGGCGCGACGGTCAACGGCCGTGGCGACACACCAAATACACACGACATTCTCACCGGCTCGGGGCTCGATGGTCGAGTCTCGTCGGATACGACAGACACCACGTGCAAGAACTGGACGAGCAATGCGGCCGGCGCAGCATCGGTTGGACATCACGATCGTCAGGGCGGTGGCGCCAATCCGACCTCGTGGAACAACGCCCATCCGAGCCGCGGATGCAGTCAGGAGAACCTGCGTGGGAGCGGTGGGGCGGGACTGTACTACTGTTTTGCGGTGAACTGAAGAAAGGGGCGTGATGAAAGCCGGAATGCGGCGTCCTTGACGTGGAGGAGCAAGGAGGGAACGTTTCGGATGAGGACGCCGCCTGCCCTCCGCTGCTCCTCGGGAGAGTTGTCATGAAGTCCGTTGTTCGAACGCCCGTTGCACGTTGTCGCTGCCTGCTGGCCACCGTTTATTCGGCGGTCGTGCTGGCGCTATCCGCCAACAGCGCCAGCGCGCAGCCGCCGCCGAGCGCGCCGCATCACGCGCCGCCCGCTCAACTCGGTCTGGGCGCGACCTCCGACTCTGGTTTCGCGTTTACGGAGCGTAGCCGACTCTTTGGTGCCGGTGCGCAAAAGGCCGAAAAGGTGGATGCACCGGCGCCGAGATCGTTCTTAAACGTTGTGCCGGAGTCGTCCACGCTGGCGATGATGGCGCTCGGTCTCGCCGCCATCACAGTGGCGCGTCAGCGCCGATCGCCGAGGCGAACGCCGCCGTCGAAGCGCCGCCCGGTTGAACGAGACGAACAGGAGTGAAGGAGCGGCAGGCGAGACGTCGGCGTGAGCTCCCCACGCCGAGATCTCGAATGTCCTGAGGAGCCGTCGCGACCTCAGTACCGCCAGCTTCGCAGATCCGCGCCCGCCGGTGCCGTCGTCAGCATGCGCTCGACCGCCCATGGCAGCACCATCTGCGGGTAACGCAAACGTGAGTACGCGTTGGTGCGCGTCTGATCACCGTTCCAGCAATGCTCGTCGCGATCGCCGTAGTCCACCACCGCGTCCGCCGGCGGATCGGCCTGCTTGAGGAACTCCTCGACCGAGTACACCGCGTTGTTGAGGTAGTAGTTGTCCATGTCGCCAACGTAGATGCGCAGCTTGCCGCGCAGCTTCGGCCCAAGCGTCTTCCAGTCACGACGCAGGATGTACGACAGGTCGAAGTGCTCCTTCCAGTACTCGGCCACCTTGGGGTCGATCTTCCCCGTCAGCCGATCCCAGATGCGGGCCGGATAGCCGTCGGGTCCGACCGGTGAGAACACCGACTCCCACACATCCCACTGGTCGCCCGAACGTCCGCGCGTGCCGAGTGCGAATTCGTAGTGGTTCATCTCCATCAGCGTCGCATCGACGTGACCGAGATAGTTGCGATGGCCCGGTCGCGGCGTGCGCTTGAAGGGACTCGTGATCCAGTACGCGTTCGTGTCGCGGTAGATGTTCACCACCGTGTAGTGACGGAAGTCGATCGGGTCGGGGCACGCGACCCAGGCGCCGTTGTACTCCTCGGGGTAGAACATCTGCACCGCCAACGACTCCCATCCGCCGGTGGAGCCGCCGAACACAAAGCGCGCCCACCCCTGCGAGAGTCCGCGATAGCGCTTCTCGATCTCGGGAATCAGCTCGTACTGGATCGCATCGCCATACGGGCCATTGTTGGCCGAGTTGACCGCGTACGAGTCGTCGTAGAAGGGCGTGGGGTGCTGGATCTGGATGAGCAGCGCACGCGGGAATCCCTTGCCCGTCCACGCCTGATGGAAATCGTACGCGAGCTGCTGCTGAATGCGATTGTATCCGGCCAACTGAAAGCGCTCGCTGAAGTCCGGCTTGAGCGTGCTGTCGGGCGGCGTTTCGCGCCATGCATCCACGAAGGACGGGAAGTGTCCGTGATTGATGGCCAATGGATAGCGCGCTTCCGGGTGCTCGTCGAACCCCCACGGCAGCAGCACCCACGCCGCGAGAAACATGTCGCGTCCCCAGAACTTCGAGAGCCGTTCGCTGCGAATGCGCACGTACTTCACGTACTTCGTCTCTTTCGCTGCGTAGTCGCCGATGGCCGGCACTTCGTTGTCGAGCGAGAGTGCGATCGCCGTGGGTTTCGCCGGATCCCACACGATCGTGCGCGGCGTGCTGTACAGATTGCCCGGCTTGCGCGCCCACTGCTGCCCCTCACCCTTGTCGGGTGGCAGGGAGAGCACGCGTCCGTCTCCCAGCGTGAACGTCTCGTACCGATTGAGCAGCGCCTGTACGCGATAGGTGCCGGCGGGCACGTCCTTCAGCGCGCGAATCGGAAAGCCGAATGCGTCCGCTGGCACCGCGCGAATCGAGCCGGGCATCCACTGCGACACGTCGGAGCCGAACACCAGCTGCGTGCGTGCGCCAGTGGAGATCTGAAAGCGTGGCTCGCTGGTTGAGTCGGCCGAGAGCAGCAACAGCAGTCGGCCATCGAGCGGTGCCGACGCACGGGCCGAGGGCAGCGCGACCGAGATGCGCCCTTGGGCGTGCACCAGCGGGGCAGCGGCCGCGACCATCGCGGCAATGAGCAGCGAACGAGCATGCACAGGTCACTCCGACGTCACGAGGGGGGCAGCACATATCGGGCAGAACGGCGAACTGCTTCGACGATACGTGCGTGTGCCACTACGCGCCAACGAATGTCACCCGCCCATGACGCGAGACGGCGCCCTGCGCTCGTCGGCCACGCGCCGCCGCCGCGGGGATGCGACGGGGCCACCCCCTCACCACCGCATCGCGTGGCGCACAGCACCGCGGTTCGCACTACCGGCTGCGGACGTCCTGCAGCAATGCTCGCCAGCGGGTGTCCGCGTGCAGCGGACGGAACGCGGGTGAGTGCAGCAGGCTGAGCACGTTCGGATCGCGTTCATCGACGGCCACGCGCTCCGCGACATCCGCCTGCACCTTGAACACATCGGTCAGAGGCTCGTTGAACGACTCGCCCCACTCCTGCAGTCCCGTGCTGACGTTGAGCAGCGCCGGCACAATTCGCACGCGGGTGTCACCGCTCACACTGCTGCTGCCTGCAGCGCGCGCCCAACGCACGGATCCGCTGAGCACATACTGTGCGCCCAGTTCCTTCCCGATCTCACGCGGCGACAGGCTGCTGCCGCGATACCGCTGCACGCCGGCGCGCCCCACGATCTGCAGCCCGGGCAGCCTCGCCAGCTGACTGCCGATCTCCTCGGAGACGCCATCAACAAAGTACGCGTCGGTGGAGTCGCCAAGATTGTCGAAGGGTACGACCACGACCGTGCGAGACGTCGCCACCGGCGGTAATGACGTGCTGCGATTGCGCCACCACATGCCGAGTGCGACGACCAGCGCGAACACCAGCGCGAACACCAGCGCGAACACCAGCAGCAACACGGGGGCTGACGTGGCGCGCGTGCTCCACGGAGCGCGCGTGGACGCCTGGCCACGCATTCCTGCAACGTCGCCACGCGCTGTGCCAACGCTCGCGAGACGCGCCAACAGCTCCTGCGCCGACGTCGGGCGCTGTGCCGGTGATTTCGCGAGGCATTGCATCACCAACGCCGCCACGTCGTGCGGCACGTCCGGATTTCGCTCCATCAACTCGCGTGGCACTTCGGCGACCTGCGCCGCGATCAATTGCGACGTGCCCGTTCTGCCCGCAAACGGGTGTGTGCCGCCAAGCAGTTCGTACGCGACAACGCCCCATGCATAGAGATCGGCGCGATGATCGATCTGGTCGCCGACAGCCTGTTCAGGCGCCATGTACGCCGGCGTCCCGATCGCCACGCCGACCTGCGTCAGCGTGCCATCACTGAATTCCCGCGCTGGCGTATCGAGCGTACGCGCGGCGCTGATGGCCTTGGCGATCCCGAAATCGGTCACCATCGCCGCGCCTCCGGAGAGCAGAATGTTCTCCGGCTTGATATCGCGGTGAATCACCCCTTCGGCGTGTGCGTAGGCCAGCGCGCGCGCGACATCGCGCAGGACACCGATGCGATCCACGAGCGGCATCGATGGTCCGGTGGCCACGCGGGCGCGCAACGACTCGCCCTTGACGAACGGCATCGTGTAGTAACGCACACCGCCCGAGGCGCCCGCGGTCAGCACGGGCACGATGTTGGCCTGCTGCAGTCGCGCGGCCGTCGCGACCTCACGCGTGAATCGATCCGCGCTCACGCCGGCCGTGAGTTCCGACGCCAGCACTTTCACGACGACTTCGCGCCCGAGCGCAGTCTCGTGGGCAACAAATACGCGCGACATGCCGCCTCCTCCGAGTTCACGCTCGATGGTATAGGCGGTGCCGAGCACGGTTTGAAGCTGCGCGCGGAACTGGTCGTTCATGCGCGAACGCGCGCGACCAGTCGGATGACATTCACGTCGCTGAAGTGGCGCCCCTACTCCCCCCCACCCTCCGCATACAACCCATCGATCATTCCCTTGTACTGCTTGTCCACCACCTTCCGCTTCACCTTTAACGTCGGCGTGAGCTCCCCACGCTCGATGCTGAAATCATGCTCCAGCAACGCCACCTTCTTCGGCGTTTCGAAGTGCGCCAGCCCGTCCATCTGCTTCGCCACTTCCTTCTCCATCTTCGCGTGAATCGTCGGCATCTTGAGCAACTCCGCGCGTGACGTCCACACGATTCCCTGACGTCCTGCCCACCCTTCAAGCTGATCCCAGTTGGGCACCACCAGCACGACGGGGAACTTCCGCTTGTCGCCGATCATCACGGCCTGACTGACGTACTTGTTCGTCTTCAGTTTGTTCTCGATCGGCTGGGGCGCGATGTTCTTGCCGCCCGCCGTCACGATGATGTCCTTCTTGCGATCGGTGATGCGCAGAAAGCCTTCACTCAACTCGCCGATATCGCCGGTGTGAAACCAACCGGCACCGTCAATCGCCTCACTGGTCGCCTGCGGGTTGTTGTAGTATCCGCGCATGATGTGCGGACCGCGCGACAGGATCTCTCCGTCGTTCGCAATCATCACTTCAACACCGGCGATCGGACGACCAACGCTGCCAAGCTTGTACTGTTCGACAGAGTTCGCGGATATCACGGGTGACGTTTCCGTCAGTCCGTATCCCTCGAGAATGATCAACCCGGCCGAATAGAAGAACTTCGCGATCTCGGGCGAGAGCGGAGCGCCGCCGGACACGAAGAAGCGCAGGTTCCCACCCGTGCGCTCCTGCAACTTCGAGAACACGAGCTTCTTCGCGAGACCGTACTGCATCGCCAGCAGGCCCGCCGGCTCACGACCGGCCAGCTTCTGGTCGGCCCAGCGCTCACCGACATTCTTCGCCCAGAAGAAGATGCGCTTCTTGAGACCGCCGCTGCTCACCGCGTTCTCCACCACCCGCGCATAAATCTTTTCGTACAACCGCGGCACCGACATCATCATCGTCGGCTTCACTTCCGACATGTTCATCGGCACCGCATCGATGCTTTCGGCGTAGACGATCTTCACCCCGTTGGCGAACAGGTAGTAATCGCCCATGCGTTCGAAGATGTGGCTGAGCGGCAGAAAACTGAGCGCCGTGTCCTTGGTATCCACCGCCATCGAGTTGCGCGTGGCGATCACGTTGGAGTGCAGGTTGTCCTGCGTCAGCATCACGCCCTTCGGATTGCCCGTCGTGCCCGACGTGTAGATCAACGTGATCAACTGATCGGGGCTCACGGCCAACGCTTCGCGCTTGAACTGCTCCGCGCGCGCCGGTGTATCGTCCTGCGCGCCGAGTGCTTCGAGGTCGGCAAGGGTGAGATCGCAGCCGTCGCCCTTGGTGGCCGCGAAGCCGATGATCCACTGCAACTCGGGTACCTCACCGCGCACCGAGGCGACCTTGCCGGCCTGCTCCGCGGTCGAAACAAAGATCGCGCGCGCGCCGGAGTCTTTCAGCAGATACGGAATCTGCTCGGCCGGCAGCGTCGGATAGATCGGCACATCCGTCACCGACGAACAGAGACAGGCGAAGTCCGCGATCACCCACTCCGGTCTGTTCTCGGAGAGAATGGCCACGCGATCCTGCGGCTGAATGCCGAGGCGCGCGAGGCCAAGCGCCGCGCGTCGCGACCGTTCCAGCAGCGCACGATGCGAGACGGGCTCCCAGACGCCGCGTACCTTGTGCGCGAGCGCATCGGGCCGATCGAACCGCTCGATTGCTTCGAACATGAGGCGATTGACCGTGCCGGGCACCGGCCGCGGCCCACCGTGGGCGTAGCGCGTCGGCGAGGGCACGGCGCCCATCGTCAGATTGAGCGAGGGGATGTCAGGAACCGCAACCGAAGACATCGCTTCCTCCGAGGAGGGCGAAAGGGCAGGGTGCTGCTGGGCTGGACGGCGCGCTGAGGCAGCCGAACGGTACCCGGAGGGATGCAGGGAAATTGCTGCGGGCGACGGATGGGCGGGAGTGCCAGTCCCGGCATTTCGCGCCGGAGGACACATCCGTGACGCCGTCACGCGCCGCCGGCGAACATCGGGACTGCTATCGACTCAGCTGCCGCGCCGCACCGGGAGCGCCAGACGAAACGGAGCACCTTTGAGCACTACACCTTTGTACGTTACGATCGCGCGCACGATCACCGAATCGATGGCTGCCCCGACGGGGAACTGTTGCGCGCGAAGGCGAACCTTTCGACCGGCGACACCGCCCGCATCGGTCGTGTCGAGCACCGACGCGCGTCCCTGATCGTCCACCAGAAACACCGACGCCGTCGTGTCGTTACTCGCGTTGGTGGGCGAGACGAGTTCGTACCGAACGGGCCACCCGTTCACCGCACTCACCGCAGTCGCACTCTCCACGTGACGTACCACCACCGTCAACGCGGGGGAGCTGTTGGCGGAAGCGCCGCTGCGTCCCGTGTCCGGCAGGGTCGTGGTGAACAGCACGATCGGACTCTGCCCAACGCGATCCACCGAATCCGGTCGGGTGGTGACGATGAGTGAGCGCAGCACCTGCAACGATCCGCCAATGCGCGCCGCCAGACGTGCGTCGGTTTTCGACGCGCGCAGCGCGCGCACGATGCCGGTGGCCGTATCAACGGCCAGCGCACTGTCGCGCAACGCATCGGCGTACAGATACCGCACCGGCGCATCGACGATCGGCTCGCCGCTCACGTTACGCACCACGGCCCGAATCGGCGTCACCACGCCCGCCACGTTGCGCAGTGTATCGCCAATCACCACCGACGGCGACGGAAACGGCGTCATCTCGATAGCGGCGGCTTCACTCGGTCCGGTTCCTATTTCCGCGCACCCGCCCGCCGCGACCAGCAGCGCGCACAGCAGCGCGCCCAGCGCTGCTGCGGCAGAGGCGGCAAATGGACTGTTCGGTCGAAGTCGTTTCACCGATCGCATTACCCCCAGCCCGTGCTCACGATCCGTGCGACATTCACCGCTCACGCAAATCGCTCAGCCAGTCGCATGGCGAGGTTGACGTAGGCCTGGCTCGCCGGGTCGGCCGGGTTGCGCAGCACCACCGGTTGTCCCGCGGCAAAAGCATCGGCCGTGGCGGGCGTGCGGGGCACCGGCACATCGAACACGAGATGACGCGGCAGATGCTCGCGCACATAGTGCACCACGCGTTCTGCCGCCGGATTGCCCGCCTCGTACATCGTCAGCAGGATCCCCTCGAGCGTCAGCTCCGCATTCTCGGCGATCATGTCCTGAATCGCGCGCAGAATCTGCGGCGTCGTCTGCAGGGCCAACGGCTCGCATTGCAGCGGCACCACGACGTGCTGACTGGCCGCGAGCACGCGACGCGTAATGGCACCCAGCCCTGGCGGGGTATCCACCACCACCACGTGACAGCGCTCGCGCGCCGTCTGCAGCAGTTCGGCCAACACCGTGCTTTCGCCAATACGCCGCTGAAAGCCGGAATGGTCGGCCTGCTCACTGACGCTGCCGGCGAGAATCACCCGCAGCCAGGGCAATGCGGTGGGG
>CAYWCJ010000050.1:0-19294 GCA_964456595.1 uncultured Gemmatimonas sp. | reverse complement strand
CAGGGAAGACGACCCTCTTCAATGCGCTGACCGGCCTGCGGCAGCGTGTCGGCAACTTTGCGGGCGTCACCGTCGAACGTGTGGAAGGCAACTTCCGCGGCCCCGACGGACAGCCGGTGGCGGTGCTGGATCTGCCCGGCAGTTATTCGTTGTCCGCCGGCTCTCCCGACGAGCAGATCGCGCTGGAAGTGCTGCTGGGTCGAGACAAGGATCGTTGGCGACCGGACGTCGTGCTGGTGGTGATCAACGCGATGCATCTCGATCGCAACCTGTTTCTCGCCAGTCAAGTGATGGAGTTGGGCGTGCCCGTGGTGGTGGCGCTCAATCAGTTCGACGTGGCCGAGGCCGAGGGTGTGGCCATCGATGTGCCCGAGCTGATTCACGAGTTGGGCGTGCCGGTCGTGCCCACCGTCGCCAAGCGCGGGGAAGGCATCGAACCGCTCAAGCGCGCGCTCTTCATCGCCGCAACGCTCCCCGCCCCGACGCGTCGCTTCGCCTTGCCAGCAGCGGCGGACACCGCGCTCGCATCGCTGCGCGACTGTCTCACGGCCGATGGTCTGTCACCGATCGCGGCCGACATGGAATCGCTGCGCGTGCTTGGCATGTCGCGCACCGATGCGCATCTGGCGCAGGTGCCCGGACTCGCCGATGCGGTCATCGAGGCGTCGGATGCGCTGCGCATCGCTGGTTTCGTTCCCGCTCGCTTCGAGTCAGAAGTGCGCTACGCGTGGATCTCCGAGGTGGTCGGCAAGACCGTCACGACGCGCGTCAACACCGGTCGTTCCCTGAGTGATCGCATCGATGCGATCGCGTTGCACCGCTTCTACGGACCGGCACTTTTTCTTCTCGTGATGGTGCTCGTGTTCCAGGCGGTGTTCTCCTGGGCGACGCCGATGATGGACGGCATCGAATGGCTGATCGGCACCGCCGGCAAGGCCATCGGTTCGCAGATGCCTGCGGGAGACCTGCGCAGCCTGATCGTGGATGGCGTCTTTGCGGGTGTGGGATCGGTGCTCGTGTTCCTGCCGCAGATCGCGATCCTGTTCACGGCGATCGGCGTGCTGGAGCACTCGGGGTACATGGCACGTGCCGCGTATCTGATGGATCGCGTGATGCGCAAAGTGGGTCTGCATGGCAAGAGCTTCATTCCCATGCTCTCCGGCTATGCCTGTGCCGTGCCCGGCATCATGGCCACGCGCACCATCGAAGATCCGAAGGACCGGTTGGCGACGATCATGGTGGTGCCATTGATGAGTTGTTCGGCGCGACTGCCGGTGTACACGTTGCTCATCGGCGCTTTCGTGCCCCCGATTGCGCTTGTGCCAGGCGTCACGCTGCAAGGCGCGACGATGCTGTTCATGTATCTGCTGGGCACGGCTGTCGCGCTCGGTATCGCGGCCATTTTCAAGCGCACGCTGCTCAAGGGGCCGGTGCGTCCGATGATCCTCGAACTGCCGCCATTTCGCTGGCCGAGTCCGCGCTCGCTGGCCGTGTCGGTGGTGCAGCGATGTCAGCTGTTTGTGCGTCGCGCCGGCACCGTCATTCTGTCGCTCTCCATCGTGCTGTGGGCGATGGCGACGTATCCGAAGGCGACGGTCGATGCGACGCTTCCTGTGGCTGCGCAGCAGGAGCAGCAACTCGAACACTCGGTGCTTGGCCATGTGGGCAAAGCGATCGAGCCGCTGGTGCGACCGTTGGGCTATGACTGGAAGATCGGGGTATCTATCGCTGCGAGCTTTGCGGCGCGCGAAGTATTTGTCTCGACGATGGGTACGATTTACGGTGTAGGCGACGCGAGCACGGACGACGAAGCACTGCAGGCGCGACTCAAGCGGGAACGGAACGCGGTGACGGGCAAGCCGGCATACACGCCGCTGATCGCGATCGGTCTGATGGTGTTCTACGTGTTCGCGCTGATGTGCATGAGTACGATCGCCGTAACAGTGCGCGAAGCCGGCGGTGGACGATTGGGGTGGAGTTGGGCCGCGCTGCAGTTCGGCTACATGCTGGTGCTGGCGTACGCGGCCGCGTGGATCGTCTACGCGGGCGGCAAGGCGCTCGGATTCGCGGGATAGTGAGGGGATGACGATGCAGACCATCATCGTTGGTGCGATCGTGGTGGCGGCCGTCGCCTTCATCGCGCGACGTGTGTGGCGCAGCGTTGTCGCGGCTCGCACACCGGCCAGTGCATGCGGCGACGGTTGCGGCTGCAGCACGTCCGACGCGCCCCGCCACTCCTCCTGACGCGCGTCGACGTCAGCGCGCGCTCAGAGCTCCTTGCAGCAGCGTCCCCACGCTTCGTCTGCCGCAGCGAAGACATCGCGCAACGCGCCCACCCATCGACGCCACTCGACAAACAGTGTGTCGAGCGCACTTCCGCAGAGCGCGTCTGCGGCGAGCGCCAACCGCCTGAGAGCCACGAACATCTCCGCCGACTCCTCCTCCAGTGCGGCTTCGATCGCGCGCTGACGCGCGACATCCTCGGGCGCGGTCAGTGCGGCGAGTTCGGCCATCGCCCGCTCCATTGCCGTTCCGAGTTGCCCGGCATCGATGAGCGCCAGCTGACGTCGCGCGTCGGTGATGCCTTCGACTGCACGACGGGCGGCCAGCAGCGGCGCAAACCACGCATCATGCGCCGCGCCAGGTGATCCACGCAGCGAGCCGAACGCGCGCAGACCACGAGTAAGCTCGGGCATGGTGCAGGCACGCGCGGTCAGCTGCAGCGCGATGGTGCGAAGTGCGTCGTCACCCGACAGTTCGAGGACGTCGCCGCTGGCGAGATAAAGCGTCAGCTGCGACGGTCCGTGTCCGATGCCGTCCAGTCCATCGAACGCGAGTCGCCACGCCGTGGCCGACACCCACGCCAGCACCAGCGCCTCGCTCTCGAGCGAGATGTCCGCGTCGGCGTTGATCTCACGACCGCGCACGATGCCCACCACACGCGCTTTCGCGCGCACGGCCGAGAAGTCGGCGGTCATGTCGCACACACCGCGCCACGCATGCACCCGGCCACTGCCACCGTGCGCCGCTGTTTTCGCACGATCAGGCCAGGATCGCGGCCAGCACCGCGTCCGTGTCCTCGAGTGTCGCGAAGACGGCATGCGGTTGATGGGTCGAAAGCTCATCGACGCCATAGCGACCCGTGGCCACACCAATGGCCCGTACGCCAATTTCGCGTCCACAGTGAATGTCGGCCGGCGTGTCGCCGATGATGATGATGCGATCGCCGTCGAGCTGCATCCCCATCACGTCGCGCGCACGGCGCTGCGCGACGGCGGGCAGTTGCGGTCGCTCCTCGTGATCCGAGCCAAACGCATTCACGCGAAAGCGATCAAACGAGAGGCCGACCGCGCGCAGCTTGTGTCGTGCCCCCTGCTCGATGTTGCCGGTGAGCAGTCCCAATGCTGCCCCGTCATGTGCTTCGAGTGCGTCGAGCAGTGGATGGATCCCCAGACACAATCGTGCCGCACTCGCGTCGCCATCGAGTTCCGACTCGAGCCGCTGCACATACGCCGCCAACAGGTCGTCCATGCGCGCATCGATCGTTGCATCGTCAAAACCAGCGACGCGCATCTGCTCGCGTGCGATCTGTCGATCCGTCTTGCCGTCGTAGCGATACGTCGAGTCTCCGGGCGTGCCGAACATCTGTGTCAGCGCTCCCTCCATCGACCGTCGTCCTGCGCCATCGGTCCAGAGCAACGTGCCGTCGATGTCAAAAAGAACAAGCTTCACGCGCTTTCCGGGATTGAGGGTCGTTCGACGACGGTCGTCACTCGCGCCATGCGTGACATGAGCAGTCCGCCCATGATGAACGCTGCGCCGAGCAGCTGAGGGCCCGTAGGAGTCTCGCCGAGCATGATGGCCGCCACCGCGAGCGCGATGAGCGGCTGCAGGTTGCCGTAGACGGCGGTTCGTGTCGCGCCCAGCACGCGTACGCCACGATAGTAGAGCATGTAGGCGATGACCATCGCGCCAAGACTGGCGTAGAGCACCGCCCCCCACGCGTCGAGACCGATGGCATTCCAGTTGGTGCGCACCAGACTCGGCACCGCCGCCGCCACGCACACCAACGCGCCGCTCGCGGTGGTGATGGCCGCGAGGTGCAGCGGATTCACGGTGCTGGTGTACGGTTGCAGCACCACGGTGTAGACGGCCCAGGTGATTGCGCCGATGCCAATGAGTACCGCACCGTACATCGCCTCGCCGCCGGTGTCGACGCCATGGGCGCTCCCCACCACCCATCCGACGCCGATCACCTGCAGGCCGATCCCGATCCAGCCGCGCGAGGGCAGCTGCTCGCGCCGGAACATGCGCGAGATGATCGCGATCCAGGCCGGACCGGCGGCGATGAGCAGTGCCGCAATACCCGCCCGCGTGCGTGAAATACCCGCGAGGAACAGCAGCTGGTACATCCCGTTGCCGACCAAGCCGAGAACTGCGAGTGCGATGATGTCCTTTCTCGACGGCAGAGCGGCCGGTTGCAGGGTGGCGACCAACGCGCACAGTACGAGTGCGGCGAGTGCGACACGTAATGCGGCGAACGTCAGCGGCTCGAAGGCGTTCAAGCCCACCTTGACGATGCTGAAGTTCACGCCCCAGATCAGCGCTCCCACGATCAGCCCGACATCGGTGATGCCGAATCGGGCTCGCGCGTGCACATGGGTGACCGAGTCGGTCACCGCTGTGAGGGACGCGTCAGTCCGGATCGGAGGTGCCGCAGAAGACATGGCGAAAAGTAGACACCCGATGCGCGATGCGTGTAGCTTCTCGGCATGCACGTTTCCTTTGCGCTCTTCGCCGACGCGGCCAACCTCTCCCAGGAAGGCAAGCTCAATATCCTGGGCGTCTTTGACGCCGTGCACGTGGGGCAGTTCCCGGCACTGCATCCACGGGCGACGTTCGTGGTCCGCCTCAAGGCCGAACTGACCGACGTCGGGACCCACCAGATGACGCTGCGCTGGACGAATCCACGCGGCGCCGAGCTCTGGTCATCGACAGCGGAGCTGGCGATCAACGCCGCGCCCGGGCAGGTGGGCGAGATGGACATGCCCATCATCGCGCAGCTCGACCTGCCGCTGGATGTCGTCGGCGACTACGTCATGCGTGTGGAGCTGGATGGGACCCGTCACGCCAATGCGACGTTGCACGTGCGCGGCGGAGCACCGCCCACGGTGCCGCCCGCGTCAGGGCAGATGCTGAGCTAGCGCATCCGTCGCTCGACCGATCCCCGCGAACCCTCAGCGAGCGTCGTCGGGAAACGGGAGCCGTTGGACCGTCACGCATTGTGCGCGCAATCGCGCCGCGTACTCGTTGTCCGCCTCGAGCTGCTCGATGGCCACTCCGCCGCGTTGCAGCGCGCTGTGCGCCATGCGCGCGTCGCTCAAGGCCACGCCCACGTGCGTGACGCGTGCATCGTCGCGATCGGAGAAGTAGATCAGGTCACCAGGACGGTGTGCGTCCGTCGCGTCTGTCGTGATCTGTTCACCGAGCAGCGCCTGCTGACACGCGTCACGCGGCAAGCTCACGCCGTGCAGGGCGAACAGCTGCTGCACGAAGCCTGAGCAGTCACACCCCCAGGGCGTCACGCCTCCCCAGAGATAGCTCGCGCCGGAGAAGCGCATAGCGGCGCTCACTGCCACCGCCTGTGCCGTCGATGCAAATCGCTCGCGTTGCGACGCCGCGTCAACGCACTCGCCATGCAGCACCCGCGTGTCGGGGGCCAGACGCGCGCCAAGCGGCAGTGCACGTGCCACGCCGTTGTTTTCCTGCACGACGCAGCCGAGCGACAACCGCCAGCTGGATTCGTTGCCCGTGCACGGGGTGAGATAGCCGATGTGCGTCCACCCTTCGTAGCCGTCGGCGCCACGCACCTGCAACCAATCGGCCCGACGCTCGAGTACCGTCAACACTGCGCCGGCCAACAGCTGCGAGGTGAGCGGCGCCGAGATGCGCGACTCGCCCATGAGCGGGGCCATCGCCGCCTGCACGGTCATGCGATCGTTCGCGTCGTCGTGTATGGTCATCGCTGGTGGAGACGTTGGTGGAGACGTTGGTGGATACGAAGGTCAGTCAGCCAATCCGGGAATCCCGTCTCTCCCGCGCGCGGTCATGACACCGCGTTCGATCGCCCGCTCGAGCGCGGCGATGGCCACCGCTTCGATCCGTGTCAGCGGAACCGGTGCGTGAGCGCTCGTGTCACGCATCGCGTGTGAACTCCCGTCGTCGTTGGTCGCGTACGTCGGCACTGGTGACACAGCAAAGAGCACATCACCGTCGAAGCTGGTCCCGCACGGCGTGATGCGACGGTGACAGGCCGCAGTTGCTGCCTGCGCAACCTGTGCCAGCGCAAGTTTGTCGAGCGGCACACTCACCGCGAGCACCACCAGCGTCGTATTTCGTCGCGCGGCTTCGCTGCCTTCCTGTGCAAAGCGCGTGGGCGTCTGATGGCTCCGCAACAGTTGTTCGGTGTCGACGAACCCGCCGTCGGGCAGTCGCGCGCCGGCGATGATGCGGCCGTGTGCATCGCGCACGTCACCAAAGGCATTGACCACCGCGAGCGCAGCGACGGTCACGTTGCCACCGGTTGCCTGCCCAACACCGATACCGCCCTTCATGGCGTTCGTGATACCGGCGCACTTGCCTACGAGCGCCCCGGTGCCGGCACCGATGCACCCCTCCACGATCAACGTGCTGCTCGCAGCGTCGCAGGCGTCGTACGCCATCTCGGCCGTCGGACGTGCACTGAAGCGACCGAATGGCATGAGGTCGAAGAGCACCGCGGCCGGGACGATCGGAACCACGCCCTCACCAACGGGAAATCCGCGACCGCGCTCCTCCATCCAACGCATCACACCGGCCGCGGCATCGAGCCCGAACGCCGAGCCGCCCGTGAGAAGGATTGCATCGGTGCGGTCGACCAGATGTGCAGGCTCGCAGGTGGCGAGTTCGCGCGTTCCGCTGGCGCGTCCCAGCAATGCCGCCGCGCAGCGAAACGGCCCGTGCAGCCCTCGAATCACCGTGCAACCGGTGCCACCGTCCACGTCGGTCGAATGTCCGATCGCCAGGCCGATCTGCTCCCACACCGTCGCGTGTGTCATGCGCGGAATCTACGACGCGAGCACGGCCGCGATACGGTTCTGGAGCTCGGACAACAGGAACGGTTTTGCGAGGGCCGCGCGGCCTGTACTGCGCACAAACTCGGCCGCCTCCAGTCGGTGCAGATCACCAGTGGTGAACAGCACACGTTGGGCTTGCACCGGATCACGCGCTTCGATCTCGCGATACACCTCCTCGCCGGCCAAGTCCTGCAGGCGCAGATCGAGCAGGACGACATCGTAGCGACGACGTTCGAGCATGGCGAGCGCATCTCTGCCGCCGGATGCCACGTCCACCTCGTAGCCTTCACGTCGCAGGAACCGGCTGATCGCAGCACGCAGCGTCTCTTCATCCTCGATGAGCAGCAGATGCGACACCGGCCGGAGCGTGCGATCGCTTGGCGGCACCACCTGCGTTGGTGCCGCAGCGTCGACGGATGGCGCACTGAGAACCAGTGGCAATACAGGCGTCGCTGCCACCGCGCGGTGCGGCAACAGCGGCGCCGGCAGCGGCGCCGGAAAGGACGCGAAACTCGACGTCGCGCGCTGCATCACCGGCAACGTCAGCGTAAACGTCGCGCCCGCACCGGGCGCGGACGTCACCTGAATCGTGCCCTCGTGCTGCGTGGCGATTGAACGCGAGACGGTCAATCCAAAGCCTCGGCCGCCACGCTCGCGACGCGTGGAGTACATCGGTTCGAAGACGCGCGATGGTGGCAGCGCGGCGATGCCCGGCCCGGTGTCGCACACCTCAACGACCACGCTGCTCCCCGCGTGCCGTGTGGCAACCCGCAGCAACCGCGTTCCCGCCCAATCGCGCAGCGCCTCTTCGGCGTTGACGAGCAGATTCATGAGCAGTTGTTGCAGCTGCGCACCGTCGGCGTGCACCAGCAACTGCGTCGGCCACAGCACCGACTCGATGTTGATGCGCTGCAGCCGGAAGTGATACGCGTGCAGCTCCAGCGTGCCGCGCACGATGCGATTGACGTCCACCGCCGACCGCTCGGTGGGCCGTTCACCCGTCGTGTCGAGTAATTGCGCCACGATGCGCGAGGCGCGCTGGGCCTCGTCGCAGATCTGCGCGATCACCTGACGGTGGACCGCATCGGGCGACATGGTCCTGGCTTCGAGCTCGGCGACGGCCAGCAGACTCGCCAACGGATTGTTCAACTCGTTGGCCACGCCGCTCAGCAGTTGTCCAACGGCGGCGAGCCGTTCCTGCTGGGCGCTTGACTCGCGACGGATCTCGTCTTCGGTGATATCGCGCATGACGCCGAGCGCACCCACTACGACACCCGCTTCCACGATGGGCGCCGTCGTCACCATGCCGACTCGCATCACACCGTTCGGCGCACGGAATCGCAGTTCGAGTCGTTCCTTCCCGCCGGCGAAGATGTGAGCGATCAGTCGCTCGACGGCCGGTACATCTGCCGGGTCGATGAGCGTCTTGCAGGACGCGCCGATCAGCTCTTCCCGCGTGCGCCCCGTCTCGAAAAGGAGCGATTGATTGACGGAGGTGAAGCAGCCCGCCGCATCAACCGTGAAGATCGCGTCAGTCGCCGATTCGACGAGTCGTTCGTAGCGGTCCTCCGAACGCGCCAGTGCGATGGCTTCCGCGCGCTGGCCGGTGATGTCGCGCAAGCTGGCGACCGTGCCCGTCACCTGGCCCAGCTCCACCAGCGGCGCACTGCTGACCGCCACGACTCGCCGCTCACCATCGGCGCGAACGACCACGCATTCGTAGCGCTGCTGCACGCCATCACGTGCGCTACGTTCGCGTTCGACCACCTCCGCCAGCGATTCCGACGCGGCCAACGACGACACGTGCTGGCCAATGAGCTGCTCGTACTCGAACAGGTCATGCGCTGCGGCGTTGGCGAAGGCAATGCGACCATCCAGCCCCGTGATGACGATGCTGTCGGAGACGGTTTCCAGCACACGACGGTGACGCTCGGCCAGTCGATGCGCCGATGTCACGTCGCTGAAGGTGAGTACACACCCGCCATCCGGATGTGGCGACACGAGCACCTCGAACAGTCGCGCATTCATCTCGTCGCGCACCAGTTCGCGCATCGGCTCTTCCGCCTCGATCGAACGCTGAATCAGCGCCACGAGTGCGAGACTCTCGCGTGATTCCGCGTCGCCGAGCAGCGCGCGCGGAAAGCGCACATCGAGCAGCGATGCGATGGTGCCGCCACACAGTTCGGCCGCGCGAGCATTGCAGCGTTGCACCTTCTGTGCCTCGTCGAGCACCACCATGCCGCTCGCGATCGAATCGAACGCCAGCTTCCACTCGCGCGTCGCGCGCTCCACTTCTTCAAACAATCGGGCGTTGACGATCGCCACCGCCACGTGATCGGCGAGGCGTTGCAACACCCGCGCGTCCTCATCGCGAAACGGCTCGTCGCGGTTGATCACCGCAATTGCACCAATCGTTCCGCGACCGGTCACGAGCGGCGCGATCACCGTGCGATGAATCGTCGCCAGATGCAGCACCGCCTTGCTGGCGTTTGGGTTGTGCCGAAAGTCGTTGGAGACGACCAGTTCGTTGGTGGACATCGCATGGCCAAGCAGACTGTTGGCGACCGGCAAGTGCACACCGGCCAATACATCGGCTGCACCAACCGCCGCCACGATGTGCAGATAGTCGTCCTGACGCAGCGCGATGCACGCGCCCTCGACGCCGAGCAGCGCGACCGAGTGCCGGAGGATGAGTCGCAGCACCTCGCCCAGCCGAAGCGATTCACTGACGGCCTTCGCAACCTCCGCCAGCGCCTCGGTCTGCCGGCGCTCACGCTCACTCTCGGCGTAGCGACGCGCGTTGGCGATCGCGGTCGCGGCCTGCGACGCCATCGTAGCCAGCACCTCTTCGTCTTCCGCGTCGAACACCTCACGCGATGCCGCGAAGACCACCAGCACGGCCAGCAGGTGAATGCCGGCCAGCAATGGCACCGCCAGCACGGACGAAGCCGGAGACGCGTCGCCGACCACGTCGTACATCGACAGGGGCGGCACCAGCCCTGCGCGTTCGCGCGCGCGATCCGCGTCACGGTCACCCACACGCACCGGACGTCCGGTCCGAGCGACCTCGCCGATGATCCCATCGCCAAGACGGACCGGACCTCGTGGACGGTCCACACCACGCACCTGCCGCAGTGCGGTCGTGAGGATGTCCTGGTCGAGATCGGGGAACGCGATGGTGACGCCGTCCGCACGCGTCACACGCTGCGCCTGACGCGCCAGTTCGCGCATGATCTCATGCTCGTCGAGCGAGCGCGCGAGTGCGGCGCCCGCTTCCTGCAATCGCTGCAATCGCTCCGCGCGCTGCTGCGCCAGCACGCGCAGCGAATCGTGCGCGACGCGCGCCGACAGATGTCGAATGATTACGCCAAGGTCGCGCAGCAACGACTCGTTCGGCCGGGTTCTGCTGCGCGGAGCCGCCAACTTGACGATACCGAGCAACTCCTGCTCGGCGCCGCGCATGAGCCCCAGCACGAGGTCCGTCTCCACCCACTGCTCGGGGAACGCGCGCGGCGACTCTTCAGTGCCGAAGAACTCGCGCGCCACCCACGGATCGGTGCCATCGAGCACGTACAGATCGCCGCACTTGAAGCGATCAAGCTGTGTCAGTCGCCGGCGCCAGACCGCGCCAGGCAGCGGTTGCAGCGCGTACGACGAGGGTCGGTCGGCGTCGATCTCACCAAGCGTTACCGAAACGGTGGCGTTGAGCGACGCGTCACGCAGTGTGATCACCACTCGGTCGAGGCCAAACGCGTGTAACTGGTCCGCGGCCACGCGCACGCGAGCCGCCGAGGACTCGGCGCGATCGATCGCGTCGAGCGCCTCGGACAGGGATGGCAACGCCTGGAGCGGGGGGAGGTGCAGCGTGTGGGGCATCGGCTCAAGGAGGACGAACGGCACGGGTCCCCGAAACAGCGCCCCGGCTCAGAACGTCCAGGAGCGGAAGAAGTCGATACCGATCTGGGGAGGCGTCTGCTGGAACGTGCGGGAAATGCCGAGGCGTCCGCAGGCCTGCGCGCTGGATCCGGGCTCGAGCCCGACCGAGAGCGAAAGCCCGCCGTCGAAGCGACGCTCGATCTTGGCGCCGAGTCCCTGGGCGAACAGCGACAGCGCGTCCGCCCCGCCCGAGGTCTGCGGCGAGAGCCCGCACAGACCAGTCGAGAAGGTGAAATACGTGTTCCGAGCGATCTGGCCGCCCAGGCCGACTCGGGTCGATGCCAGGATCCCAAGTCCGCTCTCGCGAAGGTTCGCCGCGTCGCCGGGCGCCAGCGCGGTGGGCTCCACCTGCACCACGTCGAAGCGGCCGCCCGCGAGTCGGCTGGACAGGTAGCTGCTGGCCAATCGGAGGGCGAGTGTGGCCCCCTGTTCAGCGTACGGCATACTCCCCAGCAATGCGTACGCCGGCTCACCGGTCACCAGGTAGCTGAGCATGTCGCTTTCCGGAACCGGCGGATTGTCGGCGCTGCTGAGCGCGAGCGTCGGGCGATCGAGCGAGCCGCCGATGGCCACACGGATGCGCACGTCCTGGCGGTTGGAATTGGCGCGCATCTCGCGCACCGTGTGCAGCGCCGTGATGTCGAGCGCCGGCTCGAGATCCGGATCGCCGAAGAAGCGCACGACGCCGCGCTCCACCTCGAAGCCGGGGCGTGCAATGCCAAGATTGAGCTGATAGGTGCCGCGCTCGACCGTGAGTGAGTCCGCCAGTGACAGCCGCGAAGGTCCGCCATCGCGACCGGCGGCGCGTGTGACACGCAACGCACCGCCCATCTTGAGATTCGCCTCGGGAGAACGCAGCCACACATCGTCGCCGATGCTCACGCGGACATTCTCGAGAACGAGATTCTGCATCAACGCATTCGGCCCGTCGGGGAGCAGCGCGTCCATGCCGAGACGCGTCGTGTCGATCACATCAAAGTTCTCGTTGAGATCGAGTCCGCGGCGTTGTGCCAGCGCATTGATGTACACACGTCCGCGATCGATGCGCACCGCACCGCGCACGCGTGGCGATGTACTCGGCCCGACGAGCGTGAGGGGCGTGGTGGTCGTGAGCGTGAGCGAGGCGGTTCGCGCCTTGTCGATGGTGAGGAAATTGTTCGCCGCGAGCCGCAAATCGAAGATCGGATTGGACGGATCGCTGTAGCTGACGATGCCGTTGATGCCGAGTGAATCCTGCGGTGTCCCGCTGCTCGCACCAAAGCGCCGGACGTACACGGTGTCGCCGGCCAGCCCGATGTCGGCGCGGGCGTTGTCGAGTCGGATGCCAAGGTTGTCCAGCGACAGCGCCGCGCCGTCCATCAGCAGCTGACCGCGGAGTCGCGGCTTTTCCCAGGTGCCCGAGAGCTGGACATCGGTGGAGAGCCGCCCGCGCGCACGGCTGACGTCAGGAAAAAGCGCCTCGAGCAGCGAAAGGTCTGCCTGATTGCTCACCAGTCGACCGGTGAGCGGTTCATCACGTTGACGTGTGCGGCCCCGCAGCAGCGCGAGATCGAGCGGCAACGACGCCGTCGCCTGCAACGCCGGTCGTCCGTCCACACGCAGCGCCGCGTCGACGTCCAGCCGCAGGGTGTCGTAATGCGCGATGGCGGTGAATTCACCAAGTCGAACGCGGGCCACGCGGGCATCGCGCAACGTCACACTGCCGTCGATGCGCGGGCGTTCGCGTGTGCCGGCAACTGTGATGCTGGCCGTCGCCGTGCCGCCGGAGAGGCGGGTGGTGCGCAGCAGTTGCCCCACGTCCGCCAAGGGCACGCGATCAAGCTCCATGCGTCCGGAGAGCACGCCGGAGTCTCCCAATGTGCCACGAATCGCGACGCGCCCGGTTTCGGTGTGCACAAGCACGAGCGAGTCGAGTGTGCCGGTATTCCCGCGCATCGTGTGCAGATTCGCCGGCGCAGCGAGCCGGAAGCCGCGTGGCTTCGCGAAGCCGCTGTCCACGCGGATGTCGAGCGTATCGAGCGTGACCGTGCTCGTGTCACCGCGTCGCGTGACGCCACCGTGCAGCGCGACACGTGATTCCGACGGCGTGCGCAGCTCGAAGCCGAATCGCTCGGCGAGACCATCGCGCAACGTGGAACGACCCGCGGCGGAGGCGACGTCGATGCCGCCGAATCGCGCCGAGTCGAGGGTGAGTTGCAGCCCGCCGGTGAACTTGCGTAGAACATCCTGAACGTCGACCGAGACGCTGGCGCGTTGCGCGCGGGAACCGGCGAGCACGAGTCCCGCACCATCGGCGCGTAGATCCACGCCGAGTCCGGCCACGTCGAGCGTATCCAGCGACCCGATGATGCGGCCGCGCACTTCGAGCGTGCCGCGCAGTGTGTCTCCGGCTGTCACCAACCCCGGCGTGTTGGGGTCACTCCCCTGCAGCCATGGTCGCAGACCGCCCAGCGAGTCCACGAAAATGCTGAACCCCAGCGAGTCGCGGCGAGCGGCCAACAAACCGAGCGCGCCTCGCGCGGTGAAGCGGAGCGCCGAGCTTTCGAGCGCGAGCGTGTCCACGCGCACGTGACCGGAATCGAACGCGACATGTACCGTTCCGCCGAACAGCCGCACGTCAGCCACGCGCGAAAACTGATCGAGCGATGCACGCAGCGGACCGCGCATCGAGGCGAGATCGGCGCCGCGCAGCGCGACATCGCCGGTCATGGAGAGCATGGTGACCGGAAACTTCGGATCGCCAAAGAGACTCCGCATGTTGGCGCCACTCACGCGAAACATGCCCGTGGCGCCAAACTCCGGCTCGAGCGAATCGACCCGACCGTCGAAGGCGATCTCGCCACCTTCGCCCGCCAGCGTGGTGAGCAACGCGAAGTCTTCGGCCATGCCGCTCGCCTTGATGCTCCCCACCGCGCTCCCACGCAGCGGCAGCGCCGGATACGAGCGCGAGAGCGTCGTGTACGACAGCGGTGCGGCCTGCATTTCGACATCGAACTTCACGCCTTCATCGAGCAGCGTGTAGCGACCGGCGCCGGTGAAGTGCGACGGTTGGCCGATGCCATCGACATGTTCGAGATCGGCCTGCGTGAACCGCGCATCGTACCAGAGCGAGTCGAGTCGCATGGTCCCGCGCAGAAAGCCGTTCACTTCGGGAAAGAGCGGGTTCACGAAGCGCGGCGTGCGCAGGTCGAGTTGATCGATCTTGAGGGCGACGTCGAAGAGAATCGCCTCCGACGGCTGGTAGATGTTCAGCAGTCCGTTCACCGATGCGCGCGACACGGCGCCGGGCACGTGCGCGTCGGCAAACGACACCGTGGCGTCGTCGAGCATCCACCGGTTGAGCGGTCCCCCGCGGGCGATGACACGCCCCGATACGTCGCCCTGCCAGTCGTAGGGGAAGGGTTCGAGGTTGAAGTGCGTGAGCAGGTCGGTGTTCGCCGGCAGCAGGTCGAGCGCGACGTCGGTGATCTGCAGTACCGGTCCACCCACCGCGTACGTCATGCGCCCGCGCAGACGCGACCGCAGCGACCGCGCGTCCATGTTGGTGATCGCGTACTCCATCACCGTGAGGTCGTTCGGATCGTTGTGCATGTGCAGCGACGTGCTGCCGCCACCGGTCCTCGGCAGCGACGGATGAATCCACGCGATGTCCGCCATCGCCACGCTGTCGCTCGATAGACGCACGTCGTAGCGCACCGGCTTGCCGCCGCCCCACACGACCTTCACATCGCCCTCCGCCTTCGAGTTGGCGAGTCGGAACTTCACCTTGTCCACCCACAACGAGTCGTTGAGCTTGCGCACGGTGCCCGTCATGTCGCGAAACCAGAACGGCGGATACACCCACACCACATCGAACTTGCGCACGGCAAACTGCTGCCCCACTGAATCGGGATCGGCGAGACGAGACCGGCCGAGCACGACTTCACCGCGCACGAATCTCCAGACGCGGACCAGTCGCTGATCATCACGCCGGATCTCGCCGTCGGGGCGCGAGAGGTTGTACGCGATCGCACTGTCGCGCTTCGCACCTGTCAGCGAGTCGGCCGGAATCCACGGCAGCCGCACGATGAGCGTACCTTCATGGATCGTGGTGGTGTCGATCACGACGTACTGCCCGAAACCGCCAGGACGTTGCGGCAACTTCGGTCCGGCGCGTCGCATCGCGCGTTTCCAGTTCCAGTCGTCCTTCCCGTAGTCCACCATCGTGACTGTCGGATTCGTCACTTCGAGCGACTTGAGCACGATGCGACGATCGAGCAGGTCGCGCGGATCGTAGGTGACGCGAATGCGCCCCGTGCTGAGGAACGGCGTGCCGTTCGGCTCGCGGATGTCGAGCGAGTCGATCGTCATGTCCGCGAAGAGCGACCCACTCACGCGCCCTACGTACAACCGGCCGGGCAACGCGGCGGACAACGTGGGCACCACGGCACGCATGATCAGCGCGCGGCCGCGATCGGTTTGCGTGAGCATCGCCACACCGCCCACACACAGCGCCGCCACGGTGAGCAACACGGCAGCGGTGGCCAGCACGATGGTGCGACGACGCGGTGCCATCTAGAACGCCTGCCCGATCCAGATACTCGGATTCAATCGACCGAGCAGGCCTGTGCGCCGCTCCGGTCGGAACGAGGCGGGACAGGCGCCGGCATCCTGCACGGGTGGCGTGGTGGCCACACTGACACTGCGCACCGGCAGCACGTTGCCGGGACTGACGCAGTACAACGGGGCCACACCGGCCTGCAATGGCGCGTTGAAGTACGCCGCGCCCGCCGGCAGTCGATACGGGTTGTACCCGAGGTCCACACGGATGGCGCCGAACGGTGAGACGATGCGCACGCCGACTCCGGGCGTGAGTTTGATCAGCGCTCCGCCTTCCACGACGGAGCTTCCCTGCAGGCTGCCGGCGCGATTCCACAAGCGGCCGGCATCTGCAAAGACGGCCAGCGCCAGCAGTCGCGGCGCAATGGGACTTGGTGCCTGCAATTCCAGATTGCCGACGAACAACGCATTGCCGCCAGTCGGCACGACGCGCTCAGCGATCGAACCGGAGTCGGCACGATAGAACGTCTGCGCGCCCGCTTTCACTTCGCGATAGCCATTCACGATGTATACGGCGGGACCCAACTCATTTTGCCGAAACCCGCGCACCGTGGTCGGACCGCCCGCGTACAATCGCTCCTGTGGCGGAATGAAGCCGCTCAGCGTGGGGTTGGTGCCGCCACCGAATACCAGGCCACCGCGCAAGTGCGCGACGACGGTCGCGCCTCGCCCGACATCGTGGTACCACGTCACGTCCCCCGTACCGCGCTTGAACTGCTGCGATTTGTCGGAGCCGAGCAGCGTGGAGGCATAGCGCAAACCCACGCGCACCGTTGAACCACCGGTCGGGCGCAACGGGTCGTTCACGCGCTCCCGCACCACGGAATATTCCAACGCGGCCAGCCGACTGTTGCGTTGCAGAAAGTTGCGCGCATCGTTGTCGCACGCGTTGAACACCGCGCAATAGAACGCGGGCTCCGCTTCGGTGCGCCCCAACTCCATCTGATACGACACCGTACTCGGCAGTCTCGACCGCAACGGATTCGTCACCGACAGGGCACCGCCGATCGGCGCGCGGCGAAGGAACGCACGATACTCCGACAGCGTGGAACTGAAGATTGTCAGCGTCGGCACACGCGACTGACGCGCGCGCACCGGCTGACGGATGGTCACCGCCGTGTAGTAGTTGAGCGTCTTGCTGTATGGATCGGTGCGCGCCTGCCCCTGGCAGAGCGAGGGGGCGCCATCGAGCGGTGCGCCGATGCCGATCTTGCTGACACGTGCCGTCAGCTCGAGACGCTGTGCGTACGGCAGAAAATCGCGATCGGTGAGCGAGCCCTGCATACGAAAGCAATCCAACGTCGCCCAGCCGAATCCGCCGCGCGCGGCCCACGCATCGCCCTCGGTCAGTCGCGCCACGAGATTCACCGTCGAATCACCCGGCGGCTGAATGGAGTCCGGCAACAGCTCGACGCGCTGAAACGCGTCGGTCTGATAGAGATTGCGCTGCGCATCGATGATCGCGCGCGCCGAATACCAGTCGCCGGTGCGCAACGCCATGGTGCGTCTGATGGTGGCGTCGGAGATGCGTCGCTCCCCGGTATCCGTCGTATCCACAACGATGGCGAGGCGACCCAGACGCGCCCGCGTTCCAGGCACCACGGTGACTTCCACATCCGCCGATCGCGCCGCGGTGTTGGTGGTGTAGGCCAGCAACGCCTCTGCTTGCGGCCACCCGAGATTCCGCAGGCGCCGCACGAGGGTGTCGCGTCCTGCTTCGAGCGCACCTCGGTCGAAGACGCCGCCGACGCGCAGCGGAAAATCGCGCGTCGTGCGCTGCACCGCCGTATCCTGCTCGCCGCCGCGAATGCGCAATGCCGATACACGCATCGGAAGCCCCTCGACGATACGGAAACTGATGTCGATGACACCGGGCCGACGCGTGGTCACCGCGGTATCCACCTGCACATCGGGGAAGCCGCGCCGACGGTACAAGGTCTCCAGTCGCTGCACATCGCGCGCGAACTCGGTCGGGTCGAGGCAACGTCGCTCGCCGATGACGGGCAGACCGGCAAAGGACGACGGCAAGGTGACAACGGTCGCCGCCAGCGACGCGGCTGTGTATTCGACGTTGCCGGTGAAGCGCAGCGAGCGAACTTCGCGATCGCCACGGTCACACGAGACATCCTGCGCGCCGAGCGGCGCGGCAACGATGAGGCAGGAGAGCGCCGCGCTGAAAATACGTCGAGCGGGGTGAAGAATCGCTCCCCATCGAACCGCTTCCGGTGGAACCGACTCCGGAGCCACGGTTGGGAAATGGCGCGTTGAATGCAAAAAGCGTGGCGTTGGATAGCACCGGGACGTTGGACCCCTTCCCTCGGTAGATTGCGTCGGAAAGCTCGTCCGCCACTCGCCCTCAGTCAACCACGACATGCGTCTTTCTCGCGCTCACGTCTCCCCTTTGGGAATGCGCGTCACCTACGCGTCGCTGCTGCTGCTCGCCGGCTGCCGTGCCGCCGAGCCGACGGCGAATCGTCACGTGCTGATCGATTCACGCGATTGGTACGACCCGCGCTCGCTCGATCCGGCGCACGCGACCGACGTGCCGTCAGGGCGCGCCGTGTCCTATCTGTTCGATGGACTGACGCGCTTTTCCCCGGACGCAAAGCTCGAACCGGCCCTCGCGGAACGATGGGACGTCAGTCCTGACGGCACGACATACACGTTCCACCTGAGGCATGGCGTCACCTACTCGGACGGAACACGCTTCGTCGCCGCTGACGTCGCGCCCGCCTTCCTGCGCGTGCTCGACCCCGAAACGAAGAGTGGAACCGTCTGGCCGCTGCTGCCAATCCGGGGCGCGCGCGACGTTGCCGACGGCAAGAGCAAGTTGATCGGCGTTGTCGCTGTCGACGACTCCACCGTCGTCATCACGCTCGAGCAACCATTGGCGATCTTCCCGAAGCTGCTCGCCATGCCCGTCGCTTCCATCACGCCACGCAATGCCGGCGCCGATTTCAGCGAACGCCCGATCGGTACTGGCCCGTGGCGCCTCGTCGAGTGGAAGCACGACGACTACCTCAAGTTTGCTCGCAATCCGACGTACTTCGGTGGCGCGCCCACCATCGACACGCTCATCGCACGCATCATCCCCGAACCATCCACCGCGGTCGCCGAGTTCGAGAGCGGCACGGTGGACATTCTCTACGTGCCCGAAGACCAGACGCGCGCGTGGGAAGACACCGACGCGCGACAAGCGCGACTCACCAGCGCGCCCGCGCTCCGACTCTGGTACATCGGCGTCAACACCACGCGCGGTCCGCTCAGGGATGTGCGCGTGCGACGCGCCATCGCGCAGGCCATCGACGTGCCGGCGCTGCTCAAGGAGCTGCTGGCCGGACGCGGGCGCGTTGCCGCGGGCGTTGTGCCTCCGTCGCTCGAGGGCGCCGATACGACGCGCCGCATCATCCCGTTCGACAGCAGTGACGCGCGCGCGGCCGTCGTCGCGGCCGGCTTTCCGAATGGCATCGACCTCGAACTCTGGTGCTCGCAATCGTCGCCCTTCCCGCGCATCGCGCAAACGATCCAGGCGTATCTCTCCAGCGCCGGTATCCGCGTGAAGATCGTGCAACGCGACGCCAGCTCGATGCGCGCGGCCGCGCGTGCGGGTAAGACAGATCTCGTCCTCAAAGACTGGTACGCCG
>CAYWCJ010000049.1:961-19996 GCA_964456595.1 uncultured Gemmatimonas sp. | reverse complement strand
CTGCTCGACGAGCCCACGCGCGGCGTCGATGTTGGCGCCAAGTCGGAGCTGCACGCCTGGATCGACGAGAAGGCGTCGCAGGGTGCAGCGGTGCTGCTGATCTCGAGTGAATTGCCCGAACTGCTGAACGTGTCCACGCGCATACTCGTACTGCGCGACGGGAGGTTGCGCGGCGAAGTGAGTCGTGCCGATGGGACTTGCTGCTACGCATGATGACGGGACTGCACTAGTCAACGCGATCCGGTCAGCCGAGCAGTCATCGTGCCGGATCTCTGCGTCCGCAGATGCGCGTACGAAGCTTCCGACGTTGCGACTCCTCGCACCACACTGCGCGCTACGTCCCCCGACGTCCGCCGTTCTTGGCCTTGGCGGGTGCCTTCTGCGGCTGCCGCGGATTAGGGGCGTGCGTCTTGTCACCCGCTATCGCCGGCTTCTCGGTTGCGCCCGGCTTCTTGCGCGAGAAGTCGGGGATCGCGCTGCTGCTCTTCTTTTTCATGTCGTCTCCTGAGTGGCGACCGGTGCGTCGGTGCGACTTCGTCTCGTGTGCGCCGGTCGTCAGTGCTGGCACACCGGTCGTTCATCAGGAAATCTAGCGCGCGATCTTCACGGATCCCGCTCCAACCCCTCGCCTTTGCGCGTGTAGCCATAGTAGCTGTACCCGTCCTCCACGATCAGCGTCACCAGCGTCAGTCGCGTGAGACCACCGCTCTGACCGCGCAGGATGAGCAAGTGCTTGCCGAGCGCCAGCGTCGTCGTCGTCGCGATGGAGACCCTGACCGGGTTGTTCGGGTTCACATCCGGGACGAAGGTGATGCGGTACTTGGGCGGATCGTCGGTGATGGCGTCATAGACGACCGGACCACTGTGTCCGTTGGCCCGCAGTATCGATACGGGGATCGCCGTCGAGTCGCCCGCGGCCATCGTCACTTCGTTCGGCCTGGGCACCAGCGAGAAATCGGGGGTCGTCGAGGCCACGACGTTCACTGTCGCAACGGCGGATGGCGGTTGCTGACCAATGAGCGCCATCACGGTGATCCGGCTCGTGCCCAACGTTCCGCCGATGACTTGCAGCGTCGTGGTGTCGCCCGTCACCCAGGACGGCCCCACCCACGCCTCGCCCCCGGTGGGGGCGCCGGTCACGCGGAGCTCCAGCAGCAGACCGACCATCGTGCCGGTGCGATTGATGCGTACCGGGATGAGGGCGGTCTGGCGGGGGGCGATCGTCACGACCGGAGTGAGCACCTCGATCGTGACGGTGTTGGCAGGCGGTGCCGGGATGATGAGCGTGAGCGGGGTGCTGCGCGTGAGCGCGCCCGCGATGCCGCGGACGGACAGCGCGTACGTGCCGGGCAGCGCTGCCGCGGCGACGGAGAGAGTGATAACGCTCGCGTTACCAATAGCCGCCACCGGGTTGGCGATCGCCACCACGTTTGCTGGTACGCCCGTGACATCGAGGGAGACGGCGCCTGGCGCTCCGGTACGCTGAATCGCCACGGTGGTTTGCGCCGTCGCGCCGCGGGCCACGGTGAGAGTGGTCGGCGACGTCGCGAGCGCAAAGTCGGCCGGCGTGGCGACGGTCAACGTCACCGTCGTCTGCCGAACGAGCGCGCCGGCAGTCGCCGTGACGACCAACGGGTAGCTGCCGTCGGGCGTGCTGACCGACGTAGTCACCGCGAGCTGCGCGCTGTTTCCGCTCACGCTCTGCGGTGTGAAGGTCGCGTTCGCACCGGCCGGCACTCCTGCGACGGTGAGATTGATGTTGCCGAGTCCGGGCCCCGAGCGCGTCATGGCGAGCGCGAATGTCGCGTTCCCACCGGGCACCACTGTTTCGGCCGTTGGCGTGCCGAGAATCGTGATTTCCGGTGGCACCGGAACGTCGAACACGTTCAAGAGCCAGAGGGCAGCGGTATCGGCGGACGCGCCGAACGAACCCATCATCCGCACGAGGTAGCGACCAGTGCGTGCGGTGGTCGGCACGGCCAGCGACAGCGTGGTACTGGTGCCGGTGAATGGGCTCGGATTGAACGTCACCGTGGAGCCCGCCGGGACGGAGGCCGCGTCGAGTCCGATACTGACCGCGCCAGCAAATCCGCCGACGCGCGTGATCGCGACGGGTATGTCAATACTGGAGCCTGCCGTGACGTTCTGCGGTGCGGGAGCGCGTAACTGGAACGGCTTGAGCACTTCTGCCGTGAGTGTCGTACGGCCGACGGTACCAGCGCCGGTTCCAGTTGCCGTCGCGATCACCTCGACCACCAGCAATCCCGGTGGTGCCGTTGTTGCGGCGGTGAGTGTGAGCACCGCCGAGCCGCTGCCGGCGACCGTGGCCCGATCGAAGGAAACGGTCACGCCGGCGGGAAGCGCGCCGAGTGAGAGCGAAGCCCCGCTCGGCCCTCCGGACACGCCGACACTCACCGTCGCCGTTGCCGACCCGCCCGGTATGACGTCGAGCTTCAACGGGTTGACGAGCAGCGAGACGACGGGCTCGAGGTTGACCGTGATCGGGTCTTCCCTGGAACAACCGTCCGGCGACAGTAAGCAGAAAAAAAAGCATCCATTCATCGACAGTGCGCAGAGCCCAAGGGCCAGCGACTGCAGCAGGAGGCGTGGACGAAGCAGCACGACATGCTCCAGCGTAGGAGGACAACGACAGCGCACAGCGCGCTGCGTGTGCGATCACGTCCGTGCTACGCTCGCTCCCTCGCCATCGTCTCACTCTCGCGCCGAGGAATTCTCGATGTATCTATGTTGACGAATTGCTGACAGATTGTTGACGCGCGGCCACACCTTGCCTTGGCACCATGCGCACACGATTCTCGATCATGCTTGCAGTCGGCGTGACGGTGCACAGCGAACGCGCGGTGCCGTCGCCGCGCGCGCTCACCGCGGCCGCCACCGGCGCGGCCGAACGCGGCTCGCTCGACGCGTGGGTGCGACCATGGCGCGATCAGATCGTGTCGCAACGCTCTCGATCGGCCCTTTTCGCGGTCGCGTCATTTGAACGCTTGCGTTATCGCTATGCCCGCGCTGATTCGCTCTACGCCCGCGTCATGGCGCAACCGTCCAGCGACGCGCTGGCTCGGCAGGCGCAGCTGTGGCGCGCGATCATGGATGCCGTGCAAGGTCGATATGCGGCCGCGAGCATCTCTCTCGCACGCGTGGAGTCGCTCGCGCTGGCCGACCACGATACGCTCACCGCACTCGATGCGATCCTCGCGCGATCAGGGACGACCGCGCGCGTGGAGGGAGCGACGCCCGCCAGCGCCGTGCTGCAGCGCGGCGATGCGCTGCGATGGTCACGTGAGCCGGCGCTCGACGCCGGATCGCGTTGTCGCGCGGCCACCCTGCGCTCGCGCCTGGGCGACCCGGAAGCGGCGCGACGTCTGGCACGCGAAGGCGCCGCGATCGCGTTGCGTGCGCAGTTGCCGCGTCTCGAAGGGGCGTGCCTCTTCGCCCTCGCCACAGACTTCGCGCGCGGCGGCGTCACCGACTCACTGCGCGCACCGCTGCTGCGCGCCATCGCAATCCAGCGGCGCACGGGCGATCTGGCCGGCCTCGCTGCATCGAGCCAGTGGGCGGGATTCTACATCACTGCCCTTGGGCACTTCACCGACGCGCAACCACACCTCGTGACGGCGTGGGATGCATCACAGCGGGCGGGGACGGTGGATGTGTCCGCGTGGACCGCAGTGACTCGCGCGTCGGTGGCGCAGAGCTTTTACGATGCGGCGGCCGCGTCACTCTGGCTCAGCCGCGCAGACTCGCTCATGCGCTACATCGATGACGCGCGAGGGCAGGTCGAAGTGTCCCGGATGCGTGCGCGACAGGCGTTGGTGGTTGGCGATGCCAGCGGCGCACGTCTGCTCCTGCGCGATGCGCTGGCGGCCGCGGAACGCACCGGCGAGCCCGGCGGGCGGATCACGGTGCTGGCGGCGCTGCGTGATCTCGAAATGCGTGACGGGCGACTGGACAGCGCCGCCTCGTGGCTGGAGAAAGAGCGCGCGCTGATCGCGCAGTATGGACTGGTCGGCTGGAACGTGGCGCTCGCGGCCGGCCAGGCGCAGCTCGCCCTCCGTCGCGGCGAGGCGGGCAACGCACTGCGGCTGCTCGATCAGGTACTCGCCAGCACGCATGCGACGCAGCGGTACTTCCGCTTCGACAGCGAGATGAAGCGTGCGCTGGCGCTCGCGATGGGCGGCGATGCGCGCGGCGCGGCGCGAACAGCGATGGCCGCGACCGAAACGTTCGACGACTGGCGCGCGTCACTCAGCGACAGTTCGCTCAGGCTGCTCGCGGTACAGGCGCAGCGCGAGCGTGGATGGTTCACGTCCTCGCTGTCGGCGCGTCTCGCTGAGGCCGGTGAGCTGCCCACGGTCTTCGCGCTCGCCGAACGCCGTCGCGCGCGCGACTTGCGCGATCGACTGGCGATGGCCTCGAGCCCCCGTCGCGGCGCGGCGCCGGTGAGCGGTGGCGATGATCGAGTCGCGAACGGCGCGCTGAGTGTTCGCGCTGCTCAACGCATGATCCCTGATGCGCGCACCGCGCTCGTGATGCTCGACCCAGGTGAGGACGGCGCGCGTGGCACGGCGTTGGTGGTGACACGCGACGGTCTGTCCGCACATGCATTGCCCGCCGTCGAGGAACTGGCACCGCGCATTCGACGACTGATCGCGCTCATGGAGGCCGGACGCGAGGCCGGCACCGACGCGCGCGCCCTGGGGTCGGCGCTGCTGACGCCCATGCTTCCCGCACTCGACAGCGCCGGAATCACGCGTCTCATTCTGATGCCCGAAGGCGTCCTCCATCGACTGCCGTTCGATGTGCTGCGGCTGCCGGATGGACGCTTTCTCGTCGAGCGCTTCGAGACGGCCGTCGCCCCGTCGGCCACACTCCTGGCGCAACTCATCGCCTCGTCATCGACGAGCACCTCGCGCAGTCGCACGCGTGTGCTGGCGCTGGCCGACGCGCCTCCGCCCACGATGCGCCATGGCGATGCGGCGCCGACTGCGCAGCTCCTCGTCACCGCCTTCGATGATGCGCGCCGCTATCCGCGACTTGCCGGTGCACGCGACGAAGTGCGGTCGATACAGCGTGCCTTCCCGAACACCGACGCGCGCGTTGGTTCGAACGCGACTGAGTTCGACGTCAAGCGACTGGCGCGTGACTATCAGCTGCTCCACTTCGCCACCCATGCCGTGGTGGACGAGTGGTCCGGCTCAACGGCCGCGCTGGCGCTCGGCGGCGGGAACGGAGACGACGGCATGCTCGAAAGCGGCGAGATCGCATCGCTGCAACTGTCGGCATCGCTGGTGGTGCTCTCCGCCTGCCGCACGATCGCTGGCGAAGTGGTGGCCGGCGAAGGTGTGCGTGGGCTGACGAGTGCCTTTGTACAGGCCGGTGCGCGCAGCGTGATCGCAACGGCGTGGCGCGTGGACGATCGTGCCGTCGCTCCACTCATGCGTGCGTTCTACGAGGCGCTCTCGCGTGGCGCGACGGTGGGTTCGGCGCTGCATGCGGCGCGCATCGATGCGATGCGCCGCCACGTCTCACCGTCGGTCTGGGGCGCCTTTATCCTCGTTGGCGATCCGTGGCGAACGATTCTCAGCGACGCCGGTCAGGCAACCGCACGCGGGTCACGGTAGATCGGCGTTCATTGCCATCCATGCGACGTGCCGACACCATCCAGTCGAAGATGCCGGCATTCTGGAGTCGCTGGAGTTCGTCGCGGTCGAGCCGCAGCACCGTGTCGGTCGTGGTGCGCGACAACAATGACACACCCGACGTGTCGAGGACATCGGCCACATAGCTCTCCGCGCCGTCAACGGCATGCCAGGAGAGCGACGCATCGGCCTCGGCGCGCGAAGACAGCGTCGCCAATCCCGGCGCGATGAGCGTGACGCCACTGTCGTCGCCGCGCACGACCCCTGGCTCGGTGTTACCAGCGCTGACCATGCGACTGCGACGCCAATAGTCGCCGGCCAATCCGATCGACAGCACGAGCATCGCGGCCAATGCAAACCGTGGCGCGCTTCGCGGCACGATCGCGCGCAGTCGGGTTGATGGGGTTCGCGTCGGCGTCTTGGACGCGGCAGTCAGCGTCGTCGATGTGGACCTCGCCGTCACCGCCTCACTGCTCTCCACCGCTCGCAGCAGTTCGAATTCAGGAAGACAGCGCGCGCACCCGAACACGTGATCCAGGTCAGAAAGACGGTCGTCGCCACCCGCCGCGCCTCGCGCGAGCGTTTCCAACCGCTCCGCCGTCGGGCAGGACGTTCGATCCAGCGGTGCCCGCGACGCGATGTGAGCACGGTACGCCGCACGCAGGTGATCGTCGTTCATCCGTCCTCCGGCCATCGGTACCCTGCGTGCGTGAGCCGCTCGCGCAGGTCCTGCAGTCCTCGGTACAACAGATTGCGCACCTTGTCGTCCGACCAACCAAGCAGCGCCGACATCTCGCTGCGTTCGTAGCCGATCAAATGCATGCGCACGACCACCTGTCGGGCTTCGATCATCGACGCCAATGCCCGCGCGATTGCATCCCCCAGATCGGACGCGAGCGCGGCCTCATCGGTGTGAACCCGCGACGCCAAAGCCGCCGACGGCGCTTCTTCGATGGCCGGTTCGCGATCGTGTTCACGACGGCGCTTGCGGACCAGGTCCACCGCCGCCGTCATCGCCACCCGATAAACGTACGACGTTGGCAACTGCGCAATCGACTCACCCGTTGGATGGGCCCGCCAGACCCGAATGCGTACGTCCTGCAACAAGGCGTCGAGATCCTGGTCGAGCAGACCGTGTCGCGCGCCGACTGCACGGATCATGCGCGCGAGTCGAGTCAGCGCCGCTTCGAGCGGCGGCGAGAGCACGTCAATGCCAGGGGTCGGCGGTGGCGGCGAGACCGTCGCCAGCGGCTGCGGCGACGGCTCCGGCAGGGGCGGTTGCGGTGAGGACACCACCCGATCGTAGGGCGCGCCGCAGGCGCTCGCTACCCCTGTCGGATCGAAGCATCGCTCCGGCGATTCCCTACTTGCGGTCGATGCGCAACGTGGCGCGATAACTCGCGGCTGGGATACGCTCGGTGGTGACGGGGGCGGGGGCGACGCGTACGAGTCGGACGAGGTACCGATCGACCGTGACGGTATCGCGAGGCACGGCCGTTTCGATGTGCAGGTCGCGCTGCCCCGACGAGCTCGCGACGCGCAGCGCGATCTGTGCACTGCCAGCCCAGATGCATTGAATGAGTGCGTTGGTTGGACAGCGCGAGTCGGTCGTCACACCGTTGAAAGTGAGCTGCAGACCACTCGAGCTGATGAGCACCGACTCACCTGGCGCGAGCGTCACCTCGGTGCCCAGATTCGCCGTCACCGTTGGTGCCGAGAGGGGCGCAACGGTGCCGCGCTCCGCGCCGCTGCACGCGGCCAGCAGAAACGAAACGCCAAGAGCGGCAGTGAAGGCGGCAATGAACGGTACCGCTCGCCACGGGAACGCGAGCGGGCCACGGGAGGCGCGGTGAGGTCTCATGCCTCTGGTACCCCGCGTGTTTCAACCGCGTCACCGTGCGCCGGCGCTCCGGTGCAGCCGCGCCGACCACCGCCCCGCAATACGTGTTTGGCGATAGAATCTCTACAGTAGACGAGTGCTCGCGAGGATCCATCGTCCTCCCGGCCAGCCACCCATGGAGACGATGACCGCAACACGCAACACCACCGGTCGCCCTGACGACGATCGGCCGAACGCAGAACTGTTGAGCGCGGAATTGAGCCTGCTGGCATTCCAGCGTCGTGTTCTGGCGCTCGCCGAAGACGCCACGATGCCGCTGCTGGAGCGGCTCCGGTTTCTGGGCATCGTCACCAGCAACATCGACGAGCTGTACATGGTGCGCATGGCCGAATTGCGACGCGATGCGCTGGACGCGCGCGAGGACATCTTCACGAGACATGCACATGGCTACGCGCCCGATGAACTGCTTTCGGCCGTCGAGCACGAGATCACCGATATTCTCGCCGCGCAGGCGCGTTGCGCTGCAGAGTGTCTCGCTGAAGCCGCGCGCTTCGGCGTGCGACTGCTCACATGGGATGCGCTCACCTCTACTGAACGCGAGGCGCTCAAGGCACGATATCTCGAGGAGATCCACCCCGACCTGATGCCGCTGGCGATCACGCTCGCGCCCGGGCATCCGTTGCCGCATTTGCCGCACCTCGGCCTCTTTGTGGCCGTGCTCTTTCGCGCGTCGCCCAACGAACGCGCGCATCTGGCCGAACACGAATTACCGAGCGATGTGCCGCGCCTGCTCGCTGTTCCCGGACGGGAGGGATCGGTGATCGCCATTGAGGAAGTGCTGCGGGCCAACGCACAACTGCTCTATCTGAATGCGATCGTCGAGGGCACGTATCTGTTCCGCGTGACGCGCGGCGGCGATCTGCCCATGCACGAAGACGATGCCGGCGATCTGTTGGGTGCGGTCGAATTGGCCACGGAACGGCGTCCGAACAATCCGGCCGTGCGCGTGGAAGTCGAACGGAGTATGCCGCGGCACGTCGGTGCGCTGATTCTCGATAGCCTGCGTCGCGAGGCGATCGGTCGCGATATGGAGCTGACGGTGAACGCGGTGCAGGTGGTCGATGGTCTGCTCGACCTGCGCTGCCTGCAGCTGCTGCCCCTGCCGGCGAGTGAGCGTAAGTCGCTCGAGTTCGCGCCGCTCATGACACGCTTGCCGATCGCGCCGGAGCTGTCGATGTTCGACGCGATCCGGTCGGGCGACCTGCTCGTGCATCATCCGTTCGAATCGTTCGACGACACCGTCGTGCGTTTTCTGCACGAAGCATCGCGCGATCCCGACGTGACGACAATCAAGGTGACGCTCTATCGCGTCGGTGATCCGTCGCCGGTGGTGGAAGCATTGCTCGCCGCGGCGCGCAGCGGCAAAAAGGTTTTCGCGCTGGTTGAGCTCAAGGCGCGGTTCGACGAAGCGCACAACGTGCAATGGGCGCGCGCGCTCGAGCGTGCAGGCGGCCGTGTAGTGTACGGACTCGTCGGGCTCAAGGTGCATGCGAAGGTCGCTCTGGTCATCAGGCGCGAAGGCACTCGCCTGCTGCGTTACGTGCACGTGGGCACCGGCAACTACAACACCCGTTCGGGCCGACAGTACACCGACCTCAGTCTGTTCTCCGCGCGCGAATCGCTCACTACCGACGTGGCCGACCTGTTCAACGCGTTGGCCGGCGCCTCCAGCGCACCACAGGGGCTCGCGCACGGCGCGCTCGTCGCACCGCATCAGCTCCTCCCCGCCCTGCTCATGCGCATCGACCGTGAGGCGGCGCATGCGCGTGCCGGTCGCCCGGCGCAGATCCGCATCAAGATCAACGGACTCGCCGATACCGAGATTGTGCGCGCGTTGTATCACGCCGCCCAGGCCGGTGTGCAGATTGAACTCGTGGTGCGCGGGATCTGCACGCTCAAGCCCGGCGTAGCAGGCCTCTCGGACAACGTGCGTGTCGTCTCTGTGGTCGGCCGCTTTCTCGAGCATTCGCGGATCTATCGATTCGCCAACGGCGGCGCACCCGAATACTTCATTGGCTCGTCCGACCTTCGCTCGCGCAACCTGCGTCGTCGTGTCGAAGTGTTGGTGCCGGTGCCCGACGTCGCGCACCGCGACCGATTGGACGAGATTCTCGACCAATATCTCCACGACGCCACCGCGTGGACGTTGACCGAAAGCGGACACTACGTTCGCGATGACCGTACGGGCGCGGTCAGCGGCGCTCAGGCGCACTTCGCGCGAAAGGCGTAGCTCCTGAGATCGCCTCGCGAGCGCTACGCACGCCATCATCCCCATCACTGGTCCGACGCAGCAGGGCGCTACTGCTTCCGTCGCACGTACCGCAGATCGTAGCTCGTCGTCCAGGTGCGTCCGCTGTCGGCCGACGTCTGGGCAAACTGTCGCACACTGTCGCGGCTGATGTGAAAGAGCGTCAGCCGCGTCGGAAGGCGACCGCGCTGCCCGTTCGCTGCAGGCGTGGTGCCTTCGAAGACCATATCGCGTCCAACCAGCGCGCCCTGGTAGTCGTGCTGACCACCGAGGTTGTCCACCCGCGTCTGCCGCCACTTGCCGAGTGAGCGATCAAAGAGGTTGAAGCTTTGGCCGGTGGAGCCACCAAGTCCCTGCCAGTGCTCCATCACCACACAGCCGTTCTCTTCGAGCGCGATGGTGTTACGCGACGCTGGACCGGACGACGTTCCAGTGGGTCGCACATCCCAATCACCGACCCAGAAGTCGAACTCGCGAAAGTGCGCGTCATGCTTGCACGGCTGGATGACGGCGTCGAACTGGCTCACCACGGCCCGCCAGTCGCGGTGCGTTGTGATCGATGCGAAGTGAGCGTTGGACTCGAAGACCGAGGCAGGCGCCAGATAGCCGGCCGCGAACGCGTGCCGCAACTCGGCGATGGCCGCATCGAGTTTGTGCTGCTCTGCGAGCCGCAACGAAGAGGGCGACAGACAAAAGGGCGATCGCACGCGTGGCGACTGTCTTCATGCAGGCACAACTGACCGCGCTGAACCCTCTCGGGCAATGCAGCTCCCGCGCACAGCGGCCGGAACTTGACGACGACAGGATATGCGTCACAATTCCTGTTCGGCAGGGAACCCGGCGCGTTTACTGATGGTCTACCTCGTGCAGTAGCGTTCCACGTCGCCACATCACGTCACCAACACTTGGAGTCGCAATGAGTGCAGAAGGGACACGCAGCATTCTGGTTGCCAGTTTCGCAGATACGAAAGGCGCTTCCAACGCGCGCGATCTGTTGAAGTCGTCCGACGTCAGCATGGGGAACACCGCCATTGTCACGCGCGATTCGGACGGCAAGGTCGAGTTCACCGAATCCGCGGACTGGGGCATCGGCAAGAGTGCGCTGGTCGGTGCAATCGCCGGACTGCTCCTGCCGGGCGTTGGCACGCTCACCCTGGCGGCGGGAGGTGCCCTGGCGGCCTACTTCATCGACCTCGGCTTCCCCGACGCGTTGCTCAAGCAGATGGGTGAAGGACTCACCGCCAACAGCTCGATGCTGGTCGCTTTGGTGGGGGAGACCGGCGTGGCGCGGGCGACCGACCTGATCGCGCAGGGTGGTGGCGTGGTGATGGGCACCAGCGCCGAAACCGATCTGGCGTCGGCTCTCGCCGCGATGGGTCGCCTGTAGCGGTCAGAACAGCCGGGCGGGCGCCGTCGCATTGACGTGTCGCCCGCGTTGCTGCACATCCAGTGCATGCGAACTTCTCTCCGAATTTCCCGGCGATTCACCCGGCGATTCACCCCGCGAATTTCATGCACGCTTCGTTGGCCGATGGCGGTGGCGTCCATCGCCGCCTCGATCGCTGCCACCAGCGTCCTCGCTGAGGTCGTCGGCGCACAGGCCGCATCGAACTCCAGCGTCGCGCCGCCAGCGCGCTTCACCGACCTGGATCGCGTCGCGAAACTGCAGAGCGCGCTCCCTGCGGTAGACAGCCTGATGCGCGCGTTCGCGACCAACAACAAGGTGCCGGGCATTGCGTACGGCGTCATCGTCGACGGACGATTGCTGCACGTCGCTGCGATCGGACTGCGCGAAGTGCCCTTGAAAGCTGCCGTCGATACGAGCACGGTCTTCCGCATCGCGTCGATGACCAAGAGCTTCACCGCGCTCTCCATCCTGCAACTGCGCGACGCCGGCAATTTGTCACTCGACGATCTGGCCGAGCGTTACGTGCCCGAGCTCAGGTCACTCAAGTATCCGACCAGCGACGCACCGCGCATCACCATCCGGCATCTCCTCTCCCACTCGGCCGGTTTTCCGGAAGACAACCCGTGGGGCGATCAGCAGCTCGCCGCAACGGATGAAGACCTCGCGCGCATGATCCGCACCGGCATTCCGTTTTCCAATGTGCCGGGCGTGGCCTACGAGTATTCGAACTTCGGCTTCGCGATACTCGGCCGTATCGTGCAAAACGTGAGCGGCGTGCCGTACGCGCGTTACATCAAGCAACGCGTGCTGCTGCCACTCGGCATGACCTCCACCACGATGGAAGCGCGCGATGTACCCGCCGCCCGACTCGCGCACGGCTATCGGCTGCAGGATGGCAATTGGCTCGAGGAACCCGCGCTCCCCGACGGTTCCTTCGGCGCCATGGGCGGTATGCTGACCTCGAGTGCCGATCTCAGTCGTTGGGTCGGACTGATGTTGAGCGCGTGGCCGTCGCGCGATGGCGCGGAGTCTCCGGTGCTCAAGCGTTCGTCGCTGCGCGAGATGCAGCAAGTCACGCGCTATGCCGGAAGCACCGCCGCGCGCAACGCACAGGGCAACGCACTGAGCATGACCGGCGGCGGCTACGCGTACGGGTTGCGCGTCTCGCAGAACTGCCTCTTCAATCACATCGTCGCGCACTCCGGCGGACTGCCCGGCTTCGGTTCGCAGATGCGCTGGCTCCCCGAGCACGGAGTCGGTATCGTCGCACTGGGCAACCTCACCTACACCGGTTGGAGCGGCGTGATCGATCAGGCGTACGAGGTGCTTGCGCGCAGCGGCGGCCTCAAGCCGCGTGCGCCGCAGCCTGCGCCGGTGTTGCTCGCCAGGCAGGAGCAGGTGACACGCCTCGTGCAGAACTGGACGCAACCGTTGGCCGACAGCATCGCGGCGATGAATCTCTATCGTGATGAATCGGCACCACGTCGCGCCGCGGCCGTCGCCAAGCTCACGGCTGCGGCGGGAGGAAACTGTCGCGCCGATGGTCCGATCTACGCCGAGAATGCGTTGCGTGGGCTGTGGCGCATGCAATGCGCGAACGGCGTTCTGCGCGTGGGCATCACGCTGGCACCCGTCGAACCCGCGCGCGTGCAGGAGTTCACCGTGATGGCGGTGCCAGCAACGACGACGCTCGGGCCGGCGCCGGTGTGCAGGCCGTGAGCGCGCGCGATCACCGAAGGTGAACCGTTGAACGTCGCTACGCCTCGTACATCGTCTCTCCACCAACCATGGTCCGCACGATCGTGATGTCCTTGATCACGTCAGGCTTCACCGTGTGCGGATCGTCGGCCAGCATCACGAAGTCGGCCAGCTTGCCCACCGCGATCGAACCCTTGCTCGCCTCTTCATGTGACGCGTACGCGCCGTTGTACGTGTTGACGCGAATCGCCTCGCTCACCGAGATGCGCTGATTGGCGCCCCACGTCGTGCCATCCCAGCCCGTGCGCGTCACCATCCCCTGCATGCCCATGAGCGGTGCGATGGGGCCAGGCGTGAAGTCCGAACCTGCCGCCGCCTTCACACCCGCGTCGAGCAGCGTACGATACGCCATGCATCGCTTCATCAGCGTTTCGCCGTAGAACGGAAACTTGTCGCTGTTGTAGTACGCATACGTGGTGAACATCGACGGGATCGCGTCGAGTGCCTTGATGCGCTTCACCAGACTGTCGTTGATCAGCGTGCAGTGCGTGATCTTGGGGCGCGCGTTGGCGCGCGGTGCCTTCTGCAGGGCGCGTTCGAACGCGGTGAGGTACATGTCGATGGCAACGTCACCGTTGGCATGGCAGTTCACCTGAATACCCGCGCGGTGCACGCGTTCCACCCACGCGTCGAGCACCTCCTGCGTTTCGGTGATGTTGCCCTTGTAGCTCGTGCCGGCGTATGGCTCGCTCATCGCCATCGTGCGCTCGGAGAACGACCCGTCCACGGTATGCTCCGACGTGGCACCAAAGCGAATCCAGTCGTCACCGAAGCCGCTGCGAATGCCGTTGGTGATCATCGCCTCGAGTACGCGACCGCTCGATTCGTAGCTCACGCGGTGCTTCAACTCGCCACGGGCACGCACGTCCTGAATCGCCGCGAGGTCGCCGCCCTCGTGATGCACGGTGGTGAGCCCGTAGCGCGCGAACTGCTTCGAGATATGCGCCAGTCCGTCACGATCGCGCTTTTCGCGTTCGGCTGGCGTATACACCGGACTCTTCCCCGCCGCGTTCATTACACCCATCGCCCGATCCGTAACGCGACCGTTCAGCTCTCCATTGGCGTCGCGATCGAAGGTGCCGCCTTCGGGAGGCCGCGTGTCCTTGGTGACCTTGGCCAGTTCGAACGCCTTGCTGTTGTAGAACGCCGTGTGCCCGCCGCGATGCCGTACCACCACCGGATGCTCGGTGCTCACCAGGTCGAGATCGGCGCGCGTCAGCAGCCGCTTGTCCTTGAGCTTCGTATCGTCGTGAAAGTAGCCGGACACCCAGCTACCGGCCGGCGTTTGCCGTGCACGCGCGCGCAGCTTCTCGATGATGCTGGCAATCGTGACGAACTCCACCTCGAAGGGGTTGCCGACGAGCACTTCGTACAGCAGCCATTCGCCGCGTGGGTGATTGTGCGTGTCGATGAACCCGGGCACGACGGTCATGCCTTTCGCATCGATCACCCGCGTGCGCTTGCCCGACAGCGACTTGATGTCGTTCGACCTTCCGACGGCGACGATACGACTGTTGCTGATCGCGAAGGCTTCGGTGCGCGGCGTGGCCGTGTCCATCGTGTAGACCTTGGCGTTGATCACCACGAGGTCGGGATCGACGGCGCGATCGAACCACCCACGCCAGGACGAGGGCGCCGCGCCAAGCAACGACGGCGAAAGCAGGCCGGCAGTGGCAGCAGCCGAGAGTCCCATGAACTCGCGGCGGGAACGCTTGTCTGACATCGTCGCTCCGAAGTTGGCGAAGGGAACTCGAGCGTGGGTTGCGGGAACAGACGAAAATATGACGCGGCCGGCCGCGCTTCGTGAGTCTGCGTGGAGTGCGAACGAGCGATCCGTCGCGTCGGCGTCGATTGTCGCCGCATCGCACCGTCCTCGCGCCCGTCGTTAGACTTCGCACTGGCATGAGCGACAACACCCGCATCCTCGTGGTGGCCGCGACGGCGCGCGAGCTGGCGCCGGCCGATGGCTGGCTGACGCTCCAGTGCGGCGTTGGTCCCGTCGAGGCGGCAGCGGCCACGGCGACAGCGATTGCCTTGCACACGCCAGCGGCCATCCTGCACGTCGGCATCGCGGGCGCGCGGCGGCGGAGCACGCTGGCGCCACCGGCCCTGGTCATTGGCCGCGACGCCAGCTTCTGCGACCTCAGTGCGGAATCGGTGTGGGCCCCGCGATTCGTCGAGACGCCGCCGTGGCTGGTCGCGGCGCTGCAGACGGCCTTCCCCGGCGCGACCGTGCTGCCCATCGGCACCAGTGCGCGCGTTGGCGGCACCTCCGACAGCGACGGTATCGACGTCGAAGCGATGGAAGGTTTTGGTGTGCTGCGTGCCGCCCAGTTGGCCAACGTCCCCGCCATCGAGGTGCGCGCGATTTCGAATGAGATCGAGGAAGAGGATCGCGCGATGTGGCGGTTCGACGACGCGTTCGCCGCCATCACGGATGCGACGCCGCAGCTTGTTGATGCCATACGCGAGGCTCTCAACGTCCACGCGCGCGCCAGCGACGTACATGCGTGAGCTCACCTTTGGCTACTCGCCATGCCCCAACGACACGTTTGCGTTTCACGCTCTCGTGCATGGACTGATCAAGGTACCGTTCATCGTCACGCCGGTGCTGCTTGATATCGAGGAACTCAATCGGCGCGCGCATGACGGTGCGTTCGATCTGACGAAGATGAGTGTCGGCGCCTTCGCCGCGGTCGGCACGCGCTATCGTCTCTTGCGCAGCGGCGCTGCACTTGGGCACGGCGTCGGTCCGCTGGTGGTCACGCGCACACCGATGTCGTTGGATGACGCCGTGCGCGGGCGCGTGGCCATACCGGGTCGCGAAACGACGGCGTATCGGCTGCTGTCGCTTGCGGCGCCGTCACTCCGCGATGTCGTCGAGATGCGCTACGACCGCATTCTCGGCGCCGTGCGCGATGGCGAGGTGCACGCAGGGCTCATCATCCACGAGAGTCGCTTCACGTATCATGCGCACGGCCTATCGAAGGTCATCGATCTTGGCGACTGGTGGGAGCAGGAGACGGGATTGCCGGTGCCGCTGGCCGGTATCTGCGCACGCGACGACATGGATGCCGCGACCGCTGCGGCCGCAGAGCACGCCATTCGTGCGTCGGTGCAGTACGCGTTCGATCATCCCACGGCGAGCCGTGCGTACGTGCGCGCGCATGCGCAGGAGATGTCGGAGGAGGTGCAGGCACAGCATATCGCGTTGTACGTGAATGCGCACAGTCTGGACATCGGCGATGAAGGCCTCGGCGCAATCGATAGGCTGGTCGCATCGGGCGCGCCGTAGCCCGTGGCGAGGGTCGCCGCGCGTCAACCATTCGCGCTCTGAAGTGCTGCCCTGCACGTTTCAGTTGTTGTGTCCGCATCTCGCAGGCCACTATCCGCACCGCAACGAGGCCCTCGCATGACCCGCTCGTTCCCGAACGCCACGTCGCGCATTCTGGCCGCACTTACGCTCGGCGCCGTCGTCGCCGCGTCAGGCAGCAGCCGTGCATCCGCACAGTCTGCAGCCGCTGCCGCTCCTTCGGCGACCGTCACACTCACCCGACTTCAGTGCGGCACGAACGCACCGCCAACCGATGTCGGCTTGCGGTTCAGTGATACGTTCGCGTTCAGTGGGGTCATGGTGCAGCTCACCTACAGCTGCTACCTCATCCGCCACAACGACGACTACCTCATCTGGGATACCGGCTTCGCGAAAGGGCCAGCGGCCACCGCACCGAAGCAGAGTCTCCTTGAACTGCTCACCTTACTTGGACTCGCGCCCGCGAGCGTCAAGTTCGTTGGCATCAGTCACTATCACGGCGATCACGTTGGTCAGACCAGTTCGTTCCCACAAGCAACGTTGCTCATCGGCAAAGGCGATTGGGACGTCGTCAACGACCCGAAGCTGTCGAGTGCAACGAACCCCGCGGCATTCGCACCATGGGTCAGCGGCGGAAGCAAGGTTGAGCCACTCACTGCCGACAAAGATGTCTTCGGCGACGGCAGCGTGATCGTGCTCAACATGCCCGGACACACGCCGGGCCATCACAGTCTGCTGGTGAAGCTCAAGGAGACGGGGAACGTGCTCATCACCGGCGACCTCTCGCACTTCCGCGAAAACTACGACAGCAATGGAATCCCGACTTTCAACACCGATCGCGCTGCATCACTCGCGTCGATCGACCGCTTCAAACAGATCGCCAGGAACCTCAAGGCGACCGTCATCATCCAGCACGACCAGCGCGACGTCGCGAAGCTGCCGGTGTTTCCGGCGGCAGCGAAGTAGGGCGAACGCGGTTCTGGGGCGTCTCCGCGGGAGAGGTCGGGGTATGGCACTGACTGAGTAGCACCAACCACACTACAACGGCTATCCGGCCGTGCTCATTCGGCTGGATGAAATCTCGCGCGAGAAGCTGGAGATCGTGCTGGTGGAGGCGTGGCGGTGCATGGCGCCGAGGGAGTGGGCGGAGGCAGCGTTGGGCGAGCCGTCGATCGAACGGCCGGTGTCACCGTGATCTGCCCGAGCAGCCCCTTCTCCAGATGCAGCTGATGATCAGCCGCCGGCACCCAGCAAATGACACCGTAGGTTCCAGGCTCGAGTACCATCGTCGCCTCGATCGTCTGGCCGGCCCACGCCGCCGACGGTCCGCCGCTGCCCGACATGTACCTCGGAAGCGGTGCACCCGGCACGAAGTCGCGCAGCATCTCCCGCACCCCCTTTCCATCGCGCAAGCGATTGAGCTGCAGGTGATGCAGCGTCTTCCCCTTGTTGACGAGACGGATGGTCGTCAGCCCTGCAGGAATCGAGGGCGGGAGCGTGAGAAACGCGTAGTCGGCGACCTCGATCGTGACCAGGTACTCGTTCAAAGATATGATTCCCTGAGCGCTCCACGCTGGAGCTGGTGGCGATGATCAGGGGCGAGTCCATGGTCCCCGCAGCGTGCTCAAGGCCGCGCGCGTCGGCGTGACGTTTGACGCGCTCCGCCGCCTGTTGGCGCGGTCGTTGAGCGCGTCGGGCACATCCGATATGACTACCGGTTCCGTTACGCCACCCGCGGATCCAACAACAGCGCGCTGAGCAGGGCAACGCCACCGGCGATCGCGCCCGCGGCGACGAGTGGCATCGTGCGCGTGGCCATCGGCACGGCCCACGCGGCGAACCGGTGATGCACCCGCCACGGCGTCACCGCGAGCACGAATGTGGACACGACGAGGATCCAGCCGCCCACCACGACCAACGTGCCCCCGCGCATGTTCGGCGCGGCGAGGATCAACGCCACGCCGATGACCAAGCGCAGCGCGAGCTCGATGAAATGCAGTCGGGCGGTGCTGGCGTGTGCTTCGAGGAATCGCTTCGCGCGCGCCGGACGCACGGCAGCGGTTACGCCGAGCGCGAGGAGATAGAGCGCGGCGAGTGCCACGACGCCTTGCGCTACCGGCTGCATGTGCGCCTTGCGAGCGAGCGGGGAAAGTTGTCCAGCATGTCTCGCGTCGGTTGCATGCTCATCGTCAGTCGAGGTGTGCGCGCAGCGATTCGGCATGCGCGTCGAGTGTCGCGCGCGGCGCATCGTCGGGCGGCGGCGGATAGACGCGCAAGACATCGTCGTCGAGGAGCCGCGGGTGCACATGGATATGCAGGTGCGGTACCTCCTGAAATGCCGCTTCGCCGATGGAGTGCCACAGACTGATGCCCTGATTGGGGAACGCCCGACCGACCGCGCGGGTCACCCGCGACACCATGGCCATGAGGGCGGCGCCGGTTGCGTCATCGAGATCGCGCACGTCACGGAAATGTCGCCGTGGAATGACCAGCGTATGGCCCGCGTGAAACTGTCGCAGGTCGACAAAGGCCAGGGCCAGATCGTTTTCGCACACCACGCTGGCCGACGTGGTGCCTTGGGCGATCGCGCAGAAAACGCAGTCGTGGGTCATGAGGGTGAAGGTATTCCGTCGTTTCCGGAGCTTGGCATTCCGCGCCACGCTGCGTAGGCAGCGCGCGACGTCCCGCACGCGTATACCCAACGTAGCGGTGATAGGTATCTGTCGTCCCCTCAACACACACATCGCA
>CAYWCJ010000049.1:0-951 GCA_964456595.1 uncultured Gemmatimonas sp. | reverse complement strand
CCCGCCACCGGGTCCGACGCCGCCTCCGACGAACCCGCAGGCGCTGCCCGTCGACCGCACCAACGCGCCGTACGTGCGCTCGACGCCGCCGACCAACCCGCTGATCGAGAGGATCTTTCAGGAAGGCATGCAGCGCTCGCAGGTGATGACGATCGCGCAGACGCTGCTCGACTCGATCGGCCCGCGTCTGACCGGGTCGACGGACGCCGACCGTGCGCAGGCGTACATGCTCGCGACGTACGCCAAGTGGGGCATCCCTGCGCGCATCGAGAACTACGGGACGTGGAACAGTTGGCGGAACGGCGCCGCGTTTGCAGAGCTGCTCTTTCCGCGCGTTCGCGGTCTCGAAGTCACGGCGATGGGGTGGACACCCGGCACGAACGGCCAGTGGATCGAGGGCGATGTGATCGTGATCCCGGAGAACGTGACCGCGCCGGACCAGTTCGCGGCGTGGGTGCCAGCCGCGAAGGGCAAGTTCGTGCTGCTCAATGCGCCGCAGCTGTCGTGTCGGATGCCCGCGCAGTGGGCCGAGTTCGGCACCGTGGAGTCGCGTGACCGGTTGCGGCAGGAGCAGGGTGCGCTGACCGCGTCGTTCAGCCAGCGGGTGCTTGCCGGCGGTGGACCACGTGGCATTCAGGCCAAGCTCAAGGCGGCCGAGGCGCTTGGCGCGCTGACGACCAACTTCTCGCAGTATCCGGGCATCAACAAAGTGTTCGGATCCGCCGCGCAGGAGATCCCCACGGTCGACGTGGGCTGCGAGGACATGGGGCTTCTCTACCGCCTGGCCTCGAACAATCAGGGGCCGAAGATCCGTCTGCTGGTCGACGCCGAGAAGGGACCCGAGCGTCCGGTGGGCAACGTGATCGCCGAGATCAAGGGCTCGACGATGCCGGACGAGTATGTCGTGCTGTCGGCGCACTTCGATTCGTTCACGGGTGGTTCGGGCGCCAC
>CAYWCJ010000048.1:0-20160 GCA_964456595.1 uncultured Gemmatimonas sp. | reverse complement strand
CTTCGCCGACGCCAACACCCATGCGGGCGAGAAAAAGCGACCAGAACCCGCCCGCGAGCCCACACGCCAGCGTGAAGGCGCTCCAAACCGCGAGCGCCGTGGTCATGATCCAGGTACGACTGACGCGATCGGCAAGCCACGCAATGGGCACGCTGAGTGTGGTGTAGAGCGCCGCAAACGCGACGCCGCCCATCAATCCAAGCTGCGTATCCGTCAGCCCCAATTCATGCTTGATGGGCTCCTTGAGAATGCCAAGGATCTGTCGGTCGAGAAAGTTGAAGGTGTAGGCGAGAATGAGCATCGCCAGCACCAGATTTCGATTGCGGGGGCCACTGCCTGCGCTCGCGGTCCCGGACTGTGCGTTGGGCATCCGCCACGTTAGCCCGCAGCGCGCGAGCGCGACACCTCCCCCGCGCTAATCGCAGCGCAGATGGCGACTGGCAAGCAGAGGTCGACGTGACGCCGCGCGATGTCCATCGACGTCACACGGTTCGCTATTCGCTTCCCGCTACTGCGGCACCGATGATGTCACGGCGCGGCGGACGCCAACCGGGAACCGCCGTCGGACATGGCTCGCTGGCGGGCGGTACGTCGATCGTGGAGAATCCGTCGCCTTCACCGAATCGGAGATCGGCAAGGCGCAGCGTACCGTCAGGGAGCGTTCGCCAGATCGGCACACGAACGAACTGCAACGCGGCAGCGATCTCACAGCGACTGTGTGCCAGCGCCACGAGTTCCGACGCCGGTGCACTCCACTGCCCCTCCCATCGCACATGCCGATCGGAAACACGACGGAGCGTGGCTGTGCTATCGCCAGCGATAGCGCCTCGACCGCCGGCAGATGCGGTGCAGGCCGAGACGTCGCGGAGCCTCGCGAACGGCGCCACGGTTGCCGCCGACACGCGATACTCGCCATCATCGAGTTCCACCACCAGCGCGCGATAGCAGAACGGATCGCCAACAGCGGGTGAGAGCACCGCGTCGCGCAACGTCGTGTCGCCGACCGTTTTGCGCACCAGAGTGCGCGCGACATGTGACGACGCAAAAAAGCCCGCCTCCACGACGCACCACGCCAGCAGTCCATACGCGGCTCTTCGTGCCAGCGGCGTGACGCGCATGATCAACATCCACGCGATCGCCACAACGGTGAGTGCGATGGCGACCCAGCGCGCGACCAAATCCACGGACCAGGACGCGGCGAGAATGATCGCCAGCAGTGCGCCGAGCAGCACGCGCGCGCCTCGACTGCGATAGACGAAAACGAGCGGGATCAGCGCCACCACCCAAAGCCACGGCTCGACGATGAACACGGCGTCGCCGTAGAACCACGAAGAATTGAACGGCCAGAACGGATGGACACCGTAGCTGTTCGTGTAGTCGAGCGCGAGATGAGAGAGCGTCCCCACGACGGCGAGCACCAACAGCGGCATACGTGACGCGGGCGCGCGCAGTGTGGGTCGCACGAGCATCGCAATTCCCCAGAGCAGCAGGGCTGCAGCGAGTGCGAAGACCACGGTGTGTGTGTGCCCGCGATGGTGCAGCAGGTAGCCAAGCTTGCCCATGTCGAGCAATGGCCCCGAGTACAGCAGGTCCGCGTCAGGCAGCTCTGCAGCCACCACGCCCAACACGGTGGCGGTCCGTTGCATCGTCGCGTCGGTGGCACCCGATGCGCGGTCGATACGACTCTCGATCCGGGTGTTGATGTAGGTGATGGTCGCGGCGGCCAGCAGACCGCCGGCCAGCGCGTGCGTCACATTATCCATGCAGGGGCATGCATCGGGGTGAAGCGGGAGCGAGGAAGCATCGGCGTCGTCGCGCGCGGCGAATCGTGGAAGTGAACTCGAAGTGAACCGGCATGACGTCGCGCGGACAAGAGGAAGATGCGGCGGTCGGAGCCGGGCGCCTTGCGTCTTTCGGGCCATCCGGTCCGTTACACAGGTCACGGATCCGTGCCAATTGCGTTGCGGTACGACCCTCGCTGCGGTGCGGTGGCGACGCAGACAGTAACGTCGCGTTGCCCTTCCACCGTGACGATCTTCTCGAGGACTCGATGACCTTCCCCCGCTTTATCCCGCTCGCAGCGATGTCGCTCGGCGCCGCGTCGTTCGCGCTCGCTTCCGATGCACGAGCGCAATCCGTCACCAACGTACAGTTCGTGAATGGCATCGCCATCGACGGAGCTTCGCCTGATCTTTCGGTCGGCAGCGCCTTCGACCGCAGGCTCGGCTTCTTCTCCGATCTGTACTACGACCAGAGTCGCGGCGAATGGTGGGGACTATCCGACCGAGGACCAGGTGGCGGATCGCTGTCGTACGACACGCGCGTGCAGCGTTTCAGCATCACCTACAACCAGAACACCGGTTCGATCAGCGACTTTCAGGTGCTTCAGACGGTCAAGTTCATGACGCAGGGAGTGCCGCTCAACGGCCTTGGACCGAATCCGACCAGTGTGCTTGGCAACGCACTTGATCCGGAAGGATTCGTGATCAATCCGACCACCGGCACGTTCCTCGTCTCGGACGAGTACGGCCCGTCGCTGTACGAGTTCGATCGCAATGGCGAGCTGCTTCGCCGTTTCACGACACCGCCCAACCTGATTCCGCGCAGCAGCGGCACCTCCGTCCCCAACTTCGGCGGCAACGCGGGCAACGACGCGGGCAAGTCGAGCAACCGCGGATTCGAAGGACTCGCCATCAGCCCCGACGGCAAGTTTGCGTACGCGATGCTGCAGAGCGGCATGCTGGACGAAGGTGCTGGCACTGGAATCTTCGCGCGCATCGTGAAGTACGACATTGCGAGCGGGACAGCGGTTGGTCAGTACGCCTACCAGATGCAAGGGGCGGGACAAGGCCGTGGCATCTCGGCGCTGGTGGCGCTCGGCAACGACAAGTTCCTGGTGCTGGAGCGCAACAACCGTGGCATCGGCGTTGGCGCGACACTCAATACCGCGGACAAGGCGGTGTACGAGATTGATCTCACTGGCGCCACCGATATCTCGGCGATCTCGCTTGCCAACGGCGTCTTGCCGGTGAACGTGACGACGGTGCTCAAGGGCAACAAGGTCATCGACCTCGACGCGAACACACTGGCGGCGCTCGGCAACCGTTCACCGGAGAAGTGGGAAGGGTTGGCGATCGGTCCTCGCCTCAACAACGGCTTGTATCTCATGCTCGCCGGCACGGACAACGACTACAGCGTCACGCAGAATCAGACCGGCGTGCAGTTCGATGTCTGGTTCAACTTCGCCGACGCCGATCCGTTTGCCTCGTCGATTCAGTGCCCGATTGGCGAGATTGTGGGCTGCACCAGTGCGCTGACGGCCAATCACGCGCTGCTCCCCGGTGTGCTGCACGCCTACACCGCAGACATCAACGGCTACGTGTCGACCGTGCCGGAGCCGAGCACGGTGGCGCTGCTGGCCGTTGGTCTGGCGCTGGTTGGTCTGGGCGCTGGCCGGAAGCGTCGGGCCACGCTGTCCTGAGGAATGCCTGACGCAGGCGGCAATCGGAACGTTCCCGGTTCCGTTGCCGCCTGCGAATCGCGGAAGCCGCTACTTCTTCCAGGTGCGATCAGGGAACGGTGGTCGCACCGCTTTCGCGGGTGGATTCTTCTTCAATTCGGCGAGCACGAGTTCCACGGCGCGCTCGAGTTGGGGATCACGACCGGCAATGACATCCGCCGGCGTCTGCTCCACATCGACATCGGGCGGCACGCCTTCGTTCTCCACCACCCAACCGCCATCGGTCGTCCAGATCGCGAGGTTAGGGGCGGTGATGCTGCCTCCGTCCATCAACGTCGGGAAGCCGAGCACGCCCACGAGTCCGCCCCACGTGCGCTTGCCGACGATCGGACCGAGGTTGGACTTGCGCCACATCCACGGCAACAAGTCGCCTCCCGATCCCGCCATCTCATCCACGATGAGCGCCTTCGGTCCTTGAATTGACGCGGTCGGCGTGCGCAGATCGTCGCCATAACGCATGGCCCAGTAGCTCACGAACGGACGACGCAGAATGTCGATGTAGTAATCGGCAACCTGTCCGCCACCATTGAAACGCTCATCGACCACGATGCCATCCTTCTGCGCCTGCGGATAGAAGTAGCGCTTGAAGTATTCGTATCCGGGTTGGCCGGTGTTGGGCACGTACACATACGCCACGCGTCCGCCGGAAATCGAATCCACCTTGCGCAGATTCCCTTCCACCCACGCGCGATTGCGCAGTGCGCCTTCGTTGGCCACGGGCACCACCTGCACGGTCCGCGATCCCGTCCCGTCCGCATTCGGTCCGACGGTGATCTCGATCTGCTTTCCCGCGGTGTTCTCGAAGAGACTGTAGAGATTCGTCGTCGCGCGCAGATCGATACCGCGCACCGCCAGCAGATAGTCGCCGACATTCACCGACACCCCGGGTTCGGTGAGTGGCGCACGCAGCGCGGGGTTCCAGTTGAGGCCACCGTAGATGCTGGCGAAACGATACCGACCGTTTGCACGCGTGAAGTCGGCGCCAAGCAAGCCACCGGGCACTGCGCGCGGCGCGGTGAGTCGATCGCCGCCGCCGCCACGATGGTGGCCAACACCAAGCTCACTCATCAGCCACTGCGTGATGCGATTGACGTCATCCTTCGTGGTCGCATCGGGCAGAAACTGCGCGTACTTCTTCTTCGCCGCGTTCCAGTCCACGCCGTGCATGTTGGGCGCGTAGAAGTAGTCGCGATTGATGCGCCACGCTTCGTCGTAGATCTGCGTCCATTCCGCGCGTGGTTCGATGCGCACTTCGATATCCGCCACCGCCATGCGCGGCGTCGTGGGCGGCGGCGGTGTCGCCGTTCCCGCGATCGACCAACCGGCCGGCAAGGCGTACAGGATCTTCTTCCCGTCGGCCGAGAGTGCGTAGGCGGACACACCCGACAGGAACACATCGTCCTTGCGTCGATTCACGTCGTAGCGATGCAGCACCGGCGTGCCGTCGGCCGTGCGTACGAAAAACAGCACACCCGCTTCACCGGCCTCGATATTCTGGAGGTCGGCAGCGGCCACCGGGAACACGACGACGCGCTGATCGAGGCCCTCGAAGTCGATGCGTGTGGCGGCGGGAGCGGCCGGTCGTGCGGCAGGTGGAACCGGAGTGGCCGCAGCGGCCGGCGCGGGAGCAGGTGGCGTCGCCGCAGGAACAGCCGCCGCCGCCGCACCCTTCTCTTCATCGCTCTCGCGCGCGAACGGATTGGGCGTGTCTTTGCGCAACACGATCGCGTAGATCGAGCGCGTGGCTGGAATGGTGTTGTTGGACTGCGCGAACCAATCCAGCACAGGGCCGGCATCGGTGGAGCCGAGGAGGTAGAGGTACTTGCCGCTGCGATCGAACATCGGCTCTGCGACAGCGCTCAATCCATCGGTGATGCGCCGTGACTTGCCGTCGTCCACGTTGTAGACGAAGACCGTCGTCGCCAGCGCCTGCGTGCCCACCGAGTACGCGAGCCACTTCGAATCCGGCGACCAGCCGAAGCCCACGATCGACAGCGGTGTGTACACGCGATTGCCACCCACCCGCGTTGCGACGCCCGTCTTGAGATCGAGTACGAGTACCGACTGCGAGTTGTCGAGATACGCGATGTGCGAACCGTCGGGCGACCAGCGCGTGGCCGAGTAGAAGCCCGCGCCGCCCGGCTTGTACATCTTGTGCTCGCCCTTGCCGTCCTGTGACGCGACGTGCAGCTGATACTCGCCGCCGTCGTCGGAAAACCAGGCGATGCGTCCACCATCGGGCGACCAGGCCGGCGCGCGATCGTTGGCTCCGGGTGAGTTGGTCAGGTTGCGCACATCGCCCTTCTCCGCCGGCACCGTCACGATCTCGCCGCGGAACTCGAACACCGCACGCATGCCGCTGGGCGAGACGTCGGCATCGCGGATGTAGTTGTTGCCACGCGCCCAGCGTGCGCGCGTTTCGCGCAGATCTGCCGCGACACCAATGGTGAGCTTCTTCACCTGATTCGACGCGAGATCGAGTGAGTGCAACCACCCGGCCTGCTCGAAGACGATGCGATTGCCGCTCGCGGAGGCGCCCAGCACCGGGAAGTCGGTGTACTTGGTGAGGGCACGCACCTGCTTCGTTTTCAGATCGTACGCGTACAGGTTGAACTCACCGTCGCGATCGGAGCGGAAGTAGACCGCGTCGCCTACCCACATCGGGTCGACGTCGTTGGCGCGACTGGCCGGTTGCGGCACCTTCTCGATCGCGTGCGTGCCGCTCGTGTACAGCCAGAGCTGCGAGTTGCGTCCGCCGCGATAGTGCTTCCACTGCTGAAAGGCGGCGGGGAGCGGGTTGTACGCGATGCGCTTCCCATCGGGCGACATCGTCGCTTCGGCCGCGTTGGGAATCGGCAACTGCTCTTCGGCACCTCCGTCCACCGACACGGTGTAGAGTTGCGCGTGCGCGCCAGTGAACGCGGCGCGCCCCGACGCGAAAAGCACGCGCTTGCTGTCGGGGGTGAATGCCTGCGCGAGGTCACCGCCGGGATGATAGGTCAGGCGGCGCGGTGTACCGCCACCCACCGGAATCACGTACACATCGAGATTGCCGTCGTAGTTGCCGGTGAACGCGATCGAGGCGCCGTCGGGTGCGAACACAGGACTGGTCTCGTCGCCGTCGGCCGTCGTGAGACGACGAACCTCCGAGCCATCCATGCGGGACGACCACAGATCGCCGGCGTAGACGAACGCGAGATGCGTGGCGCTGAGCGCGGGTTGGCTGAGCAGACGCGTGTCACTGGTGCTCTGCGCGTGCATGACGGGCGCGCTGGCGACGAGCAGCGAGGCGAGCACCGTCGGGCGTACGAAAGCGTGCATGAGCGGTGGGGTTGACGTGAGTCACTCCGTGAATCGCTCCGCGAATCACGCGTGGTGAAGCGGATAGTGTGCCGCTCCGATGGGAACAGCGCCAGCGAGTAGCCCGCAGTCGAGACCGGCACTACTTTCTCGACAGCAGCGTCCCTCAGGTGGCGGGACGACGTCGTCTTCCCACCGCGTGGAGATCACATGGGCCTTCTCGACGGCTCCCTCGGTAGTACGCTCGGTAACGCGTTCGGCTCCTCCCGTGGCAAGAGGATTGACGAAACCGCGCCGCACAACATCCTCGCCGGCATTCTGGATCATTACGGTGACACGCACGGCAAGTCCAACCCGCTGCTGACGACCGTGATGTCGCTCTTGCATCAGCATGGCGGCCTGTCCGGGATCTCCGAGCGCTTTCGCTCCAATGGTCTCGGCACCGCGATCGACTCGTGGGTTGGGCCGGGTGCGAACAAGCCGGTGACCGGCGAGGACATGCGCATGGTGTTCGGCGAGTCGACGATGCAGGAGATGGCCGAACATCTTGGAACCGACCCGGAGCAGGCGAGCGCATCGCTGGCCGGCCTGTTGCCGGAGCTGGTGGACAAGTTCACACCCGACGGTCGCATTCCACCCGACAGCGGCGACCTGCTGGCACAGGCTATCACGATGATCAAGAAGTTCACCTAATCCTTCGTATCGGAGCCGCTTGTGGCTGAACTTGGAAACGCGAAAACATTGCTGCTGGCGGCACTGTGCATCGTTGGAGTCGTGTACGGCATCGTTCTCTATCAGGGCGTGCGACGCCGGAAGCGCGAGGAGCCGTCGCTGCCGGTGACGCCGACCAGCGGCGACTATGCGACCGGGTTCGTCACCAACTTCTTCGATACGCTCGGCATCGGATCGTTCGCGCCCACGACGTCGATCCTGCGCGCGTGGAAGATGGTGCCCGACAAGGAGATTCCGGGCACGCTCAACGTCGGCTACACGCTGCCGACGATCGCGCAGGCGCTGATCTTCACGCAGGCGGTAAAGGTCGATGCGACCACGCTCATAGCGCTCATTGCGTCCGCATCGTTGGGCGCCTGGCTTGGCGCGGGTGTCGTCGTCTCGTGGCCCAAGCGTCGCATTCAGCTCGGCATGGGCGTCTGCCTGATCGGCGCGGCGACGTTGATGCTGCTAGGTCTGCTCAACATCGTACCGATGGGCGGCGACGCGCTGGGACTCACCGGTACCAAGCTGATCATCGGCGTGGGCGTGAATTTCCTGCTTGGTGCACTGATGACGCTCGGCATCGGGCTCTATGGTCCGTGCCTGATTCTCGTCAGCATGCTCGGCATGAGCCCGACGACCGCGTTCCCGATCATGATGGGCTCGTGCGCGTTTCTCATGCCGGTCGCCAGCGCGCGCTTCATTCGCGAGAACGGATTCAATGTGCGCGCCACGCTTGGCCTGATGATCGGCGCGGTGCCGGCGGTGCTGATTGCGGCGTACCTGGTGAAGTCGATGCCGTTGACGGTGGTGCGGTGGCTCGTGGTGATCGTGGTGCTGTACACAGCGTTCGGTTTGCTGCGGACGGCGATGAAGGAGAAGGGAGAAGCGAAGATGGTACCGGCGATGTAAGTGCGAGCAAACTACAACCACCAAGTGTCGAGCTTCGGGTAAAAGTCCTGGGCTTCGAGTTGGAGGCGTCGGCGTGCGTCCACTCGAAGCTCAAAACCCTGACCCGAAGCCCGGAACTTGGTGGTTGCTGTTTGTTGTCACCTCCCGCTCCACCCTGCCCCTCGCACCACCATCCCCGGCTTTGCGCCGGTATGCTTCCCGTCGCTCAGTACCTCGACGCCATTGACGAAAACGAATTGCACGCCTTCCGACAGCTGATGCGGCTTGTCGAAGGTTGCCTTGTCGGTGATGCGCTCCGCATCGAAGATCACGATGTCGGCGCGGAGTCCCGCCTTCAGTACTCCGCGATCATCGATTGACAGTCGCGTGGCCACGGCGGATGTGGCTTTGCGCACCGCGTCCTCGAGCGTGAGCACCTTCTCCTCACGCACATACTTGCCAAAGAGTCGCGGGAAGTTGCCGTAGGTGCGCGGGTGTACCATCCCCTTCGCCGAATCCGGATCGGCCGCGCCGGCGTCGGTGCCGAACTTCATCCATGGCTGACGGAGTTGCAGTTTGATGTTCTCTTCGCTCATGAGGAAGAGGATCTCGCCCAGCTCCGCGTCTTCGGCGACGTTGAGATCGATCATGACGTCGGCCCAGTCCTTCTTCATCGCGGTTGCGATCTCCGACAACCGTTTCCCTTCGAAGGCGAGATACTCAGGCTTCTTGAAGCCCACCACCATCACGTTTTCCGGACCCGCGATGAGGCAGAGGTTTTCGTAGCCCGCCTTTTCGTCGTGGAGCTCGGCCCTGATGCTTGCGCGTAGTGCAGGATTGCGAAGATTCTCGAGCAGCTTGCCATCGGCGGCGTACTTGGGCGGAATGCATGCGGCGAAGCTGTTGCCGCCGGCCGGATACAAATACATGTCGGCCTGCACGTCCTGCCCGGCCGCGCGCGCCGAATCGATTTTGGCGATGGCGAACGGCATTTTCGACCAATTGCGCGGTCCGCTCGCCTTGAGGTGATACACCTCGACCGGCACGCCGCCGTCGCGGCCGATGCGAATGGCTTCGTCGAGTGCGACAAGAAAGTCGTTCCCCTCCGAGCGCATGTGCGTGATGTAGACGCCGCCGAACGGCGCACTCGCTTTCGCGGCATGAATCAGCTCTTCCGTGCTGGCGTAGCTGTTGGGTGGATAGATCAGCGCGCTCGCCACACCGAACGCGCCGTCGCGCATCGCGCGCTCCACCATCGTCTTCATGGTATCCAGCTCCACCGCGCTGGCGGCGCCCATCGTCTCGCCCTTCGCGTACGTGCGCACCGTGCCCGCGCCAACGAACGAGCCGACGTTCTGCGACACGCCGCGCTGCACCATGAACTCCAGCCACGCGCCGAACCCGTGATCGCCGCCAAACTGCGGCATGACACGCTTCATCGCCGTGTCGGTCACCAGCGCCATGACCTTGTCGTTGCTGGGTGCCGGCGTGGACCCTTCACCAAGAATCGCCGTCGTGATCCCCTGCGTGACCATCGACAGCGCCTTGCCGTCGCCGGTCATGAAGTTCTCGTACGACTGCCCCTGGATATCGATGAAGCCCGGCGCGACGACCATCCCCTTCGCATCGATGCGTCGTGTCGCAGTGGCGTTCGCCAAGGCGCCGACGTGTGTGATCCGTGCAATGCGCCCATCGCGAATGGCCACGTCACCATGGAACCACGCGTTGCCGGTGCCGTCCACCACGCGCCCATTGGTGATCACGACATCGAACGGAGCAGCCGTATTCTCGCCCTGGTCGGGCGTTGCGTTACCCGAACACGCAGCGAGCGAGAGGCATAGCGGAATGACCTTGGACAGACGCACTCGGTGCTCCGGAGCAGGTGTGATGAACGAACCGTACGATCCGTTCGCAGCTTAGCTTTCGACGAACGTTGCAGCCGACGGTATCCCCCCGCCAGAGCGACGGCGCCGACCGCCCGACAGTCACTCACTGCGCACTCCTCGACACGCCATGCAGGCACCGCCGGAAGGCTTCTCGCGCATCACCGTGATGGTCATCATCGGAGGCGCGGTCTATGTCCTCCCTTCGCTGCTGGCGTGGAAGCGGCAGAGCAGTCGCCGCTGGAAGATCACGTTCATCAACCTGCTGCTCGGCTGGACGCTGATCGGCTGGGTCGTGGCCATGGTACTCACGTTCGCGTGGGAGCCACCGCCGGACGGCGCCCCCCCCGACGAACCGCATCTCAAGTGAGCGCGGCCCCTGGTACGCGCCTCTCAGAACGCGCCAAATGCCGTGCCAAGCGACAGTAGCGCCACCAATGCGATCAGTGGCACGACCACCGAGACGACGAAGATGTCGAGATAGGACTCACGGTGCGTCAGGTGGCAGATCGCGAGCAGAGTGATGACGGCGCCGTTGTGAGGAAGCGAGTCGAGTCCGCCGGACGCCACCGCGGCGACACGATGCAGCAGTTGCGGACTGATGTCGGCGCTCGCTCCCAACTCCAGATATGTCTTGCCGAGCATGTTGAGCGCGATGCTCAGTCCACCTGACGCCGAGCCGGTGATACCGGCCATGATGTTCACCGCGATGGCCTCGGAGATGAGCGGGTTGCCGGGCGACAGTCCGACGATCGCCTCGCGAATCACCGCGAATGCGGCAAGAGCGGCGATGACAGAGCCGTAGCCCACTTCCGACGCGGTGTTGAAGATCGGGAGCAGCGAACCCATGGTGCCTTCGTTCACCGACTGCGTGAGATTGCGCCAACGCTTCCAGTGAACGATGATCGCGACGGTGATGGCCAGCAGCAGCGAAGCAATCAGCGACCAGACACCACGCACATCGTTGATCGTCACTCGGCCGAACGTCGCGTCCGCCAGGTAGCTCGTGTCCATGCCCGGAATGACCCAGCGGGTGAAGACGAAGTTGAGCGCGATCACCAGTATGATTGGCGCGAGAGCGATCAACAGCGGCGGTGGTGTCTGCTCATCCGCATGGATGCGCACGTCGCTCGGATGATGTCCGTACCCTTCGCTCGCACGTCGCGCCTTGGCCGCACGCCGCGTCAGCCACCACATCCCGCCGACGAACATGATGATCGCCACGATCACGCTGAGCCATGGGGCGGCGAAGGCATCGGTGCCGAAGTACGGCATGGGGATCGCGTTCTGAATGGCAGGCGTTCCGGGCAACGCGGTCATCGTGAACGTCGCGGAGCCGAGCACCAGCGACCCCGGAATCAGCCGCTTCGGGATGTCGGCCTCGCGAAAGAGCGCGGCCCCGACGGGATATGCCGCGAACGCCACCACGAACACGGACACGCCGCCGTAGGTGAGGATGGCGCACGAGAGGACCAGCGCCATGATCGCACGCTCCGCGCCGATGCGCGCGACGATTGCGCGCGCGATGCTTTCGGCCGAACCGGAGTCGTTCATCAGCCGGCCGAAGATCGCGCCGAGCAGGAAGAGCGGAAAATACTTGACGAGGAATCCTCCCAACCCCGTCATGAAGACCTGCGTATACATGGCAAGCAGTCGGGTATCGCCGCCAAGCAGCGCGGCGAGGAGGGCCAGCAGCGGTGCCAGCACCAGCACCGAGATGCCGCGGTACGCGAGGTACATCAACAGGGCGAGCGAGATCAGGATGGACATCTGCAAAGCATGCGGTGCGCACAGGCGAATGTCACGTCGCTGCGCCGCCGGTGATGCCCTGATTCATCACGGGGCGCATATTCAGCCTGCCCCACGTATCCATCTTTCGGAGGAGTACGATGTCTGCTCGACGCTCTGTTGCTGCCGTCGCCCTGCTGCTCGGCGCTGCCGTGGTCGAAGCGCCGCACGCGCTCGCGCAAGGGCGCATCACGACGCCCAAGGAGGCGTTCGGTGCCAACTATGGCGACGACTACTTCCTCGCCAACTATCAGCAGATCTCGAGCTACTGGCGCACGCTCGAAAAGGAATCGCCGCGCATCAAGCTGCGCGTGCTCGGCAAGACGGCGGAGGGGCGCGAGCATCTTATGGCGATCGTCACCTCGCCGGAGAATCACCAGCAGCTCGATCACTACCGCGATATCTCGGCGCGACTCGCGCGCGCTGACGGTCTCACCGACGCTCAGGCGCGCGCGCTGGCCAAGGAGGGCAAGGCGGTCGTGTGGATCGACGGCGGCCTGCACGCCACGGAGACACTCGGCGCGCAGCAGTTGGGCGAGACGGTCTTTCAGATGGTGACGCGTACCGATGAGGAGACCATGCGCTTCCTCGACGACGTGATCATCCTCTTCGTACATGCCAATCCCGACGGCAACGATCTTGTCGCCAACTGGTACATGCGGAGCCCGGTGCCGACGCAGCGAACATTCGCGCAGCTGCCACGCCTGTATCAGAAATACATCGGGCATGACAACAACCGCGAGTTCTTCACCTCCACCCAGGCGGAGACCGAGAACATCAATCGCGTGTTGTATCACGAGTGGTTTCCGCAGTTGCTGTACAATCATCACCAGAGCGGACCAGCCGGCACCGTGGTCTACTCCCCGCCGTTCCGCGATCCGTACAACTACAACCTCGATCCCGGCATGCTGCTGGGCATCCAGGGGCTTGGCAATGCGATGCACACGCGGCTCGCGATGGAAGGCAAGCCCGGTGCGACGATGCGGTCCGGTGGTCCGTACGACGGCTGGTGGAACGGCGGCATTCGCAATACGGCCACCTTTCACAACATCATCGCCGTGCTCACGGAAATGATCGGCAGCCCGACACCGATGCGCATTCCGTTGGTGAAGGAGCGGCAGATTCCCTCGGGCGATCTCGCGATGCCGATCGCGCCGCAGGCGTGGCACTTCCGACAATCCATCGATTACTCCGTGTCGCTCAATCGCGCGGTGATGGACCACGCCTCACGTCTGCGTGAGAACCTGCTCTTCAACATCTATCGCATGGGGAAGAACTCCATCGAGCGCGGCAGTCGCGACACGTGGACGGCAAATCCGCGCCGTGATGCGGTGGTGGCAGCGCGTCTTGGCGTGGAGAGCGGCGGTGGTCGTGGTGCACCCGCAGCGGGTGTGCGCACGATGCCCGATTCGGTGCTGTGGGCCGCGCAGCACACACCCGATATGCGCGATCCGCGCGGCTATATCATTCCGTCCGATCAGGCCGACTTTCCGACTGCCGTGAAGTTCGTGAATGCGCTGCGCGAGACAGGGATCACGATCCATCGCGCGACCGCAGCGTTTGATGTCGCCGGCAAGCGCTATCCCGCCGGCTCGTTCGTGGTAAAGACGGCGCAACCGTTCCGCCCGCACGTGATCGATATGTTCGAGGCGCAGGTGCACCCGGATGTCTTTCCGTATCCGGGCTCCGCTCCGACGCCGCCATACGACAACGCCGGCTGGACGTTCGCGTTCCAGATGGGAATCCAGTTCGATCGCATCCTCGACGGATTCAGCGGCCTGTTCGAACCGATCACGGCATGGAACATCGCCCCACCAGCAGGCACCATCGCGAACGCAACCGGTGCGAGCGCCTTCATCACGAGCCCGCGCACGAATGATTCGTACGTTGCGCTGAACCGATTGCTCGCGGCCAACGAACGCGTGCAGCGATTCACCGACAGCACCACCATCGGCGGCTTGCATATTCCCGCTGGCGCGCTGTATGTCCGGTCGGGGAAGAATACGGCGGCAGCGGTGCAGAAACTGGCGTCATCGCTGGGTATCTCGTTTGTCGGCACGCGCGCGGCCGCACCGGCGTCCGCGCGTACGCTGCGTTCGGCGCGCGTCGGATTGTGGGATCAGTACGGTGGCTCCATGCCAGCGGGATGGACGCGTTGGATCCTCGAGCAGTTCGAGTTCCCATTCACGCGCGTGTTCGCACCGGAGCTCGACAAGGGCAACCTGAACGCAACGTACGACGTGCTCGTCTTCGTTGATGGCGCGATCGCGGGTCCGCAGTCACGCGGACGTGGTGGCGCGCCAGGCAGCATCGAAGCGCCGCCCAATCTCCCGGCGGAGTATTCAGGTCAGTTCGGTCGTATTACCGGCGATGCCACCATTCCCAGACTGCGCGAGTTCATCACCAGCGGCGGCACCGTCATCGCCATCGGTGCGTCGGCAGCAAACCTCGCCGCATACCTCCAACTTCCGGTCGAGAGCCAACTCGTGGAAAACGGCGCACCGCTGCCGCGCACGAAATACTACGTGCCCGGCTCGGTGCTCTCCGTGCGTGTGAACACCGTACATCCGCTCGGCGCCGGCCTCACCGAACACACCGATGTCTTCTTCGACGACAGCCCGGTCTTCAGGCTCACTCCCTCAGCCGCCGCGCAGGGCGTGAAAGCGGTCGCCTGGTTCGACTCCAAGGCACCGCTGCGCAGCGGCTGGGCCTGGGGTCAGCAGTATCTCGAGAACGGTGTCGCCGCCATCGACGCACCACTCGGCAAAGGCCGTGTCCTCCTCTTCGGTCCCGAGATCCTCCAACGCGCACAGCCCCACGGCACCTTCAAGTTCCTCTTCAACGGCATCGTCAACGCGGGCGCGCAGTAGAAGACGCGATCGGCTGGCCGCAAAGTTCCTGCGCACGAACCCGAGCTGGAATCAGTCCAGGCGCAATGTCGCGAGCGCGTCTCGTACCGCGTCGGGAATGCGCAGGGGCCGTCGCGTACCGCGATCGACGTACACGTGCACTAAATGACCCGCGGCCGCCATGGCCACGTCGTCATTGCGAAAGAGGCCGATCTCGTAGCGCACGCTGCTGTTCCCGATATGCGCGACGCGCAGGCCGGCCGTGACGCGATCGGGAAAGGTGATCGGGTTGAAATACCCGCACTGCGTCTCCACCACGAGTCCGATCGCCGCACTGCTCTCCACCGCCAGCACCCCGCGCTCGATCAGCCAACGATTGACGACCGTGTCGAAGAAGCTGTAGTACACCACATTGTTGACATGTCCGTACGCGTCGTTGTCCATCCAGCGCGTATCAAGCGTCGTGTGGTGCGCGAAATGCGCTCGCGTCAGGTCACGCATCGGCGCAGCCTCCATCGGTCAGAGCACCTGCGCGTAGATCGCGAGCGCGTCGTCATACGTGACCTCGCGCGGATTGTTGACGAGCAATCGTTGAATGGCCATCGCTTCGGTAGCGAGCATCGGGAGATCGGACTGCGCGACGCCCACATCGCGCAGCCGACGCTCGAGACCCATATCGGTGAGCAGTGCGTCGATCGCCAGCACGAATCCCTCGCCGGTCGCGTCACCGTCTGCCGTTCGCGCAGCCGCGCCAAGCGCTGGCAGCAACTCGGCATACTGCACGCGGACCACCGGCAAATTGAACTGCAGAACGGGCAGCAGCACCAGCGCATTGCTCAATCCATGGGGCACACGAAAGCGACCGCCGAGTGGATATGCCAACGCATGCACCGCTGCCACCGGCGCATTGGCGAACGCCATTCCCGCGAACATGGCGCCCTGCAGCATCGCGCGTCTCGCCAGGAGGTCATGACCATGCGTCAGCACGCGGCGCAGATTCGCCGACAGCAGCTGCAGCGCGCGCACCGCCAGTGTGTCGGAAAAGATGTTCTTGCGATGCCTCGTGGTGTACGCCTCGATCGCGTGCACCATCGCGTCGATGCCGGTCATCGCACTCAGTCTCGACGGCAGCCCGACGGTCAGCGTGGCGTCGAGCATCGCCACATCCGCGTACAACAGTCGCGACACGACGCCCTGCTTCTCGCCCGACGGCGTGGTAACGATCGCGATCGGCGTGACCTCCGAACCGGTGCCCGACGTCGTCGGCACCTGTATGAGTGGCAGCCGTCTGCCGGTCGCCTTCTCCACACCATACACCGACGAAATCGGGTACGCGTTGGCGGCCAGCACTGCCACCAGTTTCGCGACGTCCATCGAGCTGCCGCCGCCAAGGCCGATGACACCATCCACCTGCTCGGCGCGCGCCATCGCCGCCGCGTCGTCAATGCACGACTCAGGCGGATCGCCCAGCACATCGGCGAACACCGTACAGGCGACGCCGCTCGTGTGCAGCGACGCGATCGCCTCCTGCACGACGCCGCCCAGTACCAACCCACGGTCGGTGACGACGAGCGCGTGACGTACGCCGAGCGTGCGCGCGATCACGCCGAGTTGTCGCGCACCGCCATCCTCACAGAGAATGCGGGGAACAGTCTCGAAGGCGAAACCGCGGGTGTCAGTCGTCATCGCGCTTGCGCGCACGTCCAACCACCAGCGTGACGTTGTCGGAGCCGCCGCGTTCGAGCACAAGGTCGAGCAGCGTACGACACGCCTGCTCCGCCGAGTCCATGGAGCCCAGACACTCCGCGATCTCAGTGTCGGATACGTGCTTGGTGAGTCCGTCGCTGCAGACGAGAATGACACCGCCACGCTGCTCGACATTCACGCGCGACACTTCGGGCATCGCTTCGGAGGCGCCGATCGCACTCGAGAGCACATGACTGAGTGGTGACGTCTGCGCACGCTCGGGTGTGAGCACGCCGCGATCCACCAACTCCTGCGCCACCGTCTGGTCGCGCGTCACCTGCTGCAACTGCCCATCGAGGAAGAAATAGCATCGGCTGTCTCCCACTTGCAGCACGTAGAGCCACGGCCAGACGACGATGCCGAGAGAGAGCGTGGTAGCCATCTCGCGGCCATTGAGTCGTTCGCTGGCCTCACGCCGCACCGTTTCGTGCGCACCGATCGCCGCCGCACGCAGCGCGTCCATGAACTCGCTGTCGTTCGCCGTACCGACGGTCTGGTAGCAGCGCAGCGTCGAGGTGACGTAGCGCATGATCGCTTCCGTGGCGAGACGGCTTGCTTCGCTGCCATCGGCACTGCCACCTACGCCATCGGCAACCAGCAGGATGGTCGCGAGCCGCTGACCCGGCTCGAGCAGGGTTTGTGATTCGGGCAGACTCGTGCCGTGCATCACGAGCTGCGAGTGCACCGTGGCGAGCAGGAAGTGATCCTGATTCTCCTTGCGAACCTTGCCGACATGCGTCAGCCCGAACATGTCGAGATCACTGTCGTCCGGGCGCTCGGACTGCGTGCTCCCCATGGACATGGCAAAGGGCTCGGCAAACGGCATGATCGTCTCCACGGTAACGGTGCGTGTCGCTGGCGGCGCGGGCGCCGAATCTCAACGACCGAGCAGGAAGTGACTCAGGAAGGGAAAGTGATCACTCGTGGTACGTCGGTACTCGGGAATGAACCGGTCCACCCGGTACACTTCGACGGAGTTTGGGATCTCCGTGTCGGCAAGTGGGCGTGAGGCCAATTGATGATCAATCAGTTCCCGATGACTGACAGTGCTGGATACGCCGCGCCCTGACAACGGTGCGGTCAGAAAACGATAACGCGACGCATCGTCGACGAACACTTCGAAGGGTGAAGGCTTCCCCACGCTGACGGAACGGGCTGTATGGTCATTCCAATCGCCGACCACCAACACTTGGGACGCCGACCACGTATCGTCAACATACGCCTTGAGCGCCGCGGCCGCAGGCGCACGTCCCAGGTCGCCACGTCGAGTGTGCTGTCGGTCCCACGCGGGGGAATTCCTCGACCCGCCGAAACGACTCGTCCCGCCGGGGCGCAGGCCAGCAGCAGCGAGAGCAGGGCTCGCGTGAGCGCGAACGACCACCGCAAGAGGCACGAGGCACGAGGCAGGGATCAGGGGAGCGGGCGCATCCGACATCGGAGGCAATGTGGCGCGTATTGCCGTCTGTCGCTGGACGGCGCGCCGTTCTCCCTCAAGATTCCTTGCTACGCAGTGAGATATGTGTCCGGCTGACGGCCGCACCCGTGCCGCACCGTCCCGCTTCGCCCCACCACGAGGATTCGCGATGAAGCTCCGCCTGAAAGTGAACGGACAGGTCAAGACGGCCGACGTTCCCGCCGATACGCCGCTGCTCTGGGCGCTCCGCGATGCCCTCGACCTGAAGGGAACGAAGTTCGGCTGTGGCGCCGCCCAATGCGGCGCGTGCACGGTGCATCTCAACGGCAAGCCCACGCGCTCCTGTCAAGTGACGGCCGCGTCCGCGCAGAACGTCGAGATCACCACCATCGAAGGGCTGTCGCCCGACGGCACGCATGCGCTGCAGCAGGCGTGGGAAGAACTCGACGTGCCGCAGTGCGGATACTGTCAGGCCGGTCAGCTGATGTCCGCTGCAGCGTTACTCGCCAAGACGCCGAAGCCCAGTGATGCGCAGATCGACAACGCGATGAACGGCAATCTCTGTCGGTGCGCGACCTATCTTCGCATTCGTCAGGCAATCCATCGCGCGGCCGAGATCAAGGCCGGGGTACCGCGCGGTGCCACGAGTGGCGCACCGGGAGGATCAGTCTGATGACTACCACGTCCAAGAAGTCTGCCGAGCGTCCGACCACCGTCTCACGCCGCGACTTCCTCAAGGTGTCGGCAGTGGTCGGCGGCGGCGTGCTGCTGGCCAGCTATGTCGAGCCGCTCTCGGCGCTGGAGCTGGAATCGCTTGCCAGGAACGCGCGGGCCGGTCGCGTCGATCCGACTCTCAATGCGTTCGTCCGCATCACGCCCGATGGCATCGTCACCATCACGGCGAAGAATCCGGAGTGCGGCCAGGGCATCAAGACGATGTTGCCGATGCTCATTGCCGAAGAGCTTGACGTGGATTGGAAGAACGTGCGCATCGAGCAGGGCAACTACGATCCCGTGAGGTTCACGGCGCAGGTGGCCGGTGGCAGCACCGCAACGCCCACCAACTGGCTGCCACAGCGTCGCGTGGGTGCCGCAGCGCGCGCGATGCTCGTGGGCGCTGCCGCCCAGCAGTGGAATGTGCCGGCGTCCGAGTGCGAAACGTCGATGGGTGTGGTGAAGCACACGCCGAGTGGCAAGACGCTGACGTATGGAGCGCTGGCCACTGCAGCCGCCTCGGTGGCAGCGCCCGAGCTCGCGTCGGTGAAACTCAAGGATCCGAAGGATTTCAAGATCATCGGCACGAAGGTGCGGAACGTGGACAACCGTTCCATCGTGACCGGCAAGCCGCTGTTTGGTATCGACGTGACGGTGCCGGGAATGCTCTACGCATCGTTCGTCAAGTCGCCCGTGTTCGCCGCGAAGGTTGCATCGGCCAATGTCGACGAGATCAGGAAGCTCCCCGGTGTGAAGCACGCGTTTGTCGTGACGGGCGAGACGGCGCTGAGCGGTCTGCTCCCTGGTGTCGCGATCGTGGCCGACAGCTGGTGGACCGCGCAGACCGCTCGCGCGCAGCTCAAAGTCACGTGGGAAGCGCATCCGACCTCGCAGCAGAGCACCGCCAGCTACAACGCGAAGGCGGCGGAGCTGGCGACGCAGGCACCGCAGCGCAACATCCGCAAGGACGGTGACTTCGACGCGGCGTTGGCGACTGCCGCCAAGACGGTGAAAGGATCGTACTACTATCCGTTCATCGCGCACGCGCCACTCGAGCCGCAGAACTGCACGGCGAGTTTCAAAAACGGTGCGCTCGAGCTATGGGCGCCCACCCAGAATCCGGCGCCTGGTCGCGCACTCGTCGCGCGCACGCTGGGACTCAAGGAAGATGCGATCACGCTGTACATGACGCGCTGCGGCGGTGGCTTTGGTCGTCGTCTGAACAACGACTACATGGTCGAAGCGGCGTGGATCGCGAAGGAGATCGGCGTGCCGGTCAAGCTGCTCTGGACGCGCGAAGACGACATGCAGCACGATTTCTATCGGCCCGCCGGCTGGCAC
>CAYWCJ010000047.1:0-20602 GCA_964456595.1 uncultured Gemmatimonas sp. | reverse complement strand
GGGCGATGGGAAGATCGAATGCAGTTCCAGATTTCGGTGTGTCGGCGGGCTGGAGATTGACGACGATGCGTTTTGGCGGCATCGAGAATCCCGAGTTGGCCAACGCCGCCCCGACGCGGTCGCGGCTCTCCTTCACTGCCGTCGCGGCCAGTCCGACGAGTGTCCACTGTGGCAGCCCATTGGCTACGTGCACTTCGACGAGGATATCGAAGGCGTCTATTCCGAGGACGGCGGCGGAGTGTGCGGCGGCGAGCATGGAGTCAGTGTAGTGCGCGTCGGCGCGATCGCCGTCACCGTTTTGTTGCCCAGGTGATCAATCGAGCGCGGCGAAGTGCGTCGGCACTGCGGCGCCTGCGGTGCCGCTAGCGCTGTGGTGTGAGCGCCAGTTTGACGATGTGCGGGATGTCGTCTGCGTCCTGCGTGGTGACCCAGGCATCGCGTCCCCGTGCAGTGCCGTAGAAGACCATGCTCGGCAACGCTGGCCAGACGACCGTGAACGCGTGCGTTCCGTTCGGCAGATAGACATCGGATTCGCGAAGTGCACCGCGGGCGACGAATCGTTCGACCCACAATCGGCCTTCGGGGTCGAACTCAAGTCCACGCAGTGGTGGCTTGCGCGCGGGCACGCCAAAGGGGAGTTCACTGACGCGCTTGCCCGCACTCTTGGCGACATTGGCGATGTCCGCCTGTGCGCGCTTGCGTTCGGCATCGGCGAGCGGCGGTCCATCGATTGCCCGTCTGATCGTGTGTTTCACTGCGCCGTCGGAATTTCGCCAGACGATTTCATACTTCGCGCTGCCGGCTTGCGCGTAGTCGCCGTTGGGAGCGCTCGCGAGGAGCTGAATGCCCGCGAACGGCGGCTGAAGCAGTCGCCGAGACACGCCGTCGGGGGTTGTTGTCGTGACGACCAAGGGCGCGGTGACGTTATCGACCTGCTCGAGCAGGTCGAGCGAGCGTTTGACGACCCCCGCGGTGTCCACGAGGAATCGAGTGAGCTTGGACACTGGTTTGCTGTCGGGACTGTGGATCAGTCCGATGTCGAATAGCGCTCCTGTGGGGTCAAAGCCGAGCGCTGTCCAGCGATTGACATCACGGTGGGGCATGTTGACCACGAATTGTGGTCGCGCCTGGAGCTTTCCGGCGGGGAAGGCCACGTTGAAGACGACGTATCGCGCGCCTCCGAGATCGCGCGCCCAGAGTCTGCCTTTTGGATCGAAGCCTGCGCAGCAGATGTTCTGAAATTCGCCGGGACCGCTTCCCTTCCGTCCGATCTTGCCGAGAAAGGAACCGGTTGCGCTGTACACGTAGAGGGCGGATTCGGTTGGCTCCGGGAGGTAGACGCGTCCGGCCGCGTCGACGGCGAGGCGCGCTGGCCGACTCGGAGTTGCATCGTCGTCATCGGCACTGCTCCACACCGGCTTGGCGACGAGACGTTGGACTGATTGCGCGCGCAGCACCTCGCCGTCGGCGACGCTGATAAGCTGCATCGCGAGGCCCATTGCTGCGACGATGCGAGCGGCGGCGACGCTCCGTGAAGGCAGCGAGCGGTTTGGAGAGCGACTCGTGACTATGGGAGTGTTCATGGTGCGGCGTGGGGTGGAGGGGTGAAGGTCACTTGGCGCGGTCGGGTGCATTGACGACCAGTACCCATACGCTGATGCGTCCTCGGTTCTTGATGAGCAGTGCGATCCCCGTGGAGGACGCGGCGACGGACTCGATGCGTTCGGCGAAGCGCAGCGAGTGGCGGTACGTGCGAGTGGAGGCGTCGTACACGTCGAGTTGTGTGTTGGCGTACTTCTGCTTGCCTTCGAAGAGCACGAGCACGGAATCGCCGGAGACCGCAATCGCTCGCGGGCCGCGGTCGGCCGACTGGACGGACTCGACGCGTCGCGTTGTTTGACCGACCGTGGTCGATTCCACGATCGCAGCGGGTGGCTTGAGCATCTCGATCCAGGGCACGCTGACAGGTGGTGCGTCTGCACGGAGCAGGACGAGTCCGCGATCGAACAGGTGTCCGAAGACGCACGCGCCGTTGTTGACCGGCGCACTGGCGAGTACGTGTGCCGTGAGTCGGTGTTGCTCGTAGTAGCCTGGCCACGGTTCAGCCGTGACTGACTCGGTGACCGCGGACCCGCTTTTGGTGAGCCTCATCGTGCGGTAGCCGGTCGGCGTTAGCAGGAACACGAATACGGTCGAGTCGTTGGCGACGCAGGCCCCCGCGGCTTCTCCCTTCATCTGCCATCGCCAGCTGTTGAGCAGCGCGCCGTTCTCGTGCAGCACGTGCAGCAGTTGCCGATCACGATCGAGGAGCAGCACGGTGGAGTCGGAGTGCGCGCCGAGCAGGGCGCGCTTGGTCCTGAGACTGTTGATTCGTCGGTCCACGCGGTCAAGGTGGACTCCGTCGTTGTCAAGATCGTAGGCGAGGACAGAATCGCGAACGGCATCGGCGACAAAGAGAGTGCGGCGAGTCAGGGCGATGGCTTCGACCTGCCACGCGGAGGCCGCGTCGGACTGGAGGAGAATTGATCGACGCGTTACGGTGTTGGCGTTCACGACCTGCCGTGCTGGCGGTCGGGTGGTGGCAGCCGTCTGTGCGGCGGCGACAGCGGTCTGTCTCGCGGCGTCGCGGCACGCGGACGCAACGATTGCGCTGAGGCAGAGGAGGGTGAGGGCGGCGAGACGCGTGTGGGGCACGGTCAGTGGCGCTCCACTTCGCGTTGGACGATCGAGGCAGCGAGCGAGATGACGGCGGCCATTTCGCGGGCGGTTGCGGGTACGAGCGTAAGTAGTGCGATGTGACCGCGCGAATCGAGCAGCATCAGTCGTCCGATATGTCGGGCCGGTTTGATGCCGAGTGTTTGCAACTGGGTGTATGTGACAGGCTGGATGGTGACCGAGGAGGATCGATTTTCTGCGGCAGCGACGACGCGTTGTCTGGCACTGTCTGAACCGGCGACCAGAATTCCGCGTGACAGGTTGGGATGTTCGAACTCGAGCGCGTCCAGTTGTTCGACAAAGGAGACGGCGGACTTGCAATCATCTTCGCCCAGGAGCAGGAACGCGCGCATAGTGCGCTTGTTGGTTGCGGCGTCTGCGGCGGGAAGGAGATTCTGGATGCTGGCGCGATGGAGTTGCAGCCGTTGGTGGAGCAGGAACCCGAGCTCGATGCAGAGGAGCGCGGCCGTCGTTCGCCTGATGAGCATTCGCATCGAACGGGTCGTGTTGAGGGCATTGTCAGCGCTGCATCGTCGGCGATCGCGGGTGGTGAGTGCGAGCGCCGACGAGCCAGGAGACGAGACGCTGGAGGTGCGGCGTGGCCTACTTGGACCAGTAGAAGTTTTCGGTCGAGGAGGTGGTGACCTCCGTCTTGCAGACGAGCGTCAGGCCCATTCCGAAGCCGCCCACGCCCGCGCTGCCGTTCATACCGACCCACTGCCACGCCGAGCACGAGGTGGTTGAGGTGGTACTGGTTCGGCAGACGTTACTCGTGCCGGAGGAGCAGGTGGGGACGTCGCCATCTTCGAAGAAGATCGGATCTTCGGCGGCGTAGAGCGTGCGAGCGCCGCCGAGTGCGGCGACGAGGGCGAGGGCGGAAAACAGGCTGGTGAGGTGTGTCTTGCGCATGTATGGGGTACTCCCGGTGAGGGATTGGCAGAGTTGGTATTGCGTTTCGCGCGTGACGTTCGGGGCGCGCGTGGATCGAGAATAGCGAATGAGGCGAAGTCCCAGATAACCATTTCATTGCAGGTCGTTTCATTCGGTTGCATCCCGGTATGTCGGCGGCGGTGCACGGGAGGGTGCCGACCTCAGTGTGACCAGTACCAGGTACTGACGCGGGTCGAGTCGTGTGTGGCCTTGCAGTACGGGATGAACATGATCGGAATGCCGGGAACGGAGATCGAAATGGCGCTCCAGTCGGTGCAGCTTGTGGTGGTCACGGACTCGGTTTGGCAGGCATTGCCGCTGCCCGACGAGCAGTTGCTGGGCGCGTCGTCGGGGACCACCTGTGCGGCGTCAGCGTACAGGAAAGGCGCGATGGCGAGCGCGAACAGCAGCGTAAGCGGTGCGACGCGTGAATGGAGTTGGAGCTTGCGCATTGTGGTCGGCCTCCCGGATGGGGATGCGAAGATGAATGATCGGTACGAACGCCGACGATAGCACGCCACGTCGAGCATCATGTACCCAATCCATTCCTGCCTGTAGCATTGCGCCGCACGTCGACGGAACCCAGTCTGCGCCTCGCGGAATCGTACGCCAAGGTCGCATCAACTCATCGCACGCGTCATCGCACGCGTCATCGCACGCGTCACCGCACGCGTCACCGCACGCGTCATCGCACGCCTCATCGGACGCGCGGCCCTCCCCGGCACTGGCGCCTCCTCGCGACGGCACCGCCGGCGGGCGGTGAAGACGCCCGGCGTCGCCGCGATGCACTGCGGCAAGAGACGGTGAGCCGCGCGATCTCGGACCGGCAGTCGCTACTGCACGCCCAGCAGCTCCACATCAAACACCAGCGTCGCGTTGGGTGGGATTGGACCGCTGCCGGCACGCGAATATCCGAGCGCCGAGCCGATGACCAGCTTGCGCCGACCGCCAACCTTCATCCCCTGAATGCCTAGATCCCAGCCGGCGATAACCTGACTCGCGCCGAGCTGAAAGGAGAATGGCGCGCCGCCGACATTCGTATCGAATCGGGTGCCGTTGATCAGATACCCCGAATACGTCATGCGCAGCGTCTTGCCGCTGATGGCGTCCGCCCCTGTGCCGACCACGAGGTCCTGGAAGAACAGCGCGTCACTCTTCTTCGTCATGGTCGCGATCGTCACGCCAAGACTGCCCGCGTACACTTCCACGGCCGGGTTGGACGGGATATCGGGCACATCGTCCGACCCGCATGCCGAGAGCAGCACGGCCACAGCGGGCGCCATCATGATCGCCCTCACGATGCGACGGGACGCCAGAGCAGACCAGCGCGACAGGGCAACGGCGGACGAACGCACAGTACGATGCATGGCTACACGGGTTGGTGATGACGGATCGTGGGCGCCACTGTGACGCCATCGAAAGATACCGCAAGGTAGCGACGTGGATCTCTCATCGCGTTCGCGGCGATGTGGACCCATCGCTCCACTCAACCCCTCGACACTGCCTCGGCCCTACGCCACTGTTGCGCCGCGTCACCGGGAGGCGTACCCTGCCCTGCATGATTCCCGTCGTGCCGGAAACGTCGCCCGCTGATCCGAAGCACCCGGTCGCGACGCGTTTCGTACTGGAACTTGCACGCGCGCTTCACACCCACGGTACGCCCGCGCACCGACTCGAAGTGGTGCTCTCCACTGTCGCCAAGCGGCTGGGACTTACGGCCGAGTTCTTCTCCACGCCGACCAGCATCATGGTCGGATTCGGCGACCTGGTGGAGCAACACGTACACCTCATGCGCGTCGAGCCGGGTGAGCCGAATTTGGGCCATCTCTCCCGACTTGGCGCCATTACCCGCGACGTCATCGAAGGTGGTGTCGGTCCGACCGACGGACTCCAACGAATCCGCGACCTGCTCGCGGAACCGCCGCGCTGGCCCACATGGCTGGTGCTCGTGGCGTTCGTCTGCGCCTCCGCCGCCGTCGCCTGCTTCCTGCGCGTGTTCACGGGTGACGTCTTCGTTGCCGCGACACTGGGACTGCTCACCGGTTGCCTCTCACTCGCCTGCGCGCGATCGGATGCGTGGCGACACGTGACCGAACCACTGGCCGCCTTCCTCGTCAGCACGGTCGCGCTGACGGTCGATGTGGCGACACACACGGGAACGGGCTACGCCACGTCGCTCGCCGGATTGGTCGTGCTGCTTCCGGGACTCACGTTTACGGTCGCTCTCGCCGAACTTTCGTCACGACATCTCGCCTCGGGAACCGCACGACTGAGCGGCGCGCTGGTCGTGTTTCTCCTACTCGGATTCGGTCTCGCACTCGGCGCGAAACTCGGTAGCGATATTGGCGCGAGCATCGCGTCGAACGTCGGGCAGTCGATCACGGCGACCGTCGCTCCCGATCTCGTGTCAGCAACCGACACCGGGCATTGGCTGCCACATGCGTCGCTGCCGTTCTGGACCGAGTGGGTCGCACTGCTCGTGGCACCGCTCGCGTTCACCGTGTTGCTCAACGCCGAAGCGCGCGACGCCGCGTGGATCGTGCTCGCGTGCGCGGCGGCGTACCTCACTTCACGATTTGCCGGCGCCGCGATGGGCGAGGAGCTGGGCGCATTCCTCGGCGCGTTCGTCGTGAGTGCCGGGAGCAATCTCATCGCACGCTACTTCCGTCGGTCGGCGATGGTGACCGTGGTGCCCGGCCTGCTCATTCTCGTGCCCGGCAGCATTGGCTTTCGGAGCGTCACGTCGCTCCTCGGTCAAGAGGTGGAAGTGGGCGTGGCGACGGCGTTTCGCGTCCTGATCATCGGCATCTCGCTCGCCGCCGGTCTGTTGGCCGGCAATGTGGTCGCGAGCGGCGCTCGACGTCGGCGGGAGCGGCCATCGTGAGTCGGTTGACGCGGCGTTCGCGCGGCGTCGAGTGCGACGTCGCGCGAGCAATGATCTACTCGTCTCGCAGCGCGATCGTTCGCCGAAAGGCCGGCCGGCCCCACGCCATCAACGCGAGCGCGATCGTCATGCCTACGACGGTGCAGACGCTCAACGAGTAGCGTAGGGCGGCTTCGTCCTTGAAGACGCCGTCGGTGAGCAGCGCGACAGCAGTCGGACCAAGCGCGCCCGCAACAAGATTGACCACCAGCTGATAGAGCGCGCTTCCCTGCCCGCGCATCCGCGGCGGCATCACTTCGGCGACGGCTGCATTCGCCGCTCCCCACGGCAGTGCCGCGAAGATGTTGACGGGCACAATCAACGCGGCTGCGACCATCGCCGACGGGAGCAGCGGATACAGGCCGGCGCAGACGAGCATCCCCGCTGCGCCAAGCATGCCGACAAGGATCGGCGCGTCCACTCGTCCGCCGCGTGCCCATCGGTCGGTCAGCCAACCACCGAGCAGCGTGCCCGCGACACCGAAGGTCATCGTCATGACGCCTTGCAACGTTCCGGCTTGCTGGATGGTCCACCCGTGCGTACGCACAAAAAAAGTCGCCAGCCACGCACCGATGCCGTAGTTGACCGCCGCCGAGAAGGCAAAGCCGAGCGAGAGTGAGGTCACCGTCCGGCCATGCGCGCGCAGATATCCGAACAGTTCACGCATCGGCACCGCCGCTGATGCGCTCGCCGTGGTTGTCGTTGCGAAAGGCGCGCTGGTGCTCGCGCTTGTCGAGGCGTTCCCGCGCAGCGGTTCACGAATGGTGAGCGCAAGCGCGGCAATGAGCAGGCCCGGCAAGCCGACGATGAAGAAGACGCGCTGCCACGGGTGCACGTCGCCGAACAACGGAACGCTGATCATACCTGGAACGTCGAGCGCTCCGACAACCCATGCGCCGAGGGCGTAGGCGACACCCGACCCGAAGAAGGTGCCGAGCATATACACACTCATCGCGGTGCCAAGTCGGCGTCGTGGGAACGCGTCGCCAATGAGCGAGACCGCAGCCGGCCCAAGCGTCGCTTCACCAACACCGACACCAACCCGCGCAACGAACAGTTGGGTAAAGCTCTGTGCCAATCCCGTCGCCGTTGTCATCACACTCCACGCCGCCGCGCCCAGCGCCACGATGAGCGAGCGACGCCCGCGATCGACCCAACGACCGATCGGCAATCCGAGCAGCGAGTAGAAGAGGACGAAGCCGAGTCCCATGAGGAGACTGACCTGCGTGTCTGACACGCCGAGATCGCGCTTGATCGGCACCACGAGCAACGTCAGAATCTGCCGGTCAACGAAGCCGGAGACGTTGGCAAGCGTGAGTACGAAGACGGTATACCACGCTTGTGCACTCGTCATGCCCACGCGCCGTGCGTGTGCCGCGTCGGACAGATCAAGCCTGGACGACAGGTCGGTACTGCTGTTCATGCGACGAGTGTGAGAGGCGCGAACACGCGGACGGTACAAAGGTGGCCGCGTGTACGGCTCGGCGCAGGGCCAGCACGTTGGCGATCGCGGTGGCGATTCACGAGATTGCGGCATGTCATCCCGCCTCGACGACGTCGCCGACCGTACAGGGCTCTCGATTGTGTCCTCCGGCCTCGGGGCGGAGGGCCGCATGCTGGTGTCGGCAGCGATCACACCGCTTGTGACGCCACCTGTCACACCGCTCGTCACGCCACTGACCACGCCACTGGCGGTTGACCTGTCGGTGCGACAGCTGCACGCGCGGCTCGACGCGCTGGTGCGCGACGGAGAGCTGCACGAGCAGGAAGCGGCGTTGGCACGCTCGCTCCCTGAGGCGCGGCGGGATGCGTTCGTGGCCGGACGTCGTGCGCTGCGCGCAGCAATTCGTGCGGTGGCACCCGATCGCGCAGACCTCCCGCTGCTGCTCGCCCGTCCACTACTTCGCACCACTCGCGGCGCGCCGACACTACCCTTCGGCGTTCGCGGGTCCATCAGCCATAAGCGTACGCGCGCCATCGCGATGGCCGAAGCGGGCACGCACGGCCACCTTGGCGTCGATCTCGAAGAGCGGACGCCGGTGACGGGCACGTGGCTGGACGCACCGCCGGACTTCGCGGCCGCGGCGCAGCGTCATCGCACGCTGGCGTCGCGCATCCTGACCGCGCGCGAGCAGGACGCGTTGGCAACGGAGGTTGCGGCGACCTTCCATCAGCGCCGGCGTGCTGCGCCAGCAGCGACGGAAGAGACGACGCAGCCTGCGCAAGTGGCGATCGCGCGCCGCACCATCAGCCCTGAGATGGTCATGCATGACGCGATCATTCGTGATGCCACCTTGCTTCGATTCGCACTCAAGGAAGCGGTCTACAAAGCGATCGATCCGGTCGTGCAACGCTACGTGCGATTCACCGAAGTCGAGGTGGATGTGCACGAGCATGGTGCCGCCACGATTCACCTCATGCTTCCCGAGCTTGACGGACACGACGCACAATTGGACGCGTGGTGGCAGATGGACGATCGGTGGATCATGGCAGCAGTGCGCGCCGAGCTGTAAGTCGAGGGTATCGCTGCATACGCCGGCGTTATGACACGCGCTCCGCCTCATGCAGTGCGATGCCACCGCCCAGATGCCGCGTGACACGACGCACGCGAAAGCCCTCACGCTCGAGCAGCGCACCGAATGCCTGCCAACTCATGAACTGCTCGATACTGCGCGCGATGTAGCCGTAGACGATCGGATCGCGATGCCACCACCAACCCACCGCGTTGCCCGCCACGGAGAGATACCAGAGCAGGAGCGCGCGCCAGGGGGCGAAGGCGGGTCGATAGAAATCGAGCGTGACCAGTACGCCCCCCGGACGCAGCACCCGCGCCATCTCGCGCACCGCCTGCGTTGAATCGGGCACGTTGCGCACACCGTAACCGGCCGTCACGAGATCCATCGACGCACTGTCGAACGCGAGCGCCGACATATCACCAACGGTCGTGGTGATCCGTGACGCCACCGCCGCATCGCGTGTCGGATCGGCCAGCCGCTGGTTGGCATGGTCGATCATTCGCGGCGACGCATCGAGGGCAACCACGCGCGATGTCGGGAACGCGCGTGCGATGGCAACCGCGAGATCTCCAGTACCACAGGCGAGGTCCAATGCGTGGTGCGCTGGCGCCGACGACGCAACGATCGCGCGCATCGCCTCGCGCTTCCAGCTCGCGTCCATACCGAACGAGAACAGTCGGGTGAACGCATCGTAGCGCGGCGCAATGATATCGAACATCGGCGTCACAAAGTCCTGCCTTCGCGACGGATCGCTCAGGTGTGCGTTTACGTCGAGATCGCCCAGCTTACGGTGCGGCCTGGCGTCGAGTGCTACCGCCGCCTGCGGTTCTGGGTAATCATTCGTCATGCCACGCTCCCAGCCGCCATCGGCAGCTCCTTCGGTACGCCCGCTCGATTGCGCATCCCGTCGTTCCGACGAGCGTGACCGTGTACCGGACGCCGTACGCGACCCGGAACCCGCACGACCACACCGTCGTGGTGCAGTCACGGTCAGTCAGCTGCTTGCCATCGTCCTGATCACCCTCGGCGGCACGGCGTTCGTCACCAAGCAGGTGCGCGATCGCGACGCCGCGTCTCCCTTGGCCAATGTAGCCCCGCGTTCGGCCGGAAAAACGATCTCCGACACCGCGCCGCAGACTGCGGCCAAAGCCGAGGACGCCATCGGGCTGTTCAAGGTGCGGAACGCGGAGGGTAAGCTGATCCCACTCGTCACGAAGGGGCAGCCCGCCATCGTGATGGTGAGTTCGGTCACGTGCAGTTGGTGCAAGCGCGCGCTCAAGGACCTGGGCGAAATGTCGGCCGGGCGACCGCTGACTCGCCTCAAACTGCTCACGCTCGAAGGGGCGGCAGACGGCGCGCCCATGGTGGCCAAGGAAGGGATTGTGGGCGCGCAACTCATCGGACCGGCCGGCAATTCCGATCAGGTGCTGATGACCTTTCGCTATCCGGGCACGCCAACGTTTGTCGCGATCGATCGCAACGGTCGCGTCGTGAAGACCATGCCGGGCTATCCGATCCGTCAGGAGATGGCGCACTGGTTTGCCGTGATGGTCGGCGACGCCGAGACGCCGTAGCACTTTCGCTTGTCGGCAGACTAGCTCACGGACTCGAGACGATCCAGACGCCGCTTGTCAAAGATCACCAGGATGGCGCAGAGGGTGATCGCGACGGCCGAGACGAGGCACCACGGGCAGAAGCCCTTCAGCACCACGAACTCGCCGTACTTGAGCCGCAGCGTGAACAGAACCGCCGGCCAGATCATGAGTTGCATTGCGATGTTCGGCCAGCGCGCATCTTCGTGTCTGGGGCTCGAGCCGATCAACGCCGCCAGAAACAGCATCGCGTACCCCACCGTCCCGATCAACGCGACGTCCACGCCGAGAAACGAACCGTAGCGACTGCCCTGCACGTACTCGCAGCCCCCAGTGCCGGAGCAGGAGAGCGATCCAGTCCGTCCAAGCTTCCACAGGTGCAGATACAGTGCAACGAGTCCGGAGATGAGACTCGCCAGCGCGATGCCCATGCGTTGCGTCACAGCAGATTGAACGAAGGTGAGGACGAGCATACGGACAAAAATGCGCACGCAATACCGACGGCAATGCAGTCATCGCTGCCGACCGAGGTGACCGCGCGAGCGACACGACTTCGAATATGACATACGCCACGCGCAAACGGATGCCTGGGGAGGGTCGCGACTCGCGGGGGACTGTGCAACGGTTGGCGCTGGCCGTACCTTCGCGCGCCATGGTGACTCCTTCGACATCGGCCGCAGAGGCCACGCGCACGCTCGCCATCAAGCGATGGCGTATTGCTGCCACACTGACCTTGCTCATGGTCTGTGTGTACTTCGGCTTCATCGCGCTGGTGGCGTATCGCCCAGCCCTGCTGGCCAAGCAGGTGCAGGATGGTCTCTCGATCGGCATCATCCTGGGCGCACTGGTGATCGTCGCGGCATGGGTGTTGACGTACACGTACGTGCGCTGGGCCAACCAGGTGTACGACCCGGCGCTCCTCGCGTTGCGCGCGCATCACGAGGGCGAACAGTGAACTCGTCGGCAGATTCCGTCGCCATCGCGTTCTTCGCCGGATTCATCACGCTGACGTTGGCGATCACGTACTGGGCCGCACGTCGAACAAGCAGCACCGACGATTTTTATGCCGCCGGTCGCACGGTCACTGCCGGCCAGAACGGCATCGCGCTCGCCGGTGACTACATGAGCGCGGCGTCGTTCCTGGGCATCGCGGGACTCGTCTCCACCAGTGGTTTCGATGGTCTGATCTACTCGACCGGGTGGCTCGTGGGATGGCCGGTCGTGCTGTTCCTGATCGCTGAGCCGCTGCGGAATCTCGGGCGCTACACATTCGCCGATGTCGTGGCCGCGCGACTCGATCCGATCCCGGTGCGTATCGCTGCCGCGTGCGGCACCCTGGCGACCATTGCGTTCTATCTCATTGCGCAGATGGTGGGCGCGGGTGGGTTGATCAAACTGCTCTTCGGCATTCCGTACGAGGCTGCCGTCGTCATCGTCGGCGTGGCCATGATGGCCTACGTACTCTTTGGTGGCATGCTGGCGACGACGTGGGTGCAGATCGTGAAAGCGGTGCTCCTGCTCGGCGGCGCGGCGGCGCTCGCACTCATGGTGCTCTCACGCTTCCACTTCGATCCGCGCGAACTGTTCGCACAAGCCGCCGCGAAATACGGCGCCGGCGTCCTCGCGCCCGGCAAGCTCGTCTCCAATCCGCTGGACGCGATTTCGCTCGGACTCGCGCTGATGTTCGGTACCGCCGGACTGCCGCATATCCTGATGCGATTCTACACCGTCCCCGATGCGCGCGCCGCACGCAAGTCCGTGTTCATCGCGACTGGACTGATCGGGATGTTCTATCTCATGACGTTCGTGCTTGGATTCGGCGCGATGGTCCTCGTTGGTCCCGATGCGATCAAAGCAGTCGACGCGGGCGGCAACATGGCGGCACCGATGCTCGCGCAACTACTCGGCGGGCGACCCTTTCTCGGCTTCATCGCCGCGGTTGCCTTCGCGACCATTCTCGCCGTGGTGGCAGGGCTCGCATTATCAGGTGCCGCCGCGATCTCGCACGATCTGTGGTCGTCGGTCATCCGACGCGGCCATCCGAAGCCCGGCGAGGAACTCCTCGTCGCGCGCATCGCCACCATCGGACTGGCGCTCATCGCGATCACACTCGGCATTCTCTTCAAAGGACAGAATGTCGCCTTCATGGTCGGACTCGCGTTCGCGATTGCGGCCAGCGCGAACTTTCCGGCCCTGGTGCTGAGCGTCTTCTGGCGTCGGACCAGCACCGCCGGAGCCACCGCGAGCATGGTGACCGGAACGCTCGCCACACTCCTCCTGATCTCGCTGTCGCCCGCGGTGCAGGTCGACCTGCTCCATCATGCGTCCGCGATCTTCCCGCTCAAGAATCCGGCGCTGGTGTCCATTCCGCTCTCGTTCGCGACCGGCGTCATCGTCTCGCTGCTTTTCCCCGATCGCGAAGGCGCGGCGCGCTATGCCGCGCTCGAGAAGCGGTTGCTGCTGGGCGCCGATTAGCGAACTGAATGGCCACGCGTGCCGCTGAACGAGGGCCGGAAGCGCGAGCGACCCTCGCCCCCGGCAATAATAGCCGAGCGCGCGCAATCTATTCCGGCCCCGTACGGCCCCCCCCGACGGTCATTACTCCGGAGCTGCGAGCGCCGAGACCAGATGGAGTGCGTCCATTGTCAGCGTGATGTAAAGCGTTCTATCGCATTGCTTTAGCATTATCATTCCCTTCGTCTGGAGATATCGACCGGGTCGTATGGACGAGTTTGGCACAGTCGTTGCCCCTCGTCCCAGAGCGTACCGCGGTGCGGCGGGACGCGGATCGGTTCATCCGACGTCGGAGTCGACCGCTCCATCGAAGCACCCTCCCTCATTTGTCATGCTCGATCGATTCGCCACCCGTGCGCTGTTCTGGGCTGCTCTCGCGCTGCTCTCCCTCACCGGAGGAGTTGCGTCGCTCAGTGGCGTGACGCGCGCGGGTTCCCAGATCGATCGGAGAGGCGCGGCCACGGTCGCCACAGCGCCACTGCTCGCCGGCATGACCTCGCTCATCGATGCCGCACCATTCCTGTCGTTTGCCGCGCTGGTTCTGGCATTGGCGGGATGGTCGCTGTTGCGGCGAGAGAATGCGCGACGCGGTGACGATGACCTCGCCGTGCGCGAGCAGATGCGTCGTCTGCAGGATGCAATGCATGCCAGTGCCGACGGCGTCTTTCTGCTGCGCGGGCTGCGTGATGCCCACGGCGACGTGATCGACTTCGAGGTCACAGACGTGAATCCCACCGGCGCGCGCCTGCTGCGTACCACGCGCGAGGATCTCGTCGGGAAGTGGTTGCGTCGCGATCTGCCGACTGGTCTCGCCGACACGCTGCTCGAGAAGTACACCGACGCCATCGCGCTCAATGCGCCGCTCGTCGAGGATGTGCGCACCGATCGCCGACGCTTCACCGCCGGCTGGCTGCTTCATCAGGCGGTACCTACGGCCGACGGTGTGGCGATCACCATTCGCGACATCACCGCACGCAAGCGCGAGGAAGTACGACTACGCCGTGCCTCGTTGACCGATCATCTGACGCAGTTGTACAATCGCCGCGGTTTCATGACGTTGGCCGAGCAACAGCTCCGCATCGCACGCCGGCAGGACAAGGAACTCGTATTGCTGTACGTGGACATGGATGACTTCAAGCAGCTCAACGATTCGTATGGTCACGCGGCCGGCGACCGTGCGCTGATCGAGGTCGCCCGTTTGCTGCGACGTGCAGTGCGTGACTGTGATGTGGTCGCGCGCATGGGAGGCGACGAGTTCACGATCATGGCGCTCGACGCCGACGGTGCTGCCGCGCGACTCATCCAGCGCCGCATCGAAGAGCGCGTGGCTCAACTGAATGCGCGTCACGAACTCGACGCGCCGATCTCGCTCACGATCGGTCATACGCGCGTCCGTCCCACCGATCAGGCGACGCTGTCGGAATTGCTGGTGCGCGCAGATCAACTCCTGTACGCCCGGAAGCGCCGTCGCAAACTGACCGTCGCCGCGACCACCAGGCGGCTGTCCGCACGGCCTTCGCCGGAGCCCAAGGCGCCGGGACGTGGCGTCTCACTCCCCGCGTCCTCCGCGCTCATGCCGCCGGACATCGCCACGTCGGCGCGCGCAACTGTTGCGCTGAACGCTTGACCGCAGGCGTGTTGAGCGCTGACCTTGGTGGATGACCTTTCGAGCAGTGAACCCCGCGACCGGCGAGCTGCTGTATGAGATGCCGTCGCTGTCAGCGTCGCAACGTGAAACGCTGCTAGCACGAACGGCCGCAGAGCAACAGCGGTGGCGTATCGCCACGCTGGAACAGCGCGCGCGTTTCATCGTCGCGCTGGGCGCAGCGCTCCGCAGACATCGCGAGGCGCTGGCGGAAACGTTGACGCTCGAGATGGGGAAGCCCATCAACGCCGCGCGCGCGGAGGTGGATAAATGCGCCGTGCTCTGTGACGTCGCGCCGGCGATGGCGCGCACCGCGCTCGCCGACGAGATCGTACTCGACGATGCCACGGCAACGGTGCGTGTGCGCCATGATCCGCTGGTATGCGTGCTCGCCATCATGCCGTGGAATTTTCCGTACTGGCAGGCACTGCGTTTCGCGGTTCCCGCGCTGCTCGCCGGCAATGGCATCATCGTCAAGCCGGCGCCGTCGGTGCCAGGCCCGGCGAAGCTGCTCGATGAATGTCTCGACGATGCGCGCGCGGCGGTCGCCCACACCGGCACGCCGCCGGCACCATGTCACGTCGCGCTGCTGCCACTCGATGCACTCGATGCAATCATCGCCGACCGCCGCATTGTTGGCGTGACACTGACCGGCAGCGATCGCGCCGGCCGCCATGTCGCACAAGTCGCAGGTGCACACCTCAAGAAGGTCGTCCTCGAACTCGGAGGGAGTGATCCGTTCATTGTGCTGCCCAGCGCGGACATCGCGCAGGCCGCGAAAGTCGCCGTGTCGGCGCGCACAGTGAACGCGGGTCAGTCGTGCATCGCTGCCAAGCGGTTCATCGTCTGCGACGTCGTGTACGAGGAATTCCTCGCGCGATTCACCGACGGCATGCGCGCGCTCATCACGGGCGATCCCAGCGATGAACGCACGCAGATCGGGCCGATTGCCACCGAGAGCGTGCGCGATGGACTGGCGGCGCAGGTGCGTGCAGCCGTCGACGCTGGCGCGCGCGTTGTCGTCGGTGGAGACGCCGACGGTCTACCGGGCTTTTTCTACCCGCCTACGGTGCTGGTGGATATCCCCGAGCGCACGCCAACGGCGCGTGAGGAACTGTTCGGTCCGGTCGCCATGGTCTTTCGCGAAACCGATATGGATGCGTGCATCGCGCGCGCCAACGACTCACCATTCGGATTGGGTGCCAGCGTGTGGACGAACGACGCGCACGAGCGTGATCGTTGCATTGCCGCGCTCGACGTTGGCATGGTCTTCGTCAACGAGATGGTCGCCTCCGACCCGCGCTATCCGTTCGGCGGCGTGAAGCAATCGGGCGTCGGACGTGAGCTCGGACTCCTCGGCTTCCGCGAATTCACCAACGCAAAGACGGTGCGGATCGCGCGATAGCACGGGGCCGTCGATCGCCATGCGTCGCGCGATGCAGGCAGGCGAACCCGTTCCCGTCTGCACGGGCGCGTTACACAGGCCCTACACGGGCGTGTCGTCGCTCTCCTGCGGCCCCTCGATGAGACGACGCCACCACGGACGCTGATCTTCCGCGCGACGCACACTGCGCACGACCTGGCGCCAGCCGATGCGCATCTCCTGCGCATCGGCAAAACGATCCTCCACGCGCGGCGCGAGTCCCTTGCGCAACCACTCCGCGATCGTGTCGGTGAAGCCGTCGGCCAGCAAGCGGTCGGGGAGCGTGTTGGCCAATTGCTGGGCGAGAATCATCTCACCCGGACCATCGCCAAACGGCGGATGACCGGTGAGCACGAAGTACACGATGCTGGCGAGCGCAAAGCAGTCCGTCGCCGGCCCCTGCGCCTCACCCAGCAACTGTTCCGGCGCCGCAAACGATGGCGTCCCCGAGGTGCCCGCGCGCTCCTCGCCGAGTGCATAGGCAATGCCGAAATCGCCGATGCGCCACCGGCGGTAGCGATCGATGAGGATGTTCTCCGGCTTGAGATCCCGATGGATGATGCCGCTGGCATGCGCCGCGATGAGCGCCTCCAGCACATCGTCCACCTGCTGCGCGATCTCTTCAAACGGTCGCGGTCCGCTGCGCGAAATGAGACTCGCCACCGAGCCACCTTCGGCCAGCTCCATCGTGTACCACACGATGTCACCACGACTGTCGCTGTCGTAGATGGGCACGATGGACGGATGTGCGAGTTGCGCCGCCAGTCGTGCCTCGCGACGGAAGCGTGCAACCGCAGCATCGTCCTTCGCGATGTGCGGATGCAGCACCTTGATGGCGACTTCGCGCGACAGTGAGAGATCGCGCGCGCGCCACACGCTGCCGAACATGCCGCTGCCGAGCGGTGAAAGAATCTCGTAGTCGTCGGCGGTGGCCCAGCGCAAACGCGCGTCGGCGGTGTCGAGCGCCGGCGGCAATTCGTCACCCTCCGGCGAGATCATCACCTGTCGCACCGACACGTGCCGATCCATGTCGCGCAGCAGTGCCGCGACGCTCGGAAAGCGCGCGCCCGGATCCGGACTCAGCGCGCGCTCGAGCACATTCGCCAATGTCTGCGGGCAATCGGGACGGAGCAGCACCAACGGCGGCACATCACGCTCCGGCGGCGTCTCGCCCGTCAGCATCGTGAAGAGCATCGCCGCGAGCTGCCACTGATCGGACAAGGCGGTCGGCGACCAAGCGCCGTCCGCCCATTCCGGCGGACAGGGCGCGTGATCGAGACTGGGTCGCGTCCCCGCCGGAATTTGGTCTTTCGGCAGTACCCACTCCCACCCCAACAGCCACAGGCGGCCGCCCGGTGTGAGCCAAACGGAGTTTGCCGATATGTCGCCGTGCGCGGCGCCGGTGTCGTGCAGGTACGCGAGCGTGCTGCCGGCTTCGCGCAGCACCTGCATCGCAACAGGCACGGACTCCGGCCCGAGTCGACCGACGCGCGACAACACCGTTTCGCCGCTGATCCAGCGCCGCAGATAGCCGGGTCCGCGACGACTTTCCTGATACGACGCCCAGTAGTGATACGTCGTCGGAATCGATGGATGATTGCGGTGTCCGAGCGCGCGCGCTTCGTGCCACAGCCACGCACCATGCGCGTCGTCCGGTGAACTCACCAACGACAACGAACGCCCCAGCGCATCGACGACTTCCTGATAGTGTCGATGCTCGACCAACAAGCCTTCGCTTCCCCATGACCAGCCGGGCGGCAGGGCCCACGACTCCAGATGCGGAGGCGGGGAAAGGGTGATGCGATGGACGCTGTGGAGGGAGTCCGGAACCATGCTGAAGAGTAACGCCCCGAGCGCCGTCGCACCCCTGCGGCGCGGTGACACGTGAGGACACAATCACGAACGGCTCGGCCCGGTGCGGATTACACCGCGCGCAATGCAATCTCGACTTCAGTACCCGCACCCAGCGTGCTTCGCAACATAATCGCGCCGCCCCATCCGTCGATCAGTCGACGACTGATCGCCAGGCCGAGTCCACTGCCACTGGTGCTGGTGGAGAAGTGCGGCTCGAACACGCGCCCCAGCACATCGGCAGCAATCCCGGTGCCGTTGTCACGCACCTGAATCAGCACACGATCACGCACGCGCGAGAGCTGCACGCGCACCTCCGTCGCCTCGGCGTGGCGTGCATTCTCGAACACATTCAACAGCACTTCCTTGAGCTCATCGCGCTGCGCAAATGCACGAAGCAACTCGGACGTCACGCCAGTGTTCTCCTCGTGCAGTTGCCAGGAAACGTCACTCTCGCCCATCCGCTCCAGCGCCAGCACATCGCGAACCGCCGCATCCACATTCACCGGTACACCCGGATCACGATCGGCTGGCGCCGTACCGTAGCGACTGAACGCTCGCGCGATTTCGTCCAGGTGATCGATCTCCTCCAGCACGCGCGTCACGTTCGTATCGAGAATTGCACCAAAGTCGCTGCGCCCATCGCGATAGGCGCGACGCAAGTGCTGCACGCCCAGTCGAATCGGTGTGAGCGGGTTCTTGATCTCGTGGGCGACTTGTCGCGCCATCTCACCCCACGCCAGGACGCGCTGCGCTGTGGCAAGTTCTGTCACGTCGTCGAGGGTGAGCACAGCGCCACCGGGCAATCGCGTCAAGCGGGCGCGCAGCTGCCGACCCTGCACGAGGACGTCGAACGCATCTTCCGAGAGCGACCCGTCGTCTCCCAACGCCAGAAACGCCGTCGAACGCGTCACCAGCGCGTCGAGCGTGCGAGGCAACGCCGCCAGCGACGCGCCCGGTGCGCGGACCGACATTCTCAGCAGCGCTTCGGCGCGCGGGTTGGCGATGAGAATCGCACCGTCCGGGCGCAACGCGAGGACGCCGCTGGCCACGTTCTGCAACACCGCATCAGTGCGTCGTTGCGCTGCTTCGAGAGCAGATCTGCCGGTCGCGAGATCCTTCGCCATGCGACCGAACGCCCGATACACCGGCGCGAACTCGGCGGCTGGCGCCGCGCCGAGCGACGGATCTTCACCACCGGCCGCTATCGAGAGGGCCGCTTCGCGCAACGCGCCCACCGGTCGAGCAAGGGATCGAGCCGCCACGCCACTCGACCAGATCGCGGCAAGCGCACCAAGCGATGTCGCGAACAGCACCAACACGCCGAGATCGGCACGGCGTGCATCGAGGGCGAATTCGTCACCGCGCGCGGGCGTCGCCAACACATCGTCGGCGTTGAGCTTCGGCACACGACGGAATCCGACGAGAGCCTCACGACCCCCGATCGCCATTCGCTGCGTCTCGAACGAGTCATCGACGCCGACATCGTCCTCCAAAAGCGACACCGGGAGCAGGCGACCAAGCGGTGCGAGCGCATCCAGCAACGCATCGCTGGCGCCCACCAGCTGGGCATCGCGATACAGAAAGAGCGGCGTCCCCGCACTCGCCGAGGTCGCGGAGAGTTCCCGGCGTTCCAGCTCGGTGGCGGCCACGCGCAATGCCTCGCGCACGAGCAACTCTCGCGACGCGGCATCGTCGTCCTGCAGGCGATACCACGACCACGCCGCGAAAATGGCCGCAGGCGCGACGAAGAACGCGAGCAACGCAAGACTCAATCGCACGCGATACGAGCGCGCCCATCGCGTGCGGCGCACACGCAGCCACCGGACAAACGCTCCGTCGGCCATCGCACTCGCGCCCCAGAGCAACATCACCACACCAAGGTCGAGCAGTATCAGCAACGCGCCACGCGGGATCAGGACATCGGCGCCGCGCAGATCAACTTCAACGTGAGCACGTCGCGCGTTGTCACCGTCGCCGGCGACACCATCGCCATGCATCGTCGAGCCGATGCGTCGCCAGACCAGTGGGCGCGCGGAGCGCTCGTCAGGTGCAGCGGAGGTCAGCGCCAGGCGATACGCAGGCTCGAGTCCTTGCACGCCCGCAATGCCGGTCAACACGGCAAATGGATCCGCCGGCACAAGTCCGGTGCGCGGTGGCACGGCGATCGTGATCACACTGCCGTCGGCAGCCGGCACGCCGGCCACGAGAATGGCAACCGGTCCGTCCGAGACGCTGAACACGTCCACGGTTTGACTGTTGCGCACCATGTCGGCGACCCTTGCCGGTACGCCAAGTGTGTCGGCAATCGACGCGAGCGGAATCTCGGCGATCGGCGCGGAGGGTTGCGTCGGAATCCAATGCGCGATGTCAGCCGGATATCCCGCGCGGGCCAGATTGCTCGCCGCGAATCCGCGCAGCAACGCGTCCGTCTGCCACCCCGCGCCGGGGTCGTCGCGCAGCGCCAGTGCAAACTGATACAGCAGGCGCTGC
>CAYWCJ010000046.1:6295-20612 GCA_964456595.1 uncultured Gemmatimonas sp. | reverse complement strand
CGACTACGCGCATCGCCACGGCATCGTGCATCGGGACATCAAGCCGGACAACATCCTTTTCGACGAGGACGGCAATGTCGCGCTCACCGATTTCGGCATTGCGACGGCACGCTTTCACGGTCGTCTCACCGCCACCGGACGTGCGATGGGCACACCGCACTACATGTCGCCGGAGCAGGCGATGGGAAAACTGGTGGACGGACGAAGCGATCTCTACGCGGTTGGTCTGCTGTTGTACGAGATGCTGATCGGCCATCCGCCTTTTGATGGCGAGGATTCGTACGCCGTGGGCTACAAGCACGTGCACGAGATTCCGGTGCCACCCGATCAGGTGGACGCACGCATTCCCGGCGCGCTCAGCGCCATCGTCGTGAAGTGTCTCGCGAAGCAGGCAGTCGATCGTTACGATCGAGGGTTCGAACTCGCCGACGCACTCATCGCAGTCCTTGCTGGCAGCGGCAACGCCGTCGACCTGCGCAATGCCCGCGCTGCGCGACCCGCCGGCCTCACCCCGCCTTGACTCGCCGCCGACATGCAACTGCACGCTGAAATCCTGACCGTTCACACGAAGCATCCGTTCATCATCGCGCGCGGTGGTACCAGCGAGTTTCGCGTGGTATGGGTGCGTCTGCAGGACGCCGATGGCATGGAGGGATGGGGCGAGGCCGCGCCGAGTCGCTTTTATGGAGAGACGGCGGACACGGTGATGACCGCGCTGCAGCAGTTCGAGCCGGTGCTTGCGGCGGCGAACGCCTGGTCCATCGAGGCCATCGAACGCGAACTCGAGAAGGCGCTGCGATGGAACGCCTCGGCACGAACGGCCATCAGTGCGGCGTTGCACGATCTCACGGCCAAGCGCCTCGGCATCCCGCTGTACAGGATGTTCGGACTCGATGGCATGAAGACGCCCACATCGAGCTTCACGATCGGGATCGCGCCAGACGACGAGACACTGCGCGCGCGCGTTCGTGATGCGGCGGCCTATCCGATCCTCAAGATCAAGCTGGGGACGACACGCGATGCCGACATCGTGCGCATTGTGCGCGAGGAAGCGCCGCACGCCACGTTGCGCGTGGACGCCAACGCCGCATGGACAGCCAAGGGCGCACTCGCCATGCTCGAGCCGCTCGCCCGCTATGGTGTGGACATGCTGGAGCAGCCGCTCGCGCCGCACGACATCGAGGGACTGCGTTTCGTCCGCGAGCGTTCGCCAATTCCCGTCGTCGCTGATGAATCGTGCATCGTCGCTGCCGATATTCCGAAGCTTGTTGGCGCGGTGGATGGCATCAATATCAAACTCGCCAAGTGTGGCTCGGTGCGCGAAGCTCGACGCATGATTGCCGTCGCTCGCGCACACGGCATGCGCGTGATGTGCGGATGCATGATCGAAACCACACTTGGCATTGCCGCCGCTGCTCACTTCTCGCAGGAACTCGACGACGCGGACTTCGATGGTGCGGCGCTGCTGGCCGATGACCCGTTCATCGGGCCGAGCATCCCCAACGGTCGTGTCACTTTGAGCGAGGCGCCGGGGCTCGGCGTGCAGCGGCGATAGGAGCAGAGATCGCGCGCATTCACACATCACCAACGTCGGAATCCTCCGCCAGCCCCGTTGCAGACGAGGCGGCGCGGAGTGGCGCGTGCGTGGACGTCGCGCTGGCGGTGCCGCTCTTCCGCACCTTCACCTATGCAGTGCCGGAGGGTGTTGCGCTGCCGGTGCCGGTGGGCGCGCGCGTACTCGTACCGTTTCGCAATCGTCGCGAGATCGGCATCTGTCTTGGTGCCACGGACGCGCCTGACGGACTCACACTCAAGCCGCTGCACGCGGTGGTCGATGACGTGCCCTCCCTGCCCGCGCCGCTCATCGCGACGGCGCGTTGGATTGCGGACTGGTACGCGGCGCCCATTGGACTCGTGTTGCGCGGCATGCTGCCCGCATCGCTGAGTGGTGCGACAACACCCGAGGCGCCGACACGAACGCGTCGCGTCGTGCGCGTGGTGCAGGAGCTGCCCTCGCTGCTGCAGCGCGAGCAGACCTTTGGGCGGGCGAAGCAGCAGCGCGTGGTGTACGACCTGCTCGAGGCGCAGGGTGGCATGGCACCGTTCGATGCCCTGCTGCAGCAGGCCTCGTGCTCGGCCGGTGTCATCACGGCAATGGCCAAACGCGGCTTGGTGGAAGTACGCGACGAACTGCTGCAGCGAGACCCGTTTGCTGATCGCACCGGCGTCGCTCCGCCCACGCATCCCAGTGAGGCGCAGCAGGCGGCCATTCGCGCCATCCTCGCGGGCGCACCCGGACAGACCTTCCTGCTGCACGGGATTACCGGCAGCGGCAAGACACTCGTATACATCGAGGTGCTGCGCGCCGTGTTGCAGCAGCAACGCACGGCGATCGTACTCGTGCCGGAGATCGCGCTGACCTCGCAAACGGTCGACCGCTTTCGCGGGGCATTCGGTGATGACGTAGCGGTGCTCCACAGTGGCCTCAGCGATGGCGAGCGGTTCGACGCCTGGCAGGCGCTGCGACGTGGCGATCGTCGTATCGCCGTCGGTGCGCGTTCCGCACTCTTCGCGCCGCTCGAACGCGTTGGCGTCGTGATTGTGGACGAAGAGCACGAAGCGAGCTACAAGCAATCGGAGACGCCGCGCTATCACGCACGCGAGGCTGCGATCGTGCGAGCGAAACGCGAAGGCGCGGTGGTCGTTTTGGGAAGCGCGACGCCAAGTCTCGAGAGCTGGGAGCGTGCGGAGCGCGGGTCTGCCGTGCGGCTGTCACTGCCCGATCGCGCCGGTGGCGCGAAGTTGCCGAGCGTGCAGGTGGTGGATCTGCGCACCGTCATGCGCGCGGCGGTCGCCGCGCGCGCGCCCAATGCACCGTTCGATTCGTCGATGGGCGTGCTGAGCCCGATTCTCGCGGCGGCGATCGAATCCCGGCTGGTCCGCGGTGAACAGAGTCTGCTCCTGCTCAATCGGCGGGGCTACGCGGCCTTTCTGCAGTGCCAGTCGTGCGGTGACGTGCAGGTGTGTCCGCACTGCAGCATCTCGCTCACGTACCATCGGGTGCCCGAAGCGCTGGTCTGTCACTACTGCCAGCATCAGCAGCCAGTGCCCACACGCTGTTCCAACTGCGGCGTGGACGCGCTGCGTCGTCGCGGACTCGGCACGCAACAGGTCGAGCGCGTGGTGGCGGAACGCTTTCCCGCCGCCCGCATCGCGCGCATGGATGTCGACACGACCAGCGGGAAGTGGGCGCACACCGCCATCCTCGATCGTGTCGGCAGCGGCGAGGTCGATATCCTGCTCGGCACTCAGATGATCGCGAAAGGGCTCGACTTCCCCAACGTGACACTGGTGGGCGTCGTGGATGCCGACACCGGATTGAACATGCCGGACTTTCGCGCTGCCGAACGCACGTTTCAATTGCTCAGTCAGGTGGCAGGTCGTGCGGGTCGTGGTCCAAAGGGCGGAGAAGTGCTGATTCAAACGCGCATGCCGCTCAATCACGCGGTCGTCCATGCCCTCACGCACAGCGTGCACGGATTCGTGCGCGAGGAGCTCGGGTCGCGACGCACGCCGGCCTATCCGCCGTTCGTCGCGCTGGCGAACGTCATCGTCAGCGGCATCGATCAGGCCGCGACGGCGAAGGCTGCGATCGACGCGGGTGATTGGGTGCGGGCACTCGTCACCCGCGCACGTGTTCGTGACCTGGAGCTCGTGGGGCCGGCACCGTGTCCGATCGATCGCGTAAAGGACCGCTGGCGATGGCATTTTCTGCTCAAATCTTCGAGTCCGTCCACGATGACCCGCGTCGCGCGCTATGTCGCGGAGAAGTGTCCCATGCCTCGCAACGCCGATCTGCGGTTGGTGGTCGACCGCGATCCTGTCGCGCTGTTGTAGTCTTCGGCGTCCTTCACTCGGAATCTTCGCATGGCGTCGCGCACGCTGCAGTCCATTCCGCCGTACATCTTCTGGGAACTCGACGCGCGTCGCAGCGCGCATCGTGCTCGCGGTCGAATGCTCGTCGACCTCGGCATCGGCAGTCCCGACCAGCCGATCCCCGATGTGGTCGTCGCTGAGATGCAGCGAATGGCCGCCGATCGCGCACTCAGCGGTTATCCGCACTTCAAAGGGTGTGCGCCGTTCGTGAACGCGGCCGTACAGTACATGCAGGAGCGCTTCGATGTCACGCTCGATCCTGCGCGCGAGGTGATGGCGCTTGCGGGCTCGAAGGAAGGCATCGCGGAGTTGGTGCTCTCGCACTGCAATCCGGGCGATGTGGTGTTGATACCGGAGATCTACTATCCCGTCTATGCGCGCGCGCCGCAGCTGGCGGGGGCCCAGCCGCTGTTCGTGCCACTCGATGCCGACGGCACGTTGCGACTCGAGGCAATCGCGTCGTCGGATCTCGTGCGCGCACGCATGCTCATCATCAACTATCCGTGCAATCCGACCACGGCATCGGTTTCGTTGGACGAGCTGACGCGGCTCGTGGAGTTTGCGAAACGACACTCGATGGTGCTGGTGAGCGATCTTGCATACAGCGAACTGTCGTACGACGGCTTCGTCGTGCCGAGTGTGTTTCAGGTGCCCGGGGCGATGGATGTCGCGGTGGAGTTGCACACCTGCTCGAAGAGCTTCAACATGGCCGGGGTGCGCATCGCGTTCATGGCGGGTAATGCCAGCATCATCGATGTGGTGGACCAGTACCGCGCCAACATCGGCTACGGCGTCTCGAGTTTGGCGCAGATGGCTGGCGCGGCAGCATTCGCGCATCATGCCACCGTCGTGCCGCCGATTGTCGCCGAATACAAGGCGCGTCGCGATGCGCTGGTCCGCGCGTTCAATGGCGCCGGCTGGCCGGTGACAGCGCCCAACTCCACGATGTATCTGTGGCTCGACGTGCCCGATGGCTACGACGACTGGCAGTGGGTGGAGGCGTTGATGGACGGCCCCGGCGTGGTGGTTACGCCCGGCCTCGCGTTCGGTCAGGCAGGACGCGGTCACTTTCGCATTTCACTCGTGCAGCCGGCTGACGTGCTGGCCAACGCTGCGGAGCTCATCGTACAAACGGCGCGCCGTGCACCCTCGCCCGTCGCGCCGTGAACAACAACTCCAGCAGCGGGTGCGCTTACTTCGCGGGAGCGGGTTCCTTGATGGACATGTCCCACTGCACCAGCACCGCATCATCGATCGGATTCACCGGCGGGTTGAACGACACGCCGAACTCTTTGCGGTTGATCGTGAACTGACCGCGGAACCGACCGGCGCCCTTTTCGTAGAACACCATCGTCGCCGGTACGACGATGCGCTTCGTGACGCCGTGCAGGGTCAGGTCTCCGGAGATGTCGAGCTTGTTCTCGCCCGTCTTCTTCACCCCAACCGACTTGAACGTGATGGTGGGGTATTTGGCCACGTCGAAGAACGCATCGCTCTTGAGGTGGTTGTCGCGCATGGCCACGCGCGTATCGATGCTCGATGCGTCGATGGAGATGGCGACGGTCGATGCTTCCATGTTGGCGGCGTCGAGCTGGATGTCGGCGTCCCACTTCGAGAAGAAGCCGTGCGCGCTCAGCAGTCGCGCGTCGGCCACGAAGTTGATTTCGCTATGGTTCTTGTCGACGACATGCGGCTTGGGCGCCAATGGACGGGCACCAGCGAAAATCGGTACGAGCAGGGCGACGGCAGCAAGACGCGGCAAACGCATGAAAATCCTCGGGATTCAGTGGTGATTCATGGCGTGTCGGTCAAGCCATTGAATGTACAGTACTAAGATAAACCACTCGTCTCAGGAAAGACAGGGGGCGTCACGGCTTGAATGGCGACCGGCGCGCTGGTGATCTTCCGACGCCGAGCCGATCTCGTGTTCGCTCGCTCGCGACTCTCATTCTCAGGCATGTCCATGAGTTCGACCGTACTCCCGCTCGATCCGCTCGACCAGCACCGCGAAGTGCCGAGCACCGGCTTCCCTTCTGATCAATCCCCGGCGTCGACATCGGACGGCGTGCCGCAGGCGACGGTCAACGCGGTCGTCGCGATTGACCTGCCGACCGTGGTCGTCCCGGATCGAGCGGATGCGCCAATTCCGGAGATTACGGAGCGCTTCTTTCGCGCGCTGTTGCTCAAGGTGCCACTCGATCGGATCGAAGAGCTGCATCTGTTCTCGCCGCTGCGACAGGGCGGGGTGGAGACCGGTATCGCGGTGATCGCGGCGCGCGAAGAGATTCTACCGGAGTCGGTCGTGGTCGAAATCGAACCCGGGTCGGCTTTCGTGGTCGCGCAACCCGTCGTACCCACGGTGCGGCATACCGTCTACACCGCGCGCTATCGCCTCGCGCAGAAGGGACCGGAGCGCGGAAAGTGGGAAACCGATGTCGTCGCCGAAGCGGAAGCACCACTGATCACCGTCGAGATGGTCGTGCGCGGTGTCCTGCGTCGTGCCGGTCAAGAGTCCGATACGACCCGGTTCAGTGCCGCGCAGATTGCACGCGCCCTTCGCCTGCAACTTGGCGCGGCGTAGTGGCAGACGACGTGGCCGCTGTCGAGGCGCAGGAGGCGGATCGGGAAGCGTTCCGCGCATATCTGCGTGATCACAATCTGCCCGTGACCGCGCAGCGTCTCGCCATCGCCGACGTCATTCTGGGTACCGATCGACATCTCTCCGCCGACGATGTGGCCAAGGAGCTGCGTTCACAGGGCGCACACGCCGGCACCGCGACAGTGTATCGAACCATCGAGGTGCTCGTGCGCAGCGGTCTCGTCGTCGAGCGGGATTTCGCGGAGGGGTTCAAACGCTACGAGGCTGCGCGTGGCGTGCCGCATCACGAACACCTGCTGTGCACCACCTGTGGTCGCGTGACGGAGTTTCGCGACGAACGGCTGGAGCGCATGACCACACTCCTGGCCGAAGCGCACGACTTCTCGCGACAGCGACATCGCCTCGTCATTTATGGCCTGTGCGGCGACTGCCGTCGCGGCGCCGTCCGCAACAAATAGGAACTCGTGGCCCCAGAGTCGCTCACCATCCTCGTTGCCTTCACCGCCGGCCTGCTCAGCTTTCTGAGCCCGTGCGTGCTGCCATTGGTGCCGAGCTACGTCACGTTCATTACCGGACTCGGACTCGAAGACGTCTCGCGCGCGCGTCGCACGACATTCATACACGCGCTGCTCTTCGTCCTCGGATTCTCCTTCATCTTCATCTCGCTTGGCGCTGGCGCGACCGCGTTCGGGCAACTGATGCTCGCGTATCGTGGATGGATCGCGAAGATCGGTGGCGTGCTGATGATCGTGATGGGACTGTGGATGCTCGGCGTCTTGCAGATCGCGTCGCTGCAGCAGGAACGACGCGTGCACCTGACGGACAAGCCGCTCGGCTATCTCGGTACCGTGGTTGTTGGCATTGCCTTCGGCGCGGGATGGACACCCTGCCTCGGCCCGACACTCGGGGCAATCCTCGCCCTCGCCGCCACGCAGAGTGAGCTGTCGAAGGGCATCACCATGCTCGCGTTCTACTCCGCCGGACTTGCGGTGCCGTTCCTGCTTGCGGCGCTGCTGCTCGAACGCTTCCTCGCCTTCTTCAAGCGCTTCAAATCGCATCTCGGCACGGTGAATCGCGTCGCCGGTGTGCTGCTGATCATTGTGGGCGTGCTGATGTTCACCGGCTGGTTCGAACGATTGGCAGCGATGCTGCAGCCGTACACACCCGAGTTTCTGTTCGAGCGCATGTAGTGCGTTGATGGACGCGCTGGCACCGCATTGCGGAGCCGCACGCTGACGTTATGGTGCGACGCGCCCGTGCGTGGTCTGAAGCACCAGTCGCCTCATGTTCTGCAGCGATTCCTCGGCAAATCGCTTCTGCAGCCGCCGTCCGACGAGACGGAAGCCGATGCGATGCAGGAGGTTTGGAACGTGTCCGGTCTGCGAGTACGAGTGAATGCGAAAAACAACCTGTCCGCTGGCAATGTGCTTCGTCAGCTCGAACGTGATTTCGCCGCGCTCGAGATGTCCGGCCAGCGTCTGGTAGCTGTAACCCCACACTTGTTCTTCGCCATGCGCACCGACGCGACGTTCATCGATCACTCGCGTCACACGTACCGCAAGTTCGAACGTCATCCAGAGGTACGTGGCGGTCAGCAACATTGGTCGCAGCGCAAGCGGCGCCTGCGGATCAAACGTGCCGCGAATGAGGCGCTGTGGTGTGAAGCCGTACTCCAGCAACACGCGCGATGCGACGGCGAACGCACCCTCCGGTTCGGGCGCCCCCGGCGCTTCAGATGGCAGCGCAATCTCGCGCGCGTCGACATGCCAGCCGTTCGCTTCGACGTAACTGTCGCGCTTCGCCACGTCGACGGTGGGTTCGAGCGCACTGATCTCCGCCAACCGCGCCAGCAGTCGCGCAGTAAGCGCCTTCGGCTCACTCATTGCCATCGGTGCGCCGCACCGCGTCGTCGTCCGTCGCGCCAGGCGGTCGGGCGAGTGACTCCGAGACGATCTCGACTTCCGGAGTTTCCGACACACCAGCCAGCGTGCTCACCCGCTGAAGAAACGTGACCCACACCTCGGTCTGCACCTGCCTGCCGATCTTCAGCGTGTCGTACGTGAAGTGCACAGCGCGATCACGCGAGCGGGCCCACGATTCGATGCGTACGCGCAACGCACCGGAAACCCCAAGATCGTCCAGCACGCTGAACGTGATGTGCCCCGCTTCGGGGTGACCCTCCAGCGTGATGAGTGTGAAGGAGCGACTGTCCACTTCAGACACGCGAACACGTCCGTTCCACGGTCCAAGCATCGTGATGTCGTACTCGTCTCCGACCGCCATGTGCATCGCGTCGCCACTCGCCTTCGCGAAGTCCGCGAGTGCCGATGGCGGCAACTCTGCGAGATGCTGTTGCATGGTTCGCATCAACGCCCGTGGATCGAGCGTTGAACTGGGCAATCGCACTTCGTAGCAACGATGCACCAGTTCTCCTGCGCCCGAGGCAGCCGTCTGCGCGTCGGGCGGGCCCTTCTCATCCGGCGGCGACGTGGCGGCCCCACCGCCATCGGCTGATCGCTGCCGGCGATCACGCTGGTGCAGCAAACGGGATGCAGGGTCGGTCCAGCGCGCGTGTGTCGCGCTGCTGCGTGATGCGTCCGTGCCGCTGCGGCGCAGCTCGCGGCGTGGCGCCACCAACCGCCTCCAGAAGACGAGGAGCATCGCCGCAACGGTGGTCGCCAACAGCGCGAGGGCGGCGGGTACGACGTGACGAGAGCGCATGTGTTCAGACGTGGCAGGAATCGGGCCTCAAGCTCGCACCGCGCGCGCGGCACTACGCCACCGCTTCACTGCCCGATTCGATATCATCCAGCAACTGCTGGCGTTGCAGCAGTTGCGAATACCGCCCGCCGCTGGCCACCAGGTCGGCGTGACGTCCTTGTTCCACGATCATGCCATCGTCGAGGACGATGATCTGATCGGCGTCACGCACCGTGCTCACGCGATGGGAGGCAATGATGGCGGTACGACCGGCCAACTCGCCGCGCAGACCCGTGAGTATCGCCGCTTCCGTGTGCGTGTCCACCGCCGAGAGCGCATCGTCGAGCAGCACGACGCGCGGTCGCCGTGCCAGTGCGCGTGCGAGGGCAGTGCGTTGCTTCTGGCCACCGGAGAGGTTGATGCCTCGCTCGCCAAGTCGGGTGGCGAAGCCCTCGGGGAGACGCGCGATCGTATCGGAGAGTTGTGCGATGCCGCTCGCCTCGACGACGTCGGTGGGTGTGAACTCGTGTCCATCCATCGGCACGTGATGCTCCGCCGTTCCCACGATCGGCGCGCGGTCGCTATCGAGTCCGTAGGCGATGTTGGCACCGACGGTTTCGCTGAAGAGCAATGACTCCTGCGGTACGTATCCGATCTCGCGTCGCAACCTGTCGAGCGAGATCGCCTGCACCGGTATACCGTCGAGGAGAATCTCACCTTCCTGCGGATCGAACAGGCGCGGAATCAGATCCATCAACGCGCTCTTGCCCGACCCGGTCGCGCCGACCACCGCAAGTGTGCCGCCAGCGGGCAACGTGAACGAGACGTTGCGCAGCACCCAACGCCGAGGATGCGCGCGCCCGTCCTCCGTGTCGTAGTTCGCATCGCGTGCCGCGCCGTCTTCCGATGTGACGAGGGCGGCAGGATAGCGAAAGGAAACGTTGCGAAACTCGATCGCTCGGCCAGCGCCCGCTGCAGGCAGCGCCGCGGTGCCGCTGTTCTGTACACTGGCCGGCACGGCGTCGAGCAGTTCGAGCACGCGCGACATGGAGGCCGCCCCGCGCTGAAAGAGATTGGTCGTCCATCCAAGTGCGATCAGCGGCCACGTCAGCATCGCGAGATAGATGCCGAACGCGACGTAACCTCCCACGCTGATCCGCCCTTCGATCAGCAGTCGTCCGCCGACCGCGATCGTGACGGCGCCGCCGAGACCGGCGAGTAACGCGAAGCCTGGATTCATGAGGCCATTCAGCTTGGCCAGCCGCATGTTGGCCTCGAGATAGCCTTCGCCCAGGGCGTCGAAACGTGCGGACTCGGACGCCTCCTGCCGGTAGGCACGGACGACGCGCACGCCCGCGAGATTCTCCTGCGCGCGCGTGGAGAGTTGGCTGAATTGCGATTGCACCGCTTCGAATCGCTCGTGTATGCGGCGCCCGAGTCGGATCATGAGCACCGGCAGCCCAACCATCGGCAGCAGCGCGACGGCGGTGAGCATCGGGCTGATACCCAGCATCATGACCATCGCAAAGAGTCCACCGGCGATGGTGTTGACGAGGTACATGATCGCCGGCCCGGCGGCCATCCGGACAGCGTTGAGATCGTTGGTGACGCGGGCCATCAGATCGCCTGTGCGCCAGCGCACGTACCAGCTCGCGTCGAGCTCCACCAGGCGCGAAAACAGATCGCGACGCAAGTCGGTCTCAATCTTGCGGCTTACTCCGTTCAGGAGTTGGCGCATGAGGAATCGGAGCACTCCACTGGCCACCGCGGTGACCAGCATCACCGTTCCGAGCTGCAGGAGTACGCCAATCTCCTCGCCGTCCCGCATCGCGTCGATTCCACGCTTCAGCATGGTTGGGATGACACTCGCCAGCGCCGCGGCGATAATTACCGAGGTCAGCCCGACCGCAACATGCAGGCGGTACGGGTGGTAGTACGGCAGTAGGCGCCGAAGGACCTGGCGCGCTGGCACGGGCATTCTTATTCCACGATCAGGAGACGCATCAATGCGGCAATATACGCCTCGTCAGAGTACGACGCTCGCGCTCATCGGCACGGCACTCGTCAGTGCGCTCGTCCTCTCGGCCTGCGGTGACAAGCAGCCCGACACCTCGGCGTTGGCCACCGACTCTGCGCTGAGTCGCGATCTCGCCATGGCTGCCACCGACTCGGCCGTCAAGCCGAAGCTCGAGGACATTCCTGCTCCGGCGCCCACACCGCCGCCGCCGCCGGTAGCAACGGTGAGGCGGCCGACGCCGGCGCGCCCGAGGCCTACGCCCGTACAGCCTGCACCGGCGCCCGCACCGGCCGCGCCTGCACCTGCGCCAGCGCTGACCACGGGCGTCGTGGCGGCTGGCTCCACGCTCAGCTTCGCCAATAATCAGAAGATCTGCACCAACACCACCCAAGTGGGGGAAAGGTTCACCGCAGACCTGAGCGAGACGGTCTCCGGATCAAATAGCTTGTCCATTCCGGCCGGCGCGACGGGTACGTTTGAAGTGACGCAGGCCAAGACGGCGCAGAACTCCAACGACAATACGTTGTTGACCGTGCGTCTCGTCTCGGTGCAGTACGGGGGACGCACCTATCCGATCGAATCGACGGTGCAGTCAGCCTCGACGGATCGCGTACGCAGCGCATCCAAGGGTACCGACGCGAAGAAGGTCGCTGGTGGCGCCGTGATCGGCGCGATCGCGGGCCAGATCCTCGGCAAGAACACCAAGGGCACCATCATCGGCGCCGCGGCCGGCGCGGCGGCTGGTACGGCGGCGGCGGCGGCCACGGCCAACTACGACACGTGCCTCAATACCGGCGCTGGCGTGACGGTCCGACTGGATGGACCGGTCACCATTCGTGCTGCCAACGCACCGTAAGCAGGCCCGCACACGATCGAGCACCCGCACACGTTCGGCTCGTTGAGCCGTTGGTTGCAACGCGGGGCCGTTGACGAGTGATCGTCGACGGCCCCGTTTGTTCGCACGTGCACTGCCTGACGATCGAAGGCCTAGTACCCGACGGCACCGCCGCTGCGTCGCGGTTCCGGCATGCCTTCCCAGCCGCCAGGGACGCGCATGATCGCGTTGATGTTCACCAACGCGCGCTGCATCCGCATGGCGTGTCCCATCGCGCGCAACGAGTCGAGCACCGGCACGGCGATGCCGCCGTCTTCGTAGGTCAGCGAATCGGGGAGCGCCTGATGATGAATGCGCGGCGCACGCATCGCGTCGGCAAGTGACATGCGATGCTGCAGCACGTTGAGAATGACCTGACTGGTACCCGTGATGATGGTCGGACCACCTGCCGCGCCCACGACCAGCAGCACCTTGCCCTTCGGGTCGAGCACGATCGTGGGTGACATCGCACTGAGCATCCGTTTGCGCGGCTGAATCGCGTTCTGCTCGCCCTGTACGAGTCCGTACATGTTCGCCTTGCCCGGCTGCACGGCAAAGTCGTCCATCTCGTCGTTGAGCATGAAGCCCGCCCCGCGCACCCACACGCCGGATCCCCACGAGTTGTTGAGCGTGGTCGTGTTCGCGACGGCGTTTCCGGCCCTGTCCACGACGGAGAAGTGTGTCGTGTGCGTCGGCTCGCGCGCGGCCTGCTCCATCATCGGCTCAAGTTGCAGGGTCGGCGTGGCGCGCGCGTCGTCGATGGTGGCGCGCAGCGCCTTCGCGTACGCCTTGCTGGTGAGCTGGGCCAGCGGCACCTTCACGAAATCAGGGTCGGCAAGTTTGACGTTGCGATCAATGAAGGCGCGTTGGTACGCGCTGCCCACGAGATGAAACCAGCGCGAGCTGCCATGTGGCGGAAGCGTGGAATACTGCTCGAGAATGTTCAGCGCTTCCGCTGTCGTGACACCACCGGATGACGACGGCGGCATCGACACGAGCGCGTACTCGCGATACGTCGTCCTGATGGGCGTGCGCATAGCCGGTGTGTATCCCTCGAGATCCGCGCGTGTGATGATGCCCCCGCCACGTTGTTGCTCCGCCACCAGCGAATCGGCAATCCATCCTTCGTAGAACGCCTTCGCGCCCTGCGACGCGATCGCCGAGAGGGCGCGCGCGAGATCGGGTTGTGTCAGCCGATCGCCGGCTTTCAGCGCCTGTCCTGCCGGATAGTACGGAGAAGTGGCCGTCACTTTGGTGACGTACGTACGCGCGCGTGAAATCGAGCCAGCGAGGGCGGTGTCAACGATGAATCCAGCGCGCGCCAAACGAATCGCCGGCTGCATGACCTGCGCGAGCGACATCGTGCCGTACGTCGACAGCGCCGTCGTCAGTCCGGACACGGCGCCGGGCACACCCGACGCCAGATGTCCGACGATGCTCTTGTCGGTGGGATTGCCTTTCGCGTCGAGGTACATGTTGCGCGTCGCGGCCAGCGGTGCAATCTCGCGATAGTCGATCGCGGCTTCACGACCATCGGCGAGATGGATCACCATGTAGCCGCCACCACCGATGTTGCCTGCTTCAGGCCACGTCACCGCCAGCGCGAAGCCAAGCGCGACTGCTGCGTCGACGGCGTTGCCGCCGGCCTTCAGGATCTCGGCCGCCGCTGCACTCGCTTCGGGACTGTTGCTCACCGCCATCGCTTGCGGAGCGAACGTCGCCGTTGCACCAGCCGGCAGACGCCACGACGCAGGAAAACTCGGCGCGACGCGCGCCGGTATGGCTGGATCGCCCGCACTCGACGTTGACAGCGCGGCCGCGCCGTTGCCGGCGCGCGAGCAGGCGAGCAACACCGTCACGGCGGCGAGTGGCAGGGAGCGAGAGAGGCGATAGGAGCGGAAGCGGGTCATGCGGCGGCGGTGAAGGAGGTCAGGCGAGTGGAGCGATCGGAGAACGGGAACAACGGGCACGGAGAAAAACCGGAGAACGCGAGGAGAACAGCGGGAGAAAGCGAACAGGATACTGCCGCCGCCGCGCTAAAACGAGAAGCGCAGGCTCGCGCGCGTCGTCCGAATGCGCCACGTACGACTCGTGCCGCTCGGCAAATCCGCTTTGCTGTGGAAGCCCATGCCGAAATCCTGCACCAGCGCGATCACAAGCCCCCGGGAGATCGGATAGCCGAAGCCCGCGC
>CAYWCJ010000046.1:0-6285 GCA_964456595.1 uncultured Gemmatimonas sp. | reverse complement strand
ACGCTGAGATCCATCGTTCCTGACGGCTTCCCGATCGCGAGGGACAGCGAGTCACGCGTTCGCATGTCACGGAAGCCGGTGACGCCGCCGGTTGCTTCGAAGAGCGTGTGGAAACCGGTGCCGCCGCCGGAGCGAAACTGTCCCATCAACGACCACATCTGCGCCTGCGCGGGGCATCCAAACGTGCATGAGGCGGGCAATGGCGTCGCGGCTGGCTGCGCGACCGTGCCTGGCTGCGGTGTCACCGTGAGATCGACACGACCATACGCGACGGCGATGCCCAGCGACGTGAAGTCATCGCTCGTGCGCTCCAGCGAACCGCGCATCTGCCACAGCGGGTCCGATCCGAATCGCCACACACTGCGCGAAGCGCCGTCGTTGATATCCGTGAGCGAGGTCGTCGCCGCGGCGCCGCCGGAGAACCACCAACGCGAGGTGCCGGCGGACTCGGGGGCGCGACCGCGGATCTGCGCGGTCAGTGCGTTGGTGAAAATGGCGACCGCCAGCAGGGCGCCGACGAGGCGGCTGGCGGTGGACGAAACGCGCGACGCGAGCGGTCGCACGGGAACGGTCGGCAGAGGGGCACCCGAGGTGCGCCAACGTGTGCCAAGTGTTGATCTGGCTTGCGGTTCGCTCATGGCGACCGGTAAGTTAGCCCGGGTGCCAATGCGGCGGTAGCCGATGATTCGCTGGTGTCGTGCCGGCTCTCTTCATACCTTCACCCGTGTCCGCTTCGACGCTCGATCCGCGCGTCACTGAACGTCGCAATCCGCGCACCGTCAATATCGATCTGGCGTCGCCAGCGGAAATCGTCGACCTCATCAATGCCGAAGATCGGGGCGTTGCGGATGCTGTTGCCACGCAGCGCGACGCCATTGCGCGCGTCATTGATGAAGTCGAGATGGCATTTCGCGCTGGTCATCGATTGCTCTATGTCGGAGCTGGTACGTCAGGTCGACTCGGCGTGCTCGATGCGAGCGAATGTCCACCGACCTTCGGCACCGACCCGTCGATGGTCGTCGGTATCATCGCCGGTGGTGATCACGCACTGCGCCATCCGATCGAAGGCGCAGAAGACGATCCAGTCGAAGCCGCGCGCGTCGTCGATGCAAATCACGTGAACGCAGGCGATGTCGTCGTCGGCATCGCGGCGTCGGGCACCACACCGTTCGTTCGTGGTGCACTGGCACGAGCGAAAGAAATCGGCGCGGTCACGGCGCTCATCGCCTGTAGCGAACCGCCCGCGGCCATGAAAGCGGTCTCCGACATCCTCATTCTGCCCATCGTCGGTCCCGAAGTGCTGACGGGCTCGACGCGCATGAAGGCCGGCACCGCGACAAAGCTCGTCTGCAACATGATCACCACGGGCGCCATGATCCGTATCGGCAAAAGCTACGGCAATCTCATGGTGGACATGCGCGCGTCGAACGTGAAACTCGCCGATCGCGCCGAACGCATTGTGATGATGGTGTGCGACGTGGAGCGCGATGCCGCGCGCGAGGTGCTCGCGCTCGCCGGTGGATCGGTGAAACTCGCCATCGTCATGCAGTCGCTCACGCTCGACGCCGATTCCGCAACACAGCGACTGCAAGCTGCGGGTGGTGTGATTCGACGCGTCGTACCGAGCGCGCCCTCCGCAAAGAGCGATGGACAGGCGGATGGAGCAGGCGCGTGAGTGTGCTCACGGAAGGCGCCGTGTTGGTTGGTGTCATGTCCGGTACGTCGCTCGATGGCATCTCCGCGGCCGCAGTGCACTTTCACGATGACGCGGCACAACGTCCGCAGGCGCGTCTGCTCTCCTTCGCGCATCGCCCGTACAGTCAGGCAGAACGTGCGCGACTCGAAGACGCAATGCGTTCGGCCACTGCGCAGGAGTACTGTCGACTCAGCGCGGACCTCGGTGGCTGGTTGGCAGACGCCGCGCTCGCCGCCATCGCCGAATCCGGTGTCGCACGCAACGAGATCGTCGCCATCGCCTCGCACGGACAAACGCTCTGGCATGAAGCCGGACACAGTACCTGGCAGATAGGCGATGCATCGCGCATCGCCGAGCGCACGTCATGCGCGGTCGTCGCTGACTTCCGCTCACGCGACGTGTCCGCCGGTGGGCAGGGAGCGCCACTCGTGCCGATGGCCGATGCGACCCTCTTCGCGCATCCCACCGAATGGCGCGCGATGCAGAACCTCGGTGGTATCGGCAACGTGACCATCGTACCGCCGGCATCCACGCACGCAGCCGGCGGACTCGCCTCACTACGCGCGTTCGACACCGGCCCCGCCTGCGTGGTCATCGACACGGCCACGCGCATCCTGCGTCCGGGCATGCCGTACGACATTGATGGCGCGCTGGCGAGTGCCGGCCACGTGTACGACGAGGTCGTGCGCGAAGCGATGGCCGATCCGTTCTACAGCGCCGAACCACCCAAGAGTACGGGGCGCGAACTCTTCACGCGCGAATACGTGGAGAAGTTCATCGCCGCGTGTCGTGCCCTCGGCGCGCGCGATGAAGACATTATCGCTACCGCCACCGAGCTCACGGCACAGACCATCGCTGATCAGTATCGTCGATTCATTCCAGAGCCAATCACCGAATCCGTGGTCTCCGGTGGTGGTGCACACAATCCGTTTCTTGTGCGACGCATCGCAGCGGCACTCACCAGCGGACCGCACGCCAGATTGGAGGGCGCGCCACGTGTCCGTCGCTTCGATGAGCTGTTTTTCGACAGCGAGGCCAAGGAGGCGGTGGCCTTCGCACTGCTCGGCTATCTGCATCTGACAGGCCGACCCGGAAATCTCCCAACGGCCACGGGCGCGCGTGGTCCGCGTATCCTCGGCGACTACACGCCGGCGTGACCCTCGGGCGCGGCGCAGTGATGCGCAAATGCGATGTACGCCGGCCGATGAGGGCCGCGCGCCGAGTATGTTTGTTGGGGTGATGACGGACATGACCCGATGAGTGAACAGACGCGGCGCGACCTCGCGCAGTTGCTGATTCCGACGCTGCAGTGGGAGCCCGGACAGGGCTTCGCGGCCGTGCGCCCGCTGATGGACGAAGCGCTCGCCTGCGGCGTGGGCGGCTTCCAGCTCGTGGGCGGCGAGCAGGACACCGTTCGTGCGCTGGCCAAGGAGCTGCAGATCAAGTCACGGCATCCGCTGCTGATCGCGGCAGAGCTCGAGCGCGGTGCCGGACAGCAGTTTGCCGGTGCGACCGGCTTGCCGCCGGTTGCGGCCATCACGGCCACGGGCGACCTGGAGTCGTTGCGGCGTGCCGCACGTCTGACCGCCCGCGAAGCGCGCACCATGGGGGTGAACTGGAATCTGGCGCCGGTCTGCGACCTCGACTTGCTGGCGGAAAACCCGATCCTCGGCACGCGCGCGATGGGCACCGAAGCCCGACGCGTCGGGCCACTGGTGCAAGCGTGGATCGAAGCATGTCAGGCGGAAGGGGTTCTTGCCTGCGCCAAGCGCTTTCCCGGTACGGGTCGCGCGACGACGGACCCATTTGTCGAGCTGCCCGTCGTCGACGCGCCCGCCGATCAGATCAAGGAGCTCGACCTGCAGCCGTTTCGCTCGGCGATCGCCGCCGGCGTGGCGAGCATCATGACGTCGCATATCGCGTTTCCGTCGCTCGACTCGAGTCGTGTACCGGCCACGTTATCGCGCGAAATGCTGCAGTGGTTGCTGCGACAGCAGTTCAAATACGACAACCTCATCGTTTCCGATGCGATGACGATGGCCGCCGTGCTGCAGGGTCGCGACGCATCCGCAGCGGCGGTGCTGGCCTTGCGTGCCGGCTGCGATGTGCTGCTCGCGCCCGGCTCGTTGTCCACCACGCTCGACGCACTCGAACGTGCGCTCGATGACGGCACCCTCGAGCCGGAGCGCGTTCGGCAGTCGGTGCGTCGGCGATTGAAGTGGGCGCAGTGGGCGTCACCACCCAACGATTGGCGCCGACCCAGTGGCGCGGACACGGCGTGGGGTGCGTTGCTCGCCGATCGCGTGCTCACGGTGCTGCATGGGCCGTTGCCTGCGCTCGGCACGGTGACCGAAGTCGTCGTCGTCAACGATGATGCCGACGTGCCCGGATCCGATTCGGTGCCGGCCAACGCGACGACCGTGCTGGTCGAAGCGTTGCGTGTTGGCGGACACGATGCGCGACTTGCCACCGCGCCAACCGTCGCCAGTGGCGGACCGTTGGTGATCGCAGTCTTCGCCGACTATCTGCCACTGAAGCAGCGCACCTCCGTGCGCGCCGACACGATTCAGCGTGTGCACACCTTGATCGAGCAGGCGGCAGCATTGCAGCGCGGTGTTGTGCTCATCGGCCTCGGCGATCCGCGCTATGCGATGCAGCTCGCGCTCGAAGTGCCGACGATACTTGCGTGGAGTGGCGATCGCGTCATGCAGCAAGCGGCCGCACGCGCATTGCTGCGATCGCGCCGCGGCTAGGAACGCGTCAGGCGGGTGCTGGTGCCTTGGTCATCACGCGCATCACGAACCAGAGCAACGCCAGACCGCCGAGGATGAGGAGCAGCCACAGGAGTGGCGCCACACGACGGCGCCGCTCTTCCACGACTTCTTCCGGTGCGCCGAGGAACGCCTGTTCTTCGACGGCACGCGCGCGTGCAAACTCCGCTTCGAGTTCCGCCGCGGACGGCAGCGGTGTACCAAATCGAGGAGTCGGATCGCTCCTGATGGTGGCGTGCGGAATGCGCACCTCGAGCGTCTCGGCGGACATCTCGTCGCCCATCGGAAAATTCACGTAGCCGTGCTCGTCGCCTTCTGACGACGAGGAGAGCGCCTCGCCATCGAAACGCGCGGCGATCACGGTGATGTTGTCCGGTCCACCGCGCTCGTTCGCTTTCTCCACCAACCGGCGACAGAGCACGTCGACACTCTCGATCTCACTGGCGTAGCGCGCGATCTCCTCGGTGCGCACAAGACCGGAGAGCCCGTCGCTGCACAGAATCAGCGTGTCGCCGCGACGCACCTGCTGGTGCGTGAGGTCCACCGTAACGTGCGCGTCAGGTCCCAGCGCCTGCAGAATGATATTGCGACGATCGCTGGCGTCGGCTTCTTCCTGCGTCAGTTCCCCGGCTTCGACAAGACGCTGCATCAGCGACTGATCCTTCGTCAGTTGCCGTGCATCGCCGCCGCGCACGAGGTACGCGCGACTGTCCCCCACCTGCGCCAGAAACAATCGATCACCGAACAGGCCGGCGAGCGTCGCCGTGGTGCCCATGCCCCGATGCTCCGGATTTTCCTTGGCGTACTGGTGAATCCTGTTGTTGGCCGTTTCGGTCGCTTCGCGCAGCGCGGCGGCAAACGCATCGGCCGAGGGCGCGTCTTCCGGTCGCCAGGTCGAGCGGAGGGTGTTGAGCACGATTTGACCCGCCATGCCACTCGCCAGCTCTCCGGAGGCGGCGCCACCCATGCCATCGGCGACGAGAAAGAGCAGACCATGCGCCGCTGCCGCCAGCTCACGCGGGGCTCCGTCAAAATCCACCGGCGTTCCACGCTCCAGGTCGGCGACGAGATAGGTGTCCTCGTTGTGATCGCGCGTGTGACCAACGTCGGTCAACGCGTAGACGCGAACGAGGACCCGGGGGTCGATACCGGCGGTCGGACTGGGTGAGTGCGAGTCTGAGACAGTCACAGCATCATATGGCAGGCCGGTGCAAACGGAGGACGTGAATCTCCCTACGGACGGGGGCGCCATAGGTTTTGCCGCATTTTCCTGTGTCCCCCCCAGCTCGGCCATGCAGCGAGACGCGGGGTGACGCGGCGTAAAGATGGACCGCGCTCGCGCAGTCGGTCAAATCCGGTGCTGGACTGCGCCACCCGCGACGGCCAGCTTGCTCCGGATGGAAACCGCTCCCCGGCGAGTGAAGTGTGAAGTGCTGTGGCTACGACGCGCATCGGCGCGGACAGCCCTGCTCGTTGCAAGCGTTGTGCTCGGCGCCTGCGCGCGACCGCCCGCGCCGACGACCCCGGCGCCCGGTGCGCCGCCGCCAGGAGCGGTCTCCGGGCCGGCTCCCACGCTGGTGAGCCGCCTGCCGCCGGTGCCCGAGGTACGCGGAGCGGCGCTCGATCTCCGCGTGCGCTATCCATCGGACAATCAGCTCCTCGCCACACGCGACTCCAACTTCCTGCTCGGCGCTGTTGGCTCGGGTGACGCAACGCTGACGATAAACGGTGCCCCGGTGCCGGTCGCACCGAACGGAGCTTTTTTGGCGTGGGTCCCAAATCCGCCCGCCACTGCGCCTCGCACAATCACGAGATCAT
>CAYWCJ010000045.1:0-20621 GCA_964456595.1 uncultured Gemmatimonas sp. | reverse complement strand
CCCATCACCATCACATCGGCGGGCGCAAAGCCCGCAGCGGTGAATCGTGCCGCCAACTTGCGCGACGCAATCGTGGTGGAACCGGTGCTCACCGTGGTGTTGATGGCGATCAGCTCTGCCATGATTTCGCGCGCCAGCGTCTCGGTCGTGCGGGCGGGCGACGGGCGGGCGCTACGCGCGGCGATGCCTTGCGCATGCGCCATCGACGCGCCGAACAGCAACGCGCCGATGGCAACCCTCGACCGACGCGTAATGCGTCGCACTACAGCTTCTTCATCGCGCTGGCGCTGGCTTTGATGAACGCCAGCGGGTCTGACGGGTTGTCATGCTCCATGAACCAGTGCTCGAGTCCCATCGTGCGACCGCGAGCGATGATGTTTTTGAAGTCGATCGTGCCCGCACCGACGTTCAGCATGTCGCGGCCAGGGAGCGGTCCTGCGTCCTTCACGTGGACGCACGTCACGCGACCCGGCATCGATGACATGATCTGCAGCGGATCCTTGCCGGCCTTCACCGCCCAATAAATGTCGAGTTCGAACTTCATGCTGGACTTGTCCGTCTGCGAGGTGAGGATCTCGTAGCCGGTGGTGCCGTCGATGGGAATGAACTCGAAGTCGTGGTTGTGATACCCGAAGCGCATTCCGGCCGCGTTGGTCTTCTGCGCGGCGATGTTCAACCGATCGGCCAAACGCTTCCAATCATCCCTGGTTTTGTACTGCGTCGGCATGACGTACGGCATGATGACCCAGTCGTGTCCCATCGCCTTCGCCGTGGCGAGCAGCGGGTCCCAGCCGGCATCGGTGGAAGGGATGCCCATGTGCGTGCTTGGCGCGGTGAGCCCGTGCCTTTTGAGCGTGGTCGTCCACCACGTCGGATTCTTGTCGTAGTAGCCCGCGAATTCGAGCTCTGTGATGCCGGCTGCGGCAATCGCGGCGATGGTGCCGTCGAGATCCTTCGCCATCGCGGTGCGCACCGAATACAGCTGCAGGCCGATGCGCTCGATGCGACGCGCGGTGTCGCTCTCGGCGTCCCGGGACGTCGCCGCCAGCAGCGACGGAAGCAGTGCGCCGCCCCCCACGCCCGCGGCCAGCAGGCGCAGGGCATCGCGCCGAGTCGTCGTCCGCACGTTGTGTTCGCTCATCTCACACATCTCCGGTTGCGAGCTGCGTCAGGGCATCGCCCGTGACGCGATAGACGGTCCAGTCATCCTGCGGTCGCGCACCCAACTGTTCGTAAAACCCGATCGCGTCAACGTTCCAATCCAGCACCGACCATTCCAGCCGACCACACCCTCGTTCGACGGCCAGACGCGCCAGATGCTGCAGCAGCGACTTTCCCACGCCGTCCCCGCGATGCGCCGGCTGCACGAAGAGATCTTCGAGATAGATCCCCGGTCGCGCAAGAAAGGTCGAGAAATTGTGGAAGAAGAGGGCGAACCCCGCCGCCTCGCTCCCGCGCTCGGCGATCACCACTTCCGCGAACGGCCGCGCGCCGAAGAGCGCCTCGTGCAGCAGCGCGTCGGTGGCCACGCATGCATGGCGCAGCTTCTCGTAGGTGGCCAAGCCTTCAATGAGCTCGCGAATGAGTGGCACATCGGCCGGCGTGGCGGGGCGAATGGTCGTGGTCATCGGTGCGTCAGTCGGTTGCCGTGCGCAGGCGCTCCGAAATGCGCTCGATGCGTCGCCTGTTCACGCCCATGTCGCCGCGCCCGACGCGCGACGCCGAACGGAAGCGGAAGACGCGCGCCGTCGAGTCGACCACGATGTCCACATCATCGACAAACCGAAACACCAGACTCCGGCATTCGGCGCGCACATAACCCGCGCGTTCGGTGACCACACGACTGCGCGGTTCGGCCAGCACCGCTTCGCGTGCGCGGCGCTGGGCGACATCCGGCGCATCGGTGAAGGCGACCGTCGGCACGCGCTGCGACGTACGCGTGGCGTCGCTGCTCACACAGTTCGGCGTGTCGGGGCAGGCGGCGAGCACATTGTCGGCGGTGGCGGCCTGCGGCCGATGCCAGTACAGCGCGAGCAGTGAAGCCATGAGCAGCGGGCGAAGGAAAGGGGTCAACGGAGTGGCACGGAATTCATCGACGCGTGTGCGTCCAGGTTGGCGAGGTGCGCGTGAGCTTCGAATCGTACTGGTACGTGCGCACGTGGACTTCGGGCACCAGGTCGAGTGCCATGCGCGCCACCACGAGTTCACTCAGCAGCGGCACGCGCTCTTCCAAACTTTGCAGCGTGTACGAACTCCCTGTCGGCGCGATGAGCAACTGCCGCACCGGCGGCGTGCTGCGACTGTGCCCCAGTTCACGAACCCCATCGCTGGACATCTGGATCAGCGAGTCGCCGCCCACCGTCACGCGCGACGGATCGCCCGGCACCGGCACCAACCACACCTCCACGAAGCCACGCTGTGGCAGCGCGATGGGAATGAACGAGCCCACGGACGCTTGTTGCGCCAATGGCGAGGCGAGTCCACGAAGCAGTGCACGCGCCGTGCCACTCACCAGCGCCGTATCCACTGCATCGGTAACGACCACGCCGCTCCCACGCACGGCGAATTGCCGATGCACCTGCATCCCCGGTCCATCGTCGGTGAGTTCGCCGAACACGCCGCGCCATTCGCGTCCCTGCTGCAGGCACGTCATCGACCAGCGTCGCGGCACACTGCCCAACGTGCCACTGCGGAGCGCGTTCACGGTCGACTGCATGCACCCCAGATAGGCCAGCGCGGCGCTCGCACGCGCGTCGCGATACGCGAACAGCTCCTCGAACGTGTCGGGAATGCGCAGCGTCGGCGGCAGCTTGGGTGGCGCGGGAGCGCCGGCCGGGGGACGCGCGGGTGTGACGGGCGGCGATGTGCGGGTCTGCGCCTGTGCGGGGGCTGCCGTCAGCGACATCGCCAGGAGCGTGGTCGTGAGCAGCGCCGCTATTCCGAACACAGTGATCATGAAGCGAGGCACGCAGGGCGTCACGTAGTGCGTCAGGACGAGAAAGCGGCGGGGGCGTTGGCGACAGCGCGGCGAGGCTGCAATCCGGCGGAAACCCGGCGGAAACTCCGTGGTTCCGATGCTGCAATCTACGCGCGCGCCGCGGCCGTCAGTGCCTGCGCAGGCGCCGCGTTGCCCTCCACCGCCCACGCCACCACGGCGCGCGCGCACAGCGCCCCGATCACGTTCCCGGTGCCGCTATAGGCGCCGATGGCCCAGACGTTCTGGCGTACCTGCTCCAGCACCGGCAGACCGTTGTCCGAGAAGGCAGCGCACGCGGCCCAGCGATGGGTGATCGGTACACTCACCCCAAGCTGCTCGCGCACGAACGACTCGAGCAAGTGCTGCACCGGCTCGGTGGGCTGCGCGTCCAGACTCCACTCGCTGGGCCCCGCGCGGTCCCGAAAGCCGCCGATGGCGATGGACCCGTCGGGCAACTGCTGCCAGTACTCGTAACCCTCGCGGTAGTACATCGGGCACGGCACCACGCGTTCGGTGGTGGGCGCGGTGGCGAGCATCTGCAGGCGCGCCGTCCGAACCCGCCCGACGAGCTCGGGCAGCAGCACTTCCAGACGCCCATCGACCGCCACAAACACGCGACGACAGGCCACGGTACCGGTGGCCGTGTCGACGCGATCACCGCGCAGCGCGGTCACCGGGGTGCGCGCGTACAGCCGTGCGCCGCGTTCGATCGCGGCCCGCGCCAGAATTCGACAGCGGGCCAGCGGATTGAAGGCGGCATCCACCGGAATCGTCAGCCCGATGCCGTCTTCGCCCTCATACCACTCGCATGCCAAGCCGTCGGCGTGCATGGCGGCCATCTGCGTCCGGCAGTCCTCCACCTCGACGTCGCTGGCCGCGAGACGCCGCGATCCGACAAAGCGCACCGTGCCAGGTGCGGCCTCCGCGATGCGATGGATCTCGCGGAGCGTCGCCCGATAGATGGCGAGGGCGCGCTCGCGGCCGTGCAGGCGGACCGCGTCGTGATAGAAGTCGTACGCGCCCGCCAACAGGAATCCGCCGTTGCGCCCCGCCGCGCCGGCGGCCACGTCGGCGGCGTCGACCGCCACCACACGCTCGCCGCGATCGAGCAGCTCGTGCACGAGTGTCAGTCCCGATCCACCCAGTCCAACGACGCAGTTCTCTGCGACCTGGTCGCCGTCCATCGCGGACAACGGGGTCCACTGCGCATCATCCCAGACGGGGACGTTCTCAGCGACCACGCGGACTCCCCGGCGCAGCACCGGCGACTCCCGCTCCTCCCGCGGAGCCCGCACCCGTCGCGCCCGCACCCGTCGCGCCCGCACCCGCGGAGCCCGCACCCGTGGCGCCCGCACCCGTGGCGCCGCCCGGCCCCTCGATGGCCGGCGCGATGCGATAGACGCCATTGCGCTCGCCCAGCAGGCCCACCGCGGCGTCGATGAGCGGATCGCGCTCGCTGTCGTAGAGCGCGGGCGTCCAGGGGATCGTGAGATGTGGCGCGACGCCCCGACCTTCGATCGGGCGATGATCGGGGCCGAACTCGAGCCAGCGCGGCACGGTGAACTGCCAGCCGTTCCCCAGCACGAACGTCGCTGGATTGCCGGAAGCGCCACCGGTCGTGTCGCCGATGACCATGACGTTCGGGAGTGTGCGCATCGCCGCCACAAAACTCTCGGTGGCGCTGAAGCCTCCGCGGCCCGTGATCACCACCACGGGGCGCGTGAATTGCCACGGACCACGCGGCGAGATAACACGCGCCACCGGCGCATCGAGATCGGCGATCGCGGGACCGTTGCGCACCTGAATGTACGAGGCCACGACTGGGCGCGACGTGAAGCGCGACACGATCGCCAGCGCCGTCGCGTCGCTGCCGCCGCCATTGGTGCGCACGTCGATGATCATCCCCGAGGCGTCGCGCATCCGCGCCAGCACCAGATCGAGCGAAGCGACGTCGATGGGTGCCTTCCACGAGCCGATGAACAGGTACGGATAGCCACCGACCATCCCCTCCACGGCACCACCGGCGCGCGTCACAATCCCGGCGTCACGCAGCGCCCGCTCCCAGCGGCCGCGATCGAAGTTGGCCATGGCGGACGGACGATACGTCGGCACGACGGACCCGCGCGGATCAACGAACCAGACGTGCAGATCCCGCAGCGGCTCGAGCATCTCGCGCGCGATCGCAATGAGCTCGTCCTGTGAACGCGCCCGTACTGCACGCGGGCGATAGGTCGAGCGCTGCGCCTTCCAATCCATCCCCTTGTACTCGAAGGATGGATAGAGCGTCTGGAACCGCTCCCATAAGTAGTCGAATTGCGCCGCGTACGACGTCTGGGGCTGTGTCGCGGGGGCGGCGGTCGTGCGCGGCGTGGACGTCGACGTGCACGCCATGGCCACAAGGGCCAACGCGGCGAGAAAGAGGCCCTCACGCGCGACGCGTTTCATATTCAGGTCAGCCGCCGAGATTCGCCGCGACTTGTCGAGCCAGCACGGCCAGCGTCGGTGACGCCTGCACGGATTCAGCGAACAGGCGCTGAAAGGCATCGCCTTCTGCATCGGCCCGCAGCAGTGCGCGCGCCCGATCGAAGAGCGAGGCCGCTTCGGCCGTGCCCAATGGCGACTTCTTGTCGCTCGTGCGCTCGTCGATGAGGAGAACGAACTGCGCCATCGGCCGCAGCCAGTCGAACCACGGATCGTTGATGACGAGCTGCAGGAACGCACTGTTGTTGGCGACACGACCGCGGACCCGCTCGTACCGCAGGCGCTCCACTTCCAGCAGCGCGCGATGCACACGCAGCAGTTCGTTGCGCGCCTTGTCCAGGCGGGCAATGTCGGCGGCCGAGGCCACCGGAAGCTCCGTTGGCATCACGCCGTCCTGCGAACCGGACTGCCCCTCGTCTGCCATGCCTGCGGCTCCTGCCTTGTGCGGTGATCGTCAATCCGGCGCAGCCGTCATACCGCGATGGGCCAGCAGTGTTTCGGCAACGATGCAGCAATGATTCGGTGGGACGACGACGTCTGCGGTGGTCACCGAGTCATAGACGACTCAAATATGTCACGAAGTAGCAGCCACGGCACGCGCCGTCCCACCGCACCGGCTAGCCAGAGCCCCCGTCGGCAAACGAGACGGGAATCACCCGAAATGACAACGCGCGCTGAAGGCGAAATGGATCCGCCTCCAACGCGCGACGATTTGAGCACAAACACGGCAACGTCGACGGGCTGCGCGAGCCTGCAACGCCTCCCGGACTGGTCGGTCGAGCAGCGACTAGAAGCTCGTGCCGATCGAGAAGAAGAACAGCTGGCGGGCGCCCGGCTGCAACGTCTGGATGTCGCCCTTGACCGCGAAGCCGCCGGTGCCGACCGAAGAGATGTAACTCTCGTCAAGGAGGTTCACGGCGTTGAGCTGCAACAGGATGTTCTTGGCCGCGCCAATACGTGCGAAGCGATATCCGATGCCCGCATCAACGGTGGTGTACGACGGCACGGAGAGATCGTTCTCGATGGTGATGAAGCGCTTGTCCACGAAGCGCGCGCCGATCGACCCGTTGAATCCGGACTGGGCAAAACGCAGCGTCGAACTGGCCATCAGCTGCGGCGCGTCGACCACGGACTTGCCACCAGAGCGCACGGTCGTCGTGCCGGTCTTGTAGTCGTCGTTGATCTTCGAACTGTTGTACGATGCGGAGTTGGCCCAGTTCACGCTCGACGCGAGCTTGAGGTTGAGCAGCCCTTCGACGCCATACGTGGAGACGGTGCCGACATTCGAGATGACCGACGCGCAGGTGGCGGTGAGCTGGCAGTTGGCCGTGCCGACGAGCCGATTGCGATAGTCGATGGCGTAGCCCGACACCGATGCTTCGAGTTTCTCGCGGCGCGTGCGCACGCCGATGTCCACCGAAGTGGCGCGCTCCGGCCTGGTGTTGGCCTTGAAGGCCTCAAAGCCGGCCGGCGAGAGGTTGTAGATCCCCGACTGCGGGCTGAGTGGATATTGATTGACGTTTTCCGAGTAGTTGGCGAACAGCTGATCGGTGCCGTTGACTATCCACACCGCTCCAACCTGCGGCAGGAAGTTTCCCTTCGCCTCGACACTCAGCGCAGGGCGGTTCGGATCGCCAAACGTCTTCGCGTTTGCCGTATTGCCATTGCTCTTGAAATCGGCCTGCACGTTCAGGTACTTGGCGCCGTAGGTGAGCTTGAGACGTTCGGCGAAGACGTTCGTGTTCTGCGCGTACAGTACGGTGGACGTGATGTCACCCGTACGATCGAAAAACAGGCGAATGTTGTTGTTGAAGTCGACCGCCGGACCTGTCTGGAAATTCTTGAGCCCCCACCCCTGACGACGAATGTTCGTCTCGTTGCCCTCGTACCAGACACCGGCCTCGAATGCATTGCCCGCCACGAGCGCGGACAGCTTTGCATTGACCCCGCCCCGCTGACCGTCGTACTGCGTCTGGCGGAAGAAGATCGGATCGGGGCTCCAGCTGCTGGGCCCGTACGTGGGCGCGTGCCAATCGCCGTTGCCCTTGTTGGCGTGGAAGTACGGCTGCACCGAGAGATGCGTGTTGGCGCCCAGCGTGAAATCGGCCAGCAGATACGTCAGGTGATCGCGGCGTGCACCGAGTGATGATTGCCAGTAGGCCTCGTCTTCCTGCCCGGACGTGCTGGCAAACTGCTTGGCGAGATTCCAATCGGAGAACTGATCCCAGTCGCGGCCACTCTGGTTGTAGCGGCGCAGCGAGAAGTCCACGTAGTCCGCTTCGCTGCGATTGGAGAAGGCGTAGTAGCCGGTGAACTTGGCCGGCCCGAAGAACACGACACTCTTCGCATTCACCTGTTCGAGCCACGTCTGTCCATCTCGGAAAATCCCGTTCTGACTGAGCAATCCCTTGTTGATCGGAGAAGCGATTTCGCCGGCGCCTTTCCACTTGTCGTTGTCCTGTCGCGTGTAGCTGAGGTACGCACTGGCGCCTTTCTCGCCCGACGACCAGAAGCCCGTGTCGAAGCGGCCGGTGGTGCGGAAGGTGTTGGCCCCCCCGAAGGTCTGCCTGAGACCGAGCGAGCGTCGCACGCCAGGCGCGTCCGAGGCATACTGCACAACGCCACCCAGGTTGTTTGCCGATGACGTGCCGAGCGCGCCACTTCCCTGCGCAACGCTGGCACCGGCGAGGTTCTCGGAGTCCACCGCGCGTCCGATTCCCAAGCCGTTGAAGTTGCCGTAGCTCATGTCGCCGAGCGGAAGTCCATCGAATGTCTGCCCGACCTGCTGCGTCTGAAAACCACGCATGGTGATGCGATTGGACCATTCGTACTGGCCCCACGGATCGGAGCTTTGGAAGTTCACGCCAGGAAGACGCTCCAGTGCCTTGAGGGGCGTCGTGCCAGCGGCTCGTTCCTGTAGCTCGCTCTTGCCCAGTCCGTTGGCCGCGCGGGCCTCGCCCTGACCGGACGCGGTGGCGGTGATCTGGACGGTGCCGAGTTTCTGGGTGGTGTCCTTTTTGGCCGTCGTGGAGGTCGTGGACTGCGCGTCCAGCTGCGCGGCACACAGGGTGAGCCCGGCGATCTGGAGGATGCGCTGGCGCATGGCGTGTCGATGCTCCGAAAGTGAGATGACATGAGCGACCCGGAGGGGGTATCGGATCGTCATTTTCGGTCGGGCCTGTCACAGAACCGTGAGGGAATCACGACGGCGAGGTATCGCGCCGTCACCGATTGACCTCAGGCGGGCATCGGCGCGCGTGGCTCCTTCTGCGGTTGCGAGTGGCGAGTTGTGGCGATTGGTCGTCGTCCTGCCGAGATTGCTTGGTCGCGGTGCCGTACAGACGTTCGGCGCATCGTCCAACAGACCGGAGACCGGATCGTGTCGTTCCCGCAGGTCATTTTGCTTGTCGCATCGCGCCGAGGCGTTCGCATCGCGACGGCGCTCTTGTTGGCCTCCAACGCGGTTGCCGCAGGCGGTGCCCTCGCACAGCCGACGACACAGTCCGCGCCCGCGGCCGAGAGGTCGAGCGCGGTCGTCATGGACAGCATCAGCGTCTCCTCGTTTCGATGGCTGCCACCGCGTGATTCGTATACGGCGTGGGTTGGCGGGTCGGTGGCCACGCTCACCGCGTCGGACAACGAGAATGTGAACGGGTACATGCGCATTCTCGGCGTGCAGTGGGCGCGCGACCTGTTCGCGTGGCACGGAGCCCGCTTCAGCTGGGTAACGGAAGCGCTGCCGCTGATGCTCGTGAACAGTCGCGCGCCGACCCGGCGCATTCCACCCGCGTTACGCGATGCGTCGCGTGCGCCCGATCCTGCGGCGCTGGCCAGGTATCAGCCGCACGACAGCTGGGGTTTCGGCATTGCACCGCTCAGCGCGCAGGCGGAGATCACGCACGGTGAGCGGTTGTCGAGCGTATGGCAGGTGACGTCGGGCGCCGCGTGGTTCAGCAAGGTCGTGCCATTCGGCCGCGCGACGCAATACAACTTCACCGTGAATCCCAGCGTGGCCATGCAATGGCGCGCGACCTCGGGGACACGGTTGTCGTTCGGCTACACGTTGCATCATCTGTCGAACGCGAGTTTTGGCGGGTCGAATCCCGGGATGAACTCGCACATGTTTTTCACGCGCATCACGACCGAACGTGGACGTTGAGGCGACTACGGCGTGATCACCCGCGGCTTGGCGGGCTGAGTGCCGTTGAGCTGCGGACGCGGACCGTTTCCCACCTCGATCACGAGATCCTTGAGATAGTTCGCGATTTTCGCGAAGTGCGGATAGTCGATGAACTCCGGCTCGTCGCTGCGCTGGTGATAGTCGCCATGGAGCCCGGTGAAGAAAAACGCGATGGGCACGCCCGCGCGCGCGTAGTTGAAGTGATCGCTGCGGCCGTAAATGTTGTTATAGCCACCCCACGCAATCGGCTTGTCGAACTTGTAGTCGAAGTCGAGCGGCATGCTGCGCTTCCTGTTCACCGCCTGCACCGTCTCGCCCAAATCCTTCGAGTCGAAGAAGGAGCCGACGACGCCGACGTAGTCGTTGCCACCGCCCGGGATGTCGTCCGCGCGACCGCGTCCGATCATGTCCACGTTGATCTGTGCGACGATGGAATCGAGCGGCAGGGTGGGATTGGCGACGTAGAACGCCGAGCCGACCAGGCCACCTTCTTCGCCCGTGTGCCAGACGAACAGCGTCGAACGCTTGGGCTTCAGCGGCATCGCCTGCATGGCTTCGGCGATTTCGAGCACGCCCATCGAGCCTGAACCGTCGTCGTCGGCGCCGTTGTTGATCGAGTCGAGACGTGGCTTCGGATAGATCCGGCGGATGCTGTCCATGTTCACCTTGTAACCGTCGGCGTTCATTTTGCCGGCTGCGTTCAACTGATTCATGTCGTTCGCCAGCAGATACCGATTCTTTACGATGTTGAAGGCTCGAATCGAATCCTTATCCACCGGCGTGGTGATGCCGACGTGATCGTTGTGCGCACCGATGGCGACATACTGGTGCTTGAGTTTCGGATCGCTGCCAGGGATGACGGCGACGACATTACGCGCCCATTCAGTCGGCAGTTCGACGAAATCGAGCGAAGCGGTGACAACGCCGCCCGTTGCGCCGGGGCTGAGCGCGTCGATCGGCTTGCCCTTGAACAGCTGTGCAGCTGCGTCGCGGGTGAGGCGCAGCGTGGCCTGCGGAGAGAGCGTCGCTGTCTGCTGCTGCATCTGCGTGGTAAGCTCGGCGAGACGGAGGGTGAGCAATGCAACAGAGTCCGTGGGCGGCGGAGGCGCGCGACCACCGCCCGGTGCGCCGCCACGTCCACCACGACCGCCGGCGCTCGACGTCGCGACGATCGGTTCGTTGACCGCCGAACGCTGCGCAGGCGTGAGTGCATCGAGATCGACAATGGCGATGGCCGCCGCGTCCGGATACGTCGACTGCTGCGCTCCGAACGCGCCGGGTCCAGCACCGCGACCTTGCGGCGCCGCGGGCCGATCGGCGGGCTTCATGACAACCAGCTTGCCGACGCTCTGCTCCTTCGCGATCCATGAGGCGGAGTCGCCCACGACACCACCGTAAATAACGCTCGCGTTCGTAATCGTCCGCGGCGCGCGCGCGCCGGGCACCGCCACCCACTCCGTGTTCCACGCCAACGGATTGCCGTCGAATGTCAACCGCGAATGGTTGGTGAACTTGCGCAGGTGATACGGCAGCACCTGAAAGTATGTGCCGTTGTCGCCCGCGGGCACGAGCCCCATCCGCCTCATCTCGGCGGCGATGTAGTCCGTGCCCTTCATGTTGCCGACGCGACCGACCTGTCGGCCAAGCATCGAGTCGTCCGCAAACTGATAGAGTCGGATCTGCAGGTCGCGCACATCGATGCCGGCCTTGGTAGGCGCCGGCGCAACGCGCTGCGGATTGCCGTACACGTTGGTGCGAGGCGCCGACTGCGCGGACAACGTCGCGGCGGCGAGTGACGCGGAGACGGCGACGGCAAGACAATACGAAATGGTGCGAACCAACGGCATGAAGGCTCCGGCCGAGGAGAGGGCGGTGGGGTTGGGTTGAAGCAGTCTGAGCGACAGGTGGTGCATGAAGAAGAGACGCGCGGCAAGGCGGCGACGTTGGGTGCGATGGGCCGGCGGCGCTGGAAGCCAATCATTCCGACGTAGAGGCCATCATGTCTCTGGCTTCGGAAGAGCGGACGCTGCTATTTTCATGATCAAATGAAGCCAACACCCCGATGAGCCCGCCGCTTACTGACCCGACCGGAGACGGCGTGACCATCCCGCCGCGGACGCCTGACGCCCCACCGATCGCGCCCGCCCTGCGCGAGCTCTTCGACATCATCCGACCCCTTGGCGTGGGCGGCATGGGAGCCGTGGGTTCACCATGCGCTACATCGATGGCGAGTCGCTCGGCGATCGACTTCGCGACCGCGACACTCTGCCGGTGAGCGAGACGGTGCGCGTGCTGCGCGAGGCCGCGTGGGGATTGGCGTATGCGCATGCGCGCGGCGTCGTGCATCGCGATATCAAGCCCGACAATATCCTGCTTGATCGCGCCTCTGGCCGAGCAGTGGTCACGGACTTCGGGATCGCACGCGACCGCGGGAACGATGCGAGTGGACTGACGATGGATGGACACGTGCTGGGGTCGGTGCACTACATGAGTCCGGAGCAAGCGTCGGGTGAAACGGTCGACGGAAGAACCGATATCTATGCGCTGGGCGTGGTCGGATTTCGTGCACTCACCGGTGCACTGCCCTTCAATGGATCGCCGCAGAGTGTGCTTGTGGCGCATGTGACGCGACCGGTACCCTCAATTGCCACCGCTGCGCCGCACGTGCCGGACAGTGTCGTCGCCGTGATTGAGCGATGTCTGCGCAAACGCCCCGAAGACCGCTACGCGACGGCCGATGAGCTGGCGAACGCGCTGGATGCGGCGATGCGCGACGCCGAGGCCGCGGAGCACACCGTTGCCGACGCCGCCCCTGGCGGTGTGCTGACGGAGCAGGAGGCGTTAGCGGTCTGGCAGCGCGCCGCGCAGTTGCAGGCCGAAGCGGCGCGCCGCATGGAGCGCACCGCGAAGCTTCAGGCACCGACGACCGCCGACCACGCTGATGCGGCGAGCGGGAGTTATCGCGTGCGCGATGTCGAAGCGGCCGCCGTGGAAGCGGGCATTTCTCGCCAGTATGTCGCACTGGCGCTGGCGGAACGTCGCACGCAGGCACCGGGGGTCGTCGTCCCGGTCATCAGCGAGCGACTCGACCGCCAGTTCACCAGCATGCTGGGCACCGCAGATCGCGCGATCAGCGTCTCGCGAGTGATCAACGCGTCGCCCAAGGCTACGCTGGCGGCGATCGACACGGTGTTCACCGCCGCGCCGTACAAGCTCAAGTTCAATGACGCGGTGAACGGCCACCCTCTCGATGGTGGCGTCCTGCGGTTTACGATGCCGCGCCTGACGACCAGCGGCCTCGCGAATCTGTTCAGAATGACGTCCAAAGACAACCGGCTGGCGTACCGATTGGAGCAGTTGGAAATGTTCGATCTGAGCGTGACGCTGAACGCGCGCGGAACGGCCGAACGGCCGACGTGTGAGATCGTGATTACCGGTGATTTGCGAACAGGTTTGCGTCGAAACCTGTACACGGATTGGGGCATGATGGGCTTTCACGCGGCGATCGCGGGCACTGGCGGTACGTCGGTACTGGCCGGCGTTGTCGGGTCAGCGGCACTCGCTGCCATTCCCGGCCTCGCACTGGGTGGGATGGCGGCGGTTGCGACGCTGATCTGGTATAAGTGGTTGTATCGCCAAGTCCTCGAAAAGACGGTGGCGGAGCTGCAAGAGCTGATGGCCGCTATTGAACGTCACCTCGCGCGCGAACAGCTGTTTCGTGCGGAGCCTGAAGCGTCGTTGAGGTTCTTCGGCGATACGCCGGAGACTAGCCATCGAACGTGATCACCGTATGTCGCGACACGCGCAGATCCTGTACGAACTCGTCGCGACGGTACGCATGCTCAATGAAGAGCATTCCGGTGTGCATCCCGTGTGCCTCCTCAGTCAATGGGATGCGTGCCGCTCGAAGCCGCGGTGACGCAGGACCCGGTGGCTGCGCGACGCGCGGCGAGTTCGGCGCCTAGCCGGAGCGCGGTTGGCGTGGTGGCGAGACCGCCGAGCGCGGTGCAGCGATGCTCGCGCGGCATACGCGCAGCAACACGTCGTGCGGCGTCCACGACCTCGTCAAAGGGAATCATGGCGTCGAAGCCGGCAAGCGCCATGTTCGCACAGGAGACGGCATTGCTGGCGGCGAGGACGTTCTTGCCGAGACACGGAATCTCGACACGTGCGGCCACCGGATCGCAGATGAGGCCAAGCATGCTTTGCAGCGCCATGGACGCGGCGCCGGTGGCTTGGGCAAGCGTACCGTCGGCCAGCGTGACCAGCGCCGCGGCGGCCATCGCGGCGGCCGCACCGCCTTCGGCCTGACAGCCACCGACTTCGGCAGCGAACGTCCACGGGCCGGCGATGAACACGCCGATCAGCCCCGCGGCAAGCATGGCGCGCGCCATCGCGACTTCGTCGAGGTTCATCTCCTCGGCCACCGCGATGCACGATGCCGGCAGCGCGGCGCACGCGCCCGCTGTCGGCGCGGCGACGATCACGCCCATGGCGCTCTTCACTTCCATCAGCGCGGTCGTGTAGAGCACCGTGCGATTGAGCACGCCGGCGTTCAGCAGCGCGCCGCGTTGCATCTTGTCGGCGAACCTGCCGGACTGATGCCCGAGCAAACGATCCGCGTACGTGGTGCCGGCAATGCCCTGTGCGATGGAGCGGCGCAGAATGCGCACGATGTCGACCATCATGCTGAGCACGGCCTCTTCGCTCAGTGCGCCGCGCACCATCTCGTAGTGCACGGCCCACTGCCAGAGCGGAATGCCACGTCCCGCGTCGAAGGCAAGGAGTTCAGTGCAGGTGTTGAACGGCAGCACTGCGTCAGGCTGCGTCAGGACCGGCAACACCGGGTTGAGTACGCGACCGCCGACCTCCACACGCGCGCCGCCGTCAAGTGACACTGGCTGGCCATCGATCTGCCGCACGTCGATCATGCCGCCACCGGTCGAGATGGCGATCATGGTGTGCGTTTCGCGTGCATTCGAGAGCGTCAGTCGGTAGGTGTTGGGGTGCGGGTCGTGACAGTCGATGTAGCGGATGTCGACGACGGTGCCGGCCTCGCGCAGCGCACGCGCCGACTGCGGGAGTCGCTCGTCCGCGGCATCCCAGCCGAGGAATCCGCCGAAGAGGCCCATGTCGGAGCCTTGGCTTTCGTGCGTGTTGGGGAGCGACCCGTTGACATCGAACTCGATAAGCGCGTGCGCGATGTCGTTGGTCATCAGGTCGCGCGCGAGCCGACCGATGCGCAGCGCGGCGGCGCAATGCGAGCTGGACGCGCCGCGCATCACGGGGCCGATCACATCGTTGAAAATGCTGACGGGCATGGCGGTTACCGGTTCCGGTCGTTGGACTCGAATCTCACGAGTTGGTTCACGGCGATGCGATGCTCCGCGCTCATCGTGCTCCAGCGTACGATCTCGTTCAGGGTGCGGCGACAGCCCGTGCACAGTTGCTCGGCGCCAATGATGCACACCTTGACGCACGGGGACTGCGTGGTGGGGACGAACATACGCACTTGTCCGGATGGTACGTGCGTTCGGTGTGGCCGACGAGCTGGTTCGGGTAGAAGTAGACATCGCGCAAATTGCCTGCGGCGTGGCGCGCGGTCTCATCGTTGAAGTGCGTTGACCCGATGCGGCCGCTCTCGCCGCCGGCCGTCACGGCCTTCGCACGCATGCTGTCGCCGAATTCGACGACGGCCACAAAGCTGTTGCCGGCCACGCCAAAGCGCTTCTTCGTTTGCGGATAGTTTACCGCAGAGAACGACGCCAGCGAACCCCATTGCCCCGTCATGAACGGCACCGGAAGACTTGGCTGGCCATCGTCGAACCGATGCATGATGTCATCGGTCACTCGCTGAAAGCGATTCACCTCGCCCCAGGGCGTGTTCCACTGCCCGAATGCGGCCGTGAGTGAATCGGTCGCGGCCACCAACGCATCGAGTTTATCCGACGCGCTCGATTTCTCGCGCAGCGCTGCATACGACGCGAGGTCTTCGTTGTCGGACACGCCGAGTACGCGGCGCCAGAGCGCTTCGCCCCGGTAAACGGCGAGTGTGGTCGGTACGGAGGTCGCACTCCAGCGATAGTCCCAACCGCGCAACTCGCTCATCGGCTCGGCGAGCGTCGTCTTGCGTGCATCGCTCGACGGCAAGTCGTCCTACGCGGCGAGCAGCGTCGTGCAGTTGAGCAGCAGTGCGCGACCATTCGCGGTGTTGGCCGGTGCGACCGCGAACCCGTTCGACCCGGCGCGATCGAATCGTCATACGGTCGGCGCGAGCCCGACCTTCATCGCCGGAGTTGGCCGGGCGCCGTAGAACGACTGCAGACTGTCGAGTGAGATCCGTTCAATGTCGCCGCCGATGCTCCCTTCGCTGAAGGCGAGCGGCATGCACGGTTCGAAGTGTGTGAGCACCTCCGGCTTCACGTCGGGGTGCGTCTGCAGGTAGTAGTTGAGACCATCGGCCCACGCGGTCATCAACGACTGCAGCCACGCTGGACTCCGGGCGAGCTGCTGCTGCAGGTCGGTGGAATCGATGAAGATCATTCCAAACAGGGCATCCGCATCCGTCGGCCCGTGCACGTGCGCGACGCCCCAATCGTCGCGCACGATCGTGACGCGCTCCGCCTGCGCACGCCAACGCATCAGGTGTGGATCTGCCGTGCCCGTCGATCAACCGAGCAGGAGTGGCAGGGCGAGCGCAGCACGCGGTCGGACGGGTAATCGCAGCGAGAGCGGCCGCCCGGCGAGGCGAAGGGCCGCGTACTCGTTGACGATCTTCACGCCTTCAACCGCAGCAGTCGGCATGAAAGGTGAGTGTGCGGCGCGAAACGGCGCACACGCGCCCGAGTCCGTGTGCGAGTAAGTCGGACACGCGTGTCGCGATCACCTGACTGCGGGGCGCGCGGCATCAGGCAATCTGCAGAGAACACGATTGGGAACCGCTTTTAGACGGGCATCATCCCGGAGACATCTTGCGGCCAGAGATCAGCAGGACGCGCACCGTAGGCGCCGGATGTCTCATCGGCGTCATGCTCGGTGGTTGCGGCGACGCGAAGCAGACGGACACGGCTGCTGGCGCAGCGAGCGAGACGTCAGCGGGTACGCTGGTGCGCTCCACGGACCTCACGAGAACGGAGCTCGCGTACTTCACGCCGCTGCCTGTTCGCGTGGACATGCCCATCGGCACTGCCGGCAAGGCGAAGACCGACCTCGGACGCGCCTTGTTCTATGAAACCCTGCTGTCGGACGGCCACGACGTGTCCTGCAACAGTTGTCACGCGCTCAACGGCTATGGCGCGGACGGACGTTCAGTGTCACTCGGGCATGATGGCCGTGCCGGCACGCGCAATTCTCCCACGGTCTACAACGCCGCCGGCCACGTAGCGCAGTTCTGGGATGGCCGCGCCGTCGATGTGGAAGAGCAGGCAAAGGGCCCGATTCTCAATCCCATCGAAATGGGAATGCCGGATACCAGCGCCGTACTTGCTCATCTTCGTGATTCTCGTATGTACGTCGCCATGTTCCGCACCGCCTTCCCCGGTGAGGGAGCGCCGATCAACTATGACAATGTCGGCCGAGCCATCGGCGCGTTCGAGCGCGGGCTCGTGACGCCGTCTCGATGGGACCGCTTCCTTGAAGGTGACAGCATCGCGCTGACGCTCGACGAACGGCGCGGACTGCGCACGTTTCTCGACACGGGATGCCAGAGCTGTCACGCCGGCCGCTACCTCGGCGGCGATCGGTACATGAAGGTCGGCATGATCCATCCGTGGTTCTCGCAATCCGATAGTGGTCGCATAGGCGTCACCCGCGATGCGAACGACCTGCTGGTGTTCAAGGTGCCGTCGCTCCGGAACGTGGCGAAGACCGGTCCTTACTTCCACGATGGCTCCGTGGCGACACTCGCCGAGGCCGTCCGGCTCATGGCCCACCATCAGCTGGGCAAGGAGCTCTCTGCATCCGACGTGCGGTCGATCGTGACCTGGCTCGAGTCGCTGACCGGCACGATCCCGTCGAACTACATCGCCTATCCACAAAAACCCAACTGAGTCCCGGAGGCTCCGATGCTGGTGCGACAGATTCACGATACCAAACTGGCCCAGTACGCGTACCTGATAGGATGTCCGCGCACCGGTCAGGCCATCATCATCGATCCCGAGCGGGATATCGATCGCTACTACGAGGCAGCCGCGGCAAACAAGCTGCGCATCATCGCTGCGGCGGACACGCACATCCATGCCGACTACCTGTCGGGGCTGCGCGAGTTCGCTGAACGCGGGGTGACCGTATACGCCAGCGATGAGGGAGCCCCGGATTGGCGCTACGAATGGCTGCTCGGGTCTGGCTATCCCCACCGGTTGCTGCATAACAACGACCGCTTCATGGTGGGGAATATCGAGTTCACGGCGCTGCATACGCCGGGGCACACGCCCGAGCACCTCTCGTATCTCGTGCACGATCAGGGCGCGGGCGCGGCAGACCCCGTGGCCTTGTGCACGGGCGACTTCGTCTTCGTGGGTGATCTCGGCCGGCCCGACCTGCTGGAGATGGCGGCAGGCATGACCGGCACCATGGTGCCCGGCGCCAAGCAGTTGTACAAGTCCGTGGAGTCGTTCCGGCTGATGCCTGAGTTCCTGCAGGTCTGGCCGGCGCACGGGGCGGGCAGTGCGTGCGGGAAGTCCCTCGGCGACGTTCCGTCGTCTACGGTGGGCTATGAGCTGCGCACCAATCCGTCCATCCAGGCGGCTACGAGTGATGACGAGTTTGTGGACTTCATCCTGTCGGGACAGCCGGAGCCGCCGGTGTACTTCGCCCGCATGAAACGTGACAACCGCGCCGGCCCCAAGGTGCTGGCGCACATTCCCTCGCCGCCGCATGTCGAGCCGTCGGCGATTGCCGCGCTCACCGGCCGCATGGACATCGTCATCGTCGATACGCGACCCCGCGCGGCATTTCTCGCTGGACACTTGCCGTCCTCCATTCTCGCCGAGATGGACTACCAGTTGGTGAGTATCGTGGGATCATACGTCGACGAGGGAACGCCAATCTACCTCGTGGTTTCGGAAGACCGGCTCGATGAAGCCGTGCGCGCGCTGATCCGCATCGGGAGCGACGAAATCATGGGCTACATCACGCCCGATGACGTTGCGACGTATGCTGCGGCCGGCGGTACGCTCTCCACGATTCCGTCGGTGGACATGGAGGAACTCGAGCGGCAGCGCCTGCGCGGCGGGGTGACCGTGCTTGACGTGCGCGGCAAGGCGGACTTCGAACACCACCATATCCCGGATGCGCTCAACATCGCGCACACCCGTCTCTTCGTGCGGCTGAACGAGGTGCCGAGAGATCAGCCCGTCATCGTTCACTGCAACAGCGGCGCGCGTTCGGCGCACGCTGTGTCGTTGCTCCAGCGGCATGGCTTCGGCGTGACCAACGTCAACGACCAGATGGCCAACTACCGGGAGACGGCCACCGCGGGCGTCTCCGCTCATTAGCACACGACCCGACGCAACCTCCTCGATGCGATGGAGCACACCATGACTGCCATGAGTCACACCCTGGACGTCCACGCCGGCGATGGGCCGGTGTCTGTTGTACCAGACGTGCTCCTACGGCGTCTGGAGCACGCGGCGGAGTCGATGGCATCACTGACGGCGCTGATGGCGCAGGCGCAGCCTGCGGTGGCGATCGTGGTGGATAGTGCGGATGAACTGGTGCGCCGTGCGAGCGACCGCGGCATCAACGTGGACGCCCGTCTCCGCGCGACGCTGCACCTGGTCGAGCGCGTCACGGCACCCGAGTCGATGCGTATGCTCAACATGCTGCTCGATCGCCTGCCCATGCTGGAGCAGGCCATGCTCGCCGCCGACCGCCTCCCTGGTGCCGTCGCGATCGGTGTGGACAGCCTGGACGAGCTCATGCGCGAGGCGAAGGCCGCGGCGCCACCGGCTCCACTCGGGTTGTTCGGCATGCTGCGCGCGCTGCGGGATCCGGATGTGCAACGCACCGTCGGTGTGATTCTCCGGGGGGCTGCCCGGGTGGGACGCACCCTCAATCGTTCACCACAGCTGTCGTCCTCGCCGACGACGCCGCAGAGAGGCTGATCATGTCCGAATCTCACGACGTGCTGATTATCGGTGGCGGCTCGGGAGGACTGACGGTGGGCGCGCAGTTGCGCGCGCGACCGGATGCTCCTGCGGTCACGATCATCGAGCCATCCGCCAAACACTACTACCAACCGCTCTGGACGCTGGTGGGCGGTGGCATCTTCCCCCGCGAAGACTCAGAGCGGAATGAGGCTGACTTCATTCCGCCTGGCGCCACCTGGATCCAGGATGCCGTCGCCACCATCGATCCGATCGCACACGCTGTCACGACGGTCACGGGTCGCGTGCTGCAGTATGAACAGCTCGTGGTGGCTGCCGGCGTGCAACTCGACTGGACGGCGATTCCCGGATTGGCCGATAATGTCGGCAAGCCGGGGACCGGCGTGGTGAGCAACTACTCGTACGACACCGTCGCTTCCACATGGGAGGCCATCCGGACGTTCCGCGGTGGCACCGCTATTTTCACGGAGCCCAGGACCCCGGTCAAGTGTGGAGGCGCACCACAAAAAATCATGTACCTGGCCGAGGAGTCGTTTCGACGGCAGGGCGTGCGTGACAAGACACGCGTGTTGTTCATGAATGCCAAAGCCTCGAACTTCACGGCCCCCGCGTACGGGGCCACGCTCCGCCGCCTTTGTAACGAGCGCGGGATCGAGATCCTGCTCGAGCACGAACTCATCGAGATTCGTGCCGAGGCGCGCGAGGCGGTGTTCCGGCTGGCCGACGGCAGCACTATTGTGGAGCATTACGACATGATGCACGTGACGCCCCCGCACAGTGCTCCGGATTTCCTGAAGCACAGCCCACTGGCTACCGCGGACGGCTGGGTGAGCGTCGACAAGTCCACGCTTGAACACACGATCTTCCGGGACGTGTT